>NZ_CABVGP010000003.1:1509946-1819893 GCF_902497555.1 Amycolatopsis camponoti | reverse complement strand
GTACCCGGCGCGTACGCGGGCGTGGCCGCCGGGTCCGACAGCGTCACGGTCGTCTCGGTCGTCTCGCAGAACATCGGCTTGCCGGCCGCGGTCGCCGCGACCATCGAGTCCGCTGCCAAGACCTCCGTGAACAGCGGGACCCACTCCTCGCGCGGCGGCACCCGGTCCGTCTTGCCGGCGGCCTGGACCGCCGCCCAGCAGCGATCCAGTGCCGCGGTCGCGAGCCGGGCGTCGAGCGTCAGGCCGCCGGTGACCGCGGGCGGCGGCCCCGCGACGGGCTGCTGCCGGAACGTCTTCGTCGCGACGACCGCGCCGGCGGCCAGGACGAGCACGGCGGCCGCCGCGGCGTACCAGACGCGGTTGGTCCGACGCGGTTGCCCGATCCCGGCGCGGACTTCGGCACGCAGCCGGTCGCGGACGTCGTCCGGCAGCGCGCGCCGCGGCGGGAGACCGAGGTCGTCGCTCATTTCTCTGCCTCCTTCAGCAACGTGCGCAGGCGTGCGCGGGCCCGGGACAGGTGGGCGCGGACGGTGACCTCGGCGACGGCCAGCGCCGCGGCCGCGTCGGCGACGCTCAGGTCGCCGAGCAGGCACAGCTCGACGACCGCGCGCTGCGCTTTCGGCAGCGCCCGCACGGCTTCGACGATCTCGCGCAGCCGCTCCTCACCGTCGAGCCGCTCGGCGACCGCGTCGGCATGGTCGGACACCACCGGCGGGTCGGGGATCTTCCGGAGCAGCCGCAGCCGCCGTCTCGCGCCGCGGTGCTCGTCGCGGGCGGCGTTGCCGGCCACCGTGTAGAGCCACGGCAGGGCACTGTCGCGCACCAGTGTCACGTCGGCGCGGCGGCGCCAGGCGGTGAGAAACGTGTTCGAGGTGAGGTCCTCGGCGGCGCTCCACGACCCGGTCAACCGGTAGGCGTGGTTCCAGACGGCTTCGGCGTGCCGCTCGAAGAGTTCGCCGAAGGCCGCCTCGTCGCCGCCCGCGGCCCGGTCCCACAGGACCCGATCGTCCACCGGCGCCCCCGTCGCATGGCTGGTCACACCCCTCAGTGGCCGGCACCGGCCGGGTTGTTGCGCGCAACTCCCGCGAATCCGGCGGCCACTTCCGGTCGTGATCATCGAACAGGTCCGGACCACGGACAAGCTTCGCCTGCGGTTGCCCGCCGCCGTCGCGTGCGTGTCGGCGCTGGTGTTCGCGCTGGCCCGCCCGCACCTCATCGACGACACGTTCATCACGCTCGCCTACGCGCGCAACCTCGCGTTCCACGGGCACTGGGGACTGCTGGCCGACGCGACGTCGAACTCGGCGACGTCCCCGGCGAACGTTCTCGCCCTGGCCGCCCTGACCTTCGTGGTGCGCGACGCCGTCTTCGCCGCCGGAGTGCTGTACGTGCTGAGCCAGGTCGCGCTCGTCCTGGCCCTGCGGCGGCTCGGCACGGCGCTGCCGCGCTGGTTCCCCGCGCTGACGTTCGCCGCGTTGACGGTCAACCCTCTGCTGCTGTCGTCGATCGGGCTGGAGGTCGCCCTGGGGTCGGCGGTGCTCGGGTGGCTCACGGTCTTCGCCGTCGAACGGCGGCCCCTGGTTTTCGGGCTCACCGCGGGCGCGCTCGCGCTCGTGCGGCTGGACCTGCTGATCTTCGCCGTCGTCCTGGGTTTCTCGCTGCGATCCGGGCGGGCCGTGCTCGGCGCCGCGCTCGTCGCGCTGCCGTGGTTCGCTTTCAGCTGGGTCGTGCTCGGCGCGGCCGTGCCGGACACCTTCGTGATCAAGACGCTGCAGGGCGCGCAACGGGCCTGGGGTGACTGGACCTTCGCCAACGGGCCGCTGTTCTACCTCCGGACCTCGCCCTGGACGACCGTGCTGTCGTTCCTGCCGCTCGTGTCGCTGCCCTTCGCCGCCCGGCGGCTTCGGCCGTTTTCGCTGCTGGCGCTGGGAGGTGCGCTCTACCACGGGATGTACGTGCTGCTGACCGTTCCGCCGTACCACTGGTACTACGGCGCCGGTATCACCGCGGCGACGATCTTCCTGTGTGCGCGGGTTTCCGGACGGATCGCGGTCGGCGGTGTGCTCGTGCTGATCGCGGCCAGTGTCGTCGCGTACGCGGCCCCGGGGCTGCCGCGCGAATTCGCGCCGCTCACTTCGAACTACGCGTCGACCGCGAAGTACGTCGAGATCGGCCGGGACCTGCGCGGCCTCGCCGCCGGCCGGGTGATCGGCAGCGCCGGGGAAATCGGCGTGCTGGCCTACACGTGCGAGTGCGCGATCGTCGACGTCTTCGCCGACCGCGGCCTGCTGCCCGCGGCCATCGACGCCCGCGGCGCCGGCGACCGGTGGGTCCGCGCGGCACTGCGGGTGGACTACGCGTTCTTCGACTTCGACGTCCGGCCGCGGCGGCCCGACCTGGTCCTGCGCCGGTTGCCCAGCCCGCCGCCGGACGCCCTCGCGCACTGGACGCTCGACGCGCCGACGCTGGGACGGCAGGAGCTCTACTTGGTGCCGTCCTGAGGGAACTGCGCGTCGGTCAGGTCGAGTTCCGCGTGCTCGCCGCCCTCGAAGTCGGCCCCCTCTTCGAAGACCGTGCGCGAAAACTCGAACCGGCCGCTGGACCGGATCCGGGTGAAGCGGACGTTGCTGGTGAAGTGCGCCCGGGAAAAGAAAGCGCCTTCCTCGAAGACCGACCGGTCGAAGTTCACGATGTCGCGGAACTCGGTGCCGTAGAACCCGACGCGGCGGGTGAAGTGCGAGCCGCGGATGTGGAGCTGACCGACGAACCGGGCGCGGCTGAAGTCGGCGCCGGCCAGGGTGCACCCGCTCAGCCGGAAGTCGACGAGCGTGGCTCGCTGCAGGTCGATCGACATCCCCGGCCAGTAGCCGGCCGTGTCGTGGCTCAGGTGCGTCTTGAGCAGCTCCTGCACGGCCAGCCGGACGAGGAGCTCACCTTCCTCGGGGTCATCGGCCAGGTCGCGGGCCGCGGTGCCCTTGAGCCCGACGTCCGGAGCTTTGAACGGCATCCGCAGGTACGCGCACAGCACGTTGACGATCGTCTGACGCTGCTTCGGGTTGTCCTGCCCGAGCCGCTCCAGCGCGTAGAGCCCGCCGAACCGCACCGGCGCCTTGTCGCTGCCGAGCTGCTCGACGGCTTTCGTGTACAGCTCGGTGACGCGACGCTCCTCCAGGTCGCGTTCGGTCACGCCGGCGACGCGGGTCGTCTCGGCGAGCTGCAGCTCGAGCGTGCGCTGGCGGCGCGTCGCCAGCCACAAGGCGAAGACGCCACCCGCGCCCGCGCCGACGCCGAACGCCGTCTTCACGGCGTCGATGCGGACCGGCGCGTCCGGTCGTCCGGACCAGGCCAGGAACAGCCAGAGCAGGCCGCCGGTGACGGCCGCGACCGCGACGGCCGTCACCGCGATCCACCGCCACTTCAGGACCGGCAACGGCTCAGACGGCGCCGTACTGGCGGTCACCGGCGTCGCCGAGGCCCGGGACGATGAAGCCCGAGTCGTTGAGGCGCTCGTCGATACTGGCGGTGACGACGCGGACCGGCAGGCCGGTCTTTTCCAGGTGCGCCAAGCCTTCCGGCGCGGCCAGGGCGCAGATGGCCGTGACGTCGTCGGCGCCCCGATCGGTGAGCAGCCGGATCGTGTACTCCATCGAGCCGCCGGTGGCGAGCATCGGGTCGAGCACCATGACCGGCCGGTCGGCGAGCGACTCGGGCAGCGACTCGAGGTACGGCGTCGGCTTGAGGGTTTCCTCGTCGCGCGCGAGGCCGACGAAGCCCATCTGCGCGTCCGGGATCAGCTTGTGCGCCTGGTCGGCCATGCCGAGGCCGGCCCGCAGCACCGGGACGAGCAGTGGCGGCTTGGCCAGCTTGTAGCCCTCGGTGCGCGCGACCGGCGTGTGGATCCGCTCGGTCTTGACCGGCACGTCGCGCGTGGCTTCGTAGACCAGCATGACGGTCAGCTCGTGCAGCGCGGCCCGGAACGCGGCGCTGTCGGTGCGCGCGTCGCGCATCGTGGAGAGGCGGGCCTTCGCGAGGGGGTGATCGACGACGTGCACATCCATGCGGGTCAATCTAGTCGTTTCGCGAAGCTCTTCACCCAGCCGCGCTGCCAGGGCGTTTCGACGGCGCGTTCGTGGTAGTGCTTTCTGGTCCAGGCGACGGCTTCGCCGGCCGGGACGCCGGAGAGGATCGCGAGGCAGGCCATCACCGTGCCGGTCCGCCCGGCGCCGCCGTAGCAGGCGACTTCGACGGTTTCGACCTTGGCTCGTTCGTGCAGGGCCTTGATCTTTTCGCGGGCGTCTTGGGGATTCGTCGGTAGCAGGAAGTCGGGCCAGGTCACCCACTCGTGCGGCCAGGTGATGCCGCCGCCGTGCTTGCGCCGCAGCCGGCTGGTGCCCAGGTAGAGCCCGAAGTCCGGCTCGGGTTCGTCGGGTCGCGGGCGGGCGAGACCTCGCCCCCTGACGCGGGTGCCGTCCGGAAACTCGACCATAGGGGTCAGTGTCCTCCTGAAGGTGGACACGGTGGGTGGTTTTCGCCGCTAAGCTCCGCCGGGTGAGCGAACTGACGCCCGACCAGATGCGGGCTTCCGACGCGGACCGCGAACGCGTCGCCCAGGTGCTGCACAACGCCCTCTCGGAAGGGCGGATCACGGTCAACGAGCTGGAAGAACGCCTTTCCACGGTGTACGCGGCGAAGACGGTCGGCGAGCTCAAACCCGTGACGGAGGACCTGCCGTCGACGTCGGGGGCGATCGAGCCGGCGACCACGCGGGCGCTGGGCTTCCCGGACCAGCGCATCGGCGGCCACCCGGGCTCCCCGGTGTCGATCGGCGTGATGTCCGGCGCGGTCCGCAAGGGCAGCTGGGTCCTGCCACCGCAGCACACGAGCTTCGCCTTCTGGGGCGGCGCGGAGATCGACCTCCGCCAGGCCCGTTTCGCGGACCGGCAGTGCACGATCACGGCGGTCGCGATCATGGGCGGCATCACGATCACGGTCCCGGACGACATCAACGTGGACGTGACGGGGATCGGCTTCATGGGCGGGTTCGTGCTGGAGGACAAGTCGGGAGCGCCACCCGCACCCCCGACGGCACCGACGGTGAAGATCAACGGCCTGGGCTTCTGGGGCGGGGTCGTCGTCTACCGGAAGCCGGCGAAGCGGTCAGAGCCGCCGCAGATCGAAGGGTCCTGACCTCGGCGTTGTGACGCGTCCCGCACCCAGCGTCACAACCAATGGGGGCTCGCGCTGTCGGACCCGCCGCCTAGACTCAGGCGCATGACAGCCACGACCAGCACGTCAGCGGCGCCGGCCACCCCGGCACCGCTGGTGGACGCGGCTCGCGATGACGCGAGCCTGCGCCGCTTCCTGCTCGGGCTGCCCGGTGTCGACCAGGTCGGCGTCGAGCAGCGCGCGGCGGGCCTCGGCACGCGCAGCATCAAGAAGGACGCCAAGCGGTGGGCCATCGACACCGCCATCTCCATGGTCGACCTGACCACGCTGGAGGGCGCCGACACCCACGGCAAGGTCCGGGCGCTCGCCGCGAAGGCCGTCCGCCCCGATCCCGAACGCCAGGACACCCCGCGCGTCGCCGCCGTCTGCGTGTACCCGGACATGGTCGCCACCGCCGTCGAGGCGCTGAAGGGCAGCGGCGTCCACGTCGCGTCCGTCGCGACCGGCTTCCCCGCGGGCCGCACGAGCCGGGAGATCAAGCTGGCCGACACCAAGATCGCCGTCGACGCCGGCGCGCACGAAGTCGACATGGTGATCGACCGCGGCGCCTTCCTCGAAGGCCGCTACATGGACGTCTTCGAGGAGATCCAGGCCATCAAGGCCGCCTGCGGCGACGCCCACCTGAAGGTCATCCTCGAGACCGGCGAGCTGGCGACCTACGACAACGTGCGGCGCGCGTCGTGGCTGGCGCTGCTGGCCGGCGGCGACTTCATCAAGACGTCCACCGGCAAGGTCTCCCCCGCCGCGACGCTGCCGGTCACCCACATCATGCTGCAGGCCGTCCACGACTGGCACGTGCAGACCGGCCAGCTGCGCGGCGTCAAGCCCGCCGGCGGCATCCGGACCACGAAGGACGCGATCAAGTACCTCGTCGCCGTGCACGAGGTCGCCGGCGAGCAGTGGCTGGTCCCGGACCTGTTCCGCTTCGGCGCGTCCAGCCTGCTCAACGACCTGCTGCTGCAGCGCCGCACCCAGGTGGACGGCCACTACAGCGGCCCCGACTACGTGACGGTGGACTGATGCCTGTTTTCGAGTACGCGCCGGCGCCCGAATCCCGGGCCATCGCGAACCTCAAGGACCACTACAAGCCGTTCATCAACGGCGAGTTCGTCGACGGCTCGGGTGAGCCGCTCAAGACGATCAACCCGGCCACCGAAGAGGTGCTGGCCGAGGTCGGCACCGCGTCGAAGTCCGATGTGGACACCGCGGTCAAGGCGGCGCGCAAGGCTTTTTCGACCTGGTCCAAGATGCCGGGCACCGAGCGCGCCAAGTACCTGTTCCGCATCGCGCGGCTGATCCAGGAGCGCTCGCGCGAGCTGGCGGTGCTGGAGAGCCTCGACAACGGCAAGCCGATCAAGGAGTCGCGCGACTCCGACATCCCGACGGCCGCGGCGCACTTCTTCTACCACGCCGGCTGGGCCGACAAGCTGGACTACGCGGGCTACGGGCCGAACCCGAAGCCGCTGGGCGTCGCGGGCCAGATCATCCCGTGGAACTTCCCGCTGCTGATGCTGGCCTGGAAGATCGCGCCGGCGCTGGCCACCGGCAACACGGTGGTCCTCAAGCCGGCCGAGACGACGCCGCTGACCGCGCTGGTCTTCGCCGACATCTGCCGGCAGGCGGAGCTGCCGCCGGGCGTCGTCAACATCCTGCCGGGCGCGGGCGACATCGGTGCGTCCCTGGTGGAGCACGCGGACATCGACAAGATCGCCTTCACCGGTTCGACCGAGGTCGGCAAGGCGATCCAGCGCGAGGTCGCGGGCACGCCGAAGAAGCTGACGCTGGAGCTGGGCGGCAAGGCCGCGAACATCGTGTTCGAGGACGCGCCGCTCGACCAGGCCATCGAAGGCATCGTCAACGGCATCTTCTTCAACCAGGGCCACGTCTGCTGCGCGGGCTCGCGGCTGCTGGTGCAGGAGTCCATCGCCGAAGAGGTGCTGGAGAAGCTGCGCTACCGCGTCTCGACGCTGCGCGTCGGCGACCCCCTGGACAAGAACACCGACGTCGGCGCGATCAACTCGGCCGAGCAGCTGGCGAAGATCCGCGGGCTCGTCGAGTCCGGTGACGCCGAGGGCGCGCAGCGCTGGACCAGCCCGTGCCCGATGCCGGACCGCGGGTTCTTCTTCGCCCCCACGGTGTTCGCGAACGTCCACCAGTCGATGCGGATCGCGCGCGAGGAGATCTTCGGGCCGGTGCTGTCGGTGCTGACTTTCCGCACACCGGACGAGGCCGTCTCGAAGGCGAACAACACCCCGTACGGGCTTTCGGCCGGTATCTGGACCGAAAAGGGCTCCCGGATCCTGTGGATGGCGAACCAGCTGCGCGCGGGCGTGGTCTGGGCCAACACCTTCAACCGCTTCGACCCCACCGCCCCCTTCGGCGGCTACCAGGAATCCGGCTTCGGGCGCGAAGGCGGCCGCACCGGGCTGGAGGCGTACCTGAATGTCTGACCGGATTTCCGTCGCGAAGACGTACAAGCTTTACGTGGGCGGCAAGTTCCCGCGTTCGGAGTCCGGCCGGGTGTACCCGGTGACGGACGCGAAGGGCAAGTTCCTGGCGAACGCGGCGCACGCGTCCCGCAAGGACGTCCGCGACGCGGTGGTGGCGGCCCGCAAGGCGTTCGGAGGCTGGGCCGCGGCGACGGCGTACAACCGCGGCCAGGTGCTGTACCGGGTGGCCGAGGTACTAGAGGGCCGCCGCGACCAGTTCATCGCGGAGGTTTCGGCCTCGGAGGGACTGGCGCCGAAGAAAGCCGAGTCCATTGTGGACGCGGCGATCGACCGCTGGGTCTGGTACGCGGGCTGGACGGACAAGATCGCGTCGGTCCTGGGCTCGGCCAACCCGGTCGCGGGGCCGTACTTCTCGTTCACGGTCCCGGAGCCGACGGGCGTGGTGGGCATCCTCGCGCCGCAGGGGTCGTCGTTGCTGGGCTTGGTCGAGGTCCTGGCCCCGGTCCTGGCGACGGGCTCGACGGCGGTGGTGGTGTCGAGCGCGGAGAGGCCGTTGCCGGCGATCACGCTGTCGGAGGTCCTGGCGACATCGGACGTACCGGGCGGAGTGGCGAACATCCTGACGGGGCGGGCATCGGAGCTGGGCCCGTGGCTGGCGTCGCACGGTGACGTGAACGCGCTGGACCCGACGGGAGCATCTCCGGAAGACCGCGTGGGGTTGGCGCGCGAAGCGGCGAACACGGTGAAGCGGGTACTGACGGTGCCCTCGGCAGAGCCGGACTGGACGGAGGCACCGGACCTGACTCGCCTGCGGAGGTACCTGGAGGCGAAGACGGTCTGGCACCCGCTGGGCGTCTGAGTTCACGAGCGGAGGCCACTGCCCGGGTTCGGGTGGTGGCCTCCGTCGTTTATGACCACGCTAAGCTGTCGGACAAGTACTCAGAGTGCCGGGGGCGCACGTGAACGGACCGATCTGGATCCCACCTCGCATGGCCGCGCGTTTTCGCAGCTCCTGCCTGAGCCTGGGCGTGGTCTCGGTGGCCGGGGGCGTCCTGGTCGGGTTCGGGATTTCGATCGGTGGCGTCCTACTCCCCGGCAGGTCCGGCGCGATGCTCGTCTCCACAGTAGCCACGGGCGTCTCCCTCGGCCTGTTCGTGCTGGTCTCCGGCGTAACGATGACCCTGGCCCGAGGCTGGGTGACGACGCTCCCCCAGGGGCACCTCCTCGACCGGCGAAAGTCGGCACTGGCGCTCTACCCGCTCGGCGTACCGGCCGGCGCCGGCCTCTTCGCATCGTCGATCTTCTACGTGACCTTCACTGCCCGCTTCACGTGGTCAGCTGAGGAGGTGACCCGGACCGTCCACCTCGTGACGCCGGGAATCGCGGCCTACCTCTTCCTCCCGGCCATCGCCGTCGTGCTGTGCATGGTCAACCTCGTGGTCGGCTGGCCGCTGTTCCGCCCGTCCCAGCGGACCATCCAGCGGTACGCGCGCTAGCTCATCGTCACCGAGAATTCGGTCAGCGTGAACCTCGCCTTGCCTCCGCCCGTCGAGCAGAACTCGATCCCGTAGCCGATCTGGTTCACGGTCGGGTTGGGCGGGATCAGGCCCTTGCCGATCGCCCAGGCGATCATCGCCTTCAGGTCCAAGCTGCCCGAGTACTGCGTCGCCCGTGAAACGAACGCCACGTACCCGTCGTCGTCCGCCCAGACGTCGTACGTCGACCCTCCCGCCGTGTACGTCGCCAGCTTGTCGCCCGACGGCTGCTGCTTCAGGTTCTCCGTCCACACCATCAGCTCGCTGACGCCCTTGCCGTCGCCGACTCCGTTCAGCCACAGGTCGTACGCCACGTCGTAGATGCCCACGCCCGGGCCGCGGCCCGCGAACGTCGTCCTGATCACCGAATAGTCGTTGAACGGTTTCCCCTTTTGTTCGTTGATGTCCTTGTGCACATTCGGATAGGTTTTCACCGACGTCGAGTCGGGCTGACTGGAATCGACGTACCAGTTGTCGTACGCGCACGCACGCAGCGTTTCCGGGCCCGCTTCGTCCTGATTCCACATGTTGTTGTGGACGTAGTAGCCGCCGTCCGACCAGCCGCCGTCGGCGTCGGACGTCGTGAACTCGGGACTGCGGCAGCCGCGCACCGGTGTCGTCGACGGCGGTGTCGGAGTCGGTACCACCACAGGGGAAGACGGCGTCGGCGACACGGGGGTGGCCGACGTGGCCGGCACGCTGGGCGCCGTCGTCGAAGGCGGGACCACAACCGCGGGCGCCGCCACGCCGCCGACCGGGCCGTCACCGCAGCCGGCGACCGCCAAGAAGGGAATCGTCAACACCACGGCCAGCATTGTTCGTCGCATTTTCCCGCCCGCAACCAGAATTCGGCAGAACGAGGCGGAACCCTAACACGGAAACCGAAGAATCAGCTGTGGTCGTCCGTGGGCTCCAGATCGGCCGAAGTGATCGGGCGGCCCGGCAGCTCGGTGCTCGGGAACGCGCTGAGCCCGTCGATCATGATTCCGACGCAGCGCCGCGCCGCCATCTCGGCGATCTCCGGCGCCTTCGCCCGCACCTGCCGCAGCAGCGTCGCGAAGAGGATGGCGATGTCCCCGGCACCGACGTCCGGGCGCAGCTTGCCCTCGGCCTGGGCGCCGCGGACGAAGTCGTCGACCACCTCGAGGATCTCGTCACGCAGGCGCCGGACCTCCGGGTCGCCCTTGAGGATCACCAGCGCCCGGTGCGACACCATCGCCAGCTGGATGCTCAGCTGCAGCTCCACCGACTGCCGCAGCAGCCGCTCGAGCGCACGCCACGGCGACGTCTCCTCCGCGGCGATCGTGCGCGCGTCGATCAGCACCCGCTCGAAGTTGTCCATCGCGACCGCGCGGACCAGCGCGTCCCGGTCCGGGAACCGGCGGTACAGCGTGCCGACGCCGACGCCGGCCGCGCGGGCGATCTCCTCCATCGGCACCTCGGGACCGGAAACGGCGAAGATGGTCTTCGCGGCGGCCAGGATCTGGTCACGGTTGCGCCGCGCGTCCGCCCGCAGGGTCGTCTCGGGGTCTGCCGTCATGCCGTTCGCCTCTCGCTGGATCGCGCGGGCTGATTCTCGCATGGTCAGGCGGCCACACACTCGAACTCGAGTGAGTCACCCGTTAGCTAGTGGACGACTTCCCTCCACTTGAGTACCTTGGGTTCTAGAACCGGAATGTAATCCTCCGCATACGTTACGTCCGTTTTAGGGGGTCCCATGACCGAAGTTGCCGAACCTGCCACGCGGGGCGAGGTGTTCCCGCTGGAGCGGAGCTGCCCGTTCGCGCCGCCGCCGGCCTACGAAAAGCTCCGCGAAGCGGGCCCGGTCCAGCGCGTCGGCCTGCCCGACGGCTCGGACGCCTGGGCCATCACCCGCCTGGAGGAAGTCCGGGAGATGCTGACCGATCCGCGGTTCAGCTCCAACCGGTTCAACCCGGGCTTCCCGATACTGACGAAGAGCGGGCGCCCGCAGCGCCGCCGGTTCACCGCGTCGCTGATCAACATGGACCCGCCGGAGCACGGTGCCGCCCGCCGCGAGGTCGTCGGCGAGTTCACCGTCAAGCGCATGAAGGCGCTGCAGCCGCGGATCCAGCAGATCGTCGACGAGCACATCGACGCGATCCTGGCCGGCCCGAAGCCCGCCGACCTGGTCTCGGCGCTCTCGCTGCCGGTGCCGTCGCTGGTCATCTGCGAGCAGCTCGGCGTCCCGTACGCCGACCACGACTTCTTCCAGTCGCGCAGCTCCACCCTGCTGAACCGCGAGGTGACGCAGGAGGCGCGCATCCAGGCCGTCGAAGAGATGCAGGACTACCTCGACAAGCTGGTCGCCACCAAGGAGGCCGACCCGACCGACGACCTGCTCGGCCGGCAGATCCTCAAGCAGCGCGAGGAGCACGGCGACGTCGACCACGACTCGCTGGTCTCGCTGGCGTTCCTGCTGCTCCTCGCCGGGCACGAGACGACGGCGAACATGATCTCGCTCGGCACCGTCGCGCTGCTGGAGAACCCGGACCAGCTCGAGATCATCAAGAACGACCCGGGCAAGACGCTCGACGCCGTCGAGGAGCTGCTGCGGTACTTCACGATCGCGGAGTTCGCGACCTCGCGCGTCGCCACCGAGGACGTCGAGATCGGCGGTCAGCTGATCCGCGCTGGCGAGGGTGTCCTGGGCCTGAGCTACTCCGGCAACCGCGACGAGGCCGCGTTCGAAGACGCCGACAAGCTCGACCTCGAACGCGGTGCGCGCCACCACGTCGCCTTCGGCTTCGGGCCGCACCAGTGCCTCGGCCAGAACCTGGCCCGGATGGAGCTGCAGATCGTCTTCGACACGCTCTTCCGCCGCATCCCGGAGCTGAAGCTGGCCGCGCCGGTCGACCAGCTGCCGTTCAAGCACGACGCGCAGATCTTCGGCCTCTACTGCCTGCCCGTGACCTGGTGAGGGGGACGCCATGACCACCGTCGAGAAGCACGAGTTCCCGATGACCCGCACGTGCCCGTTCGCGCCGCCGCCGGCGTACGAGGAGATCCGCGAAGAGGATCCGGTTTCGAAGGTGGGACTGCCCGACGGCGGCTGGGCCTGGGTCGTCACCCGGCACGAGGACGTCCGGACGGTCCTGAACGACCGCCGCTTCAGCGCCGACCGCCAGCACCCCGACTTTCCGCAGCTGGTCAAGGGCGGGTTCCGGCGGAAGGGCGACGAGCGCACCATGATCACCATGGACGCGCCGGAGCACGGGCCGGCCCGCAAGGCCGTGCTCGGCGAGTTCACCGTCCGCCGGATGGAGGCGCTGCGGCCGCGGATCCAGGAGATCGTGGACGGGCAGATCGACGCGCTGCTGGCCGGGCCGAAGCCGGGTGACCTGGTCGAGGCGCTGTCGCTGCCGGTGCCGTCGCTGGTGATCTGCGAAATGCTCGGCGTGCCCTACGCCGACCACGGCTTCTTCCAGGAGCACACCGCCAAGCTGATCAAGCGCGCGACGCCGCCGGAGGAGCGGCGGGCGGCCTTCGACACCATCCGCGGCTACATGGAAGACCTCATCGCGAAGAAGGAGGAAAACCCGTCGGACGACCTGCTCGGGCGGCAGATCGTCAAGCTCCGCGAGGACGGCACCTACCGGCGGGCGTCGCTGGCCGCGACCGGGTTCCTGCTGCTGGTGGCCGGGCACGAGACGACGGCGAACATGATCTCGCTGTCCACCGTGGCGTTCCTGCGGAACCCGGAGCAGCTCGCGGCGATCAAGGCCGACCCGGGCAAGACGCTCGACGCGGTCGAGGAGATGCTGCGCTACTGGACGATCGTCGACGCGGCCACGGCGCGCCTGTGCGTCGAGGACGTCGAGGTCGGCGGGCAGCTCATCAAGGCCGGGGAAGGCGTGCTGGCGCTGGGCTACGCGGCGAACCGCGACCCGCGGGCGTTCGAGAACGCCGACGAGCTGGACATCGAGCGCGGCGCGCGCCACCACGTCGCGTTCGGCTTCGGCCCGCACCAGTGCCTCGGCCAGAACCTGGCCCGGATGGAGCTGCAGATCGTCTTCGACACGCTCTTCCGGCGCATCCCGACGCTGGCGCTGGGCGCGGACGTCGACGACCTGCCGTTCAAGGACGACGCGAACATCTACGGCCTGTACCGGCTGCCGGTGACCTGGTAGAGATCGAAGAGCTGCGTATCCCACCACAGGCAGAAAGAAGAACCATGAAGATCATCGCGGACACCGGCAAGTGCGTCGGCGCCGGGCAGTGCGTGCTGACCGAGCCCGAGCTCTTCGACCAGAGTGAGGACGACGGCACGGTCATCGTCCTGAACGAGCAGCCGGAGGGCGAGCTGGTCGAGAAGGCCCGCGAAGCGGTGCACGTCTGCCCCAGCCAGGCCCTCTCGCTGCAGGAGTAGCGAGGAAACGGCCACCTCGCGGGCAAGGGGTTTCCCGCGAGGTGGCCGTGGCCTGTTTCTTCAGGAGAGCCTTTTCAGGAGAGCCGCAGCGTCGTCTCCGGGTTGAAGGCGTGGGTCTCGCCTTCGCCGCGCAGGCCCACCCGGACGTTGTCGCCCATCCGGGGCGGGGTGCGGCCGTCGACCCGGACGACGAACCGGTCGTCGCCGACCTTGCCGTGCAGGTACGCGTCCGCGCCCAGTTCCTCGACCAGCTCCACCACCAGCTCGAAGCCGCCCTCCGACACCAGCTCCAGCGACTCCGGACGCACGCCGAAGACGACCTCGCGCAGATCGCCCGCGGCCGCCAGCACCGACCGGGGCAGCGGCAGGGTGACGTCGCCCAGCTTGACGCCGCCTTCGGTCAGCGGCAGGGTCGCCAGGTTCATCGCCGGCGACCCGATGAAGCCCGCCACGAACGAGTTCTTCGGGTTCTCGTACAGCTCCCGCGGCGACGCGCACTGCTGCAGCACGCCGTCCTTCAGGACCGCCACCCGGTCGCCCATCGTCATCGCCTCGACCTGATCGTGCGTGACGTAGATGGTCGTCGTGCCCAGGCGCTGCTGCAGCTTCGCGATGTTCGCGCGGGTCTCCACGCGCAGCTTCGCGTCCAAGTTGGACAGTGGCTCGTCCATCAGGAACACGCTGGGCTCGCGCACGATCGCCCGCCCCATCGCGACGCGCTGCCGCTGCCCGCCGGACAACGCCTTCGGCTTGCGGTCCAGGAACTTCGAAAGGTCGAGCATCTTCGCGGCCTCGGCCACCTTCGCGTCGATGTCCACTTTGGACAGTCCACGCAGCTTCAGCGCGAAGCCCATGTTGTCGGCGACCGTCATGTGCGGGTACAGCGCGTAGGACTGGAACACCATCGCGATGTCCCGGTCCTTCGGCGGCAGGTGCGTGACGTCGCGGTCGCCGATGTGGATGGCGCCCTCGTCGATGTCCTCGAGCCCGGCGAGCATCCGCAACGCCGTCGACTTGCCCGAGCCCGACGGCCCGACCAGGACGAGGAACTCACCGTCCGGCACCGCGAGGTCGAGCTGGTCGACGGCCCGTACCGCGTGCGCGCCCGGGTAGATCCGCGACGCCGATTCGTAACTGACTCCGGCCATGGCTACTTCACCGCTCCCATCGACAGACCCCGGACGAGGTGGTTCTGCGCGATCCAGCCGACGATCATCACCGGCAGCGAGGCCAGCAGCGCGGCGGCGGAAAGCTGGGCCCAGTACAGGCCCTCACTGGTGATGAACCCGACGAGGAACACCGGCACGGTGCCGGCGCGCGCCGCCGTCAGGTTGACCGCGTAGAAGAACTCGGTCCAGGAGAAGATGACGCAGATCAGCGCGGTCGCCGCGATCCCGGGCGCGACCACCGGCATGATGATCTTGCGCAGCAGGGTCGGCAGGTTCGCGCCGTCGATCCGCCCGGCCTCGATCATCTCGTGCGGCACTTCCAGGAAGAACGACCGCATCATCCAGATGGCCAGCGGCAGGTTCATCGACGTGTACAGGATGACCAGCGCCCACACCGTGTCCAGCAGCTCGGTGTTCTGGGAGATGATGTACAGCGGGATGATCGCCGCCACGATCGGCAGCATCTTCGTCGAGAGGAAGAAGCCGAGCGCGTTCGACGTCTTCTTCACCGGCGCCAGCGACAGCGCGTACGCGGCCGGGATGCCGAGCAGCAGCACCAGCAGCGTCGAAAGCACCGTCACGAACGCCGAGTTCGACAGGTAGGGCAGGAACCCGCCCTTCAGGACGTTCGCGATCTGGTCGAACGTCGGGCTGAAGAACAGCTTCGGCGGGTCGGTGTAGGCGTCGGCCTCCTGCTTGAACGCCGTGAGGATCATCCACAGCAGCGGGAAGACGAACAGGATCGCGATGATCCAGGTGACGGCGGTGAGCACGCCGGGACCGGTCTTGCGCTTCGGCTTGGGCGCCGGAGGGGCGGTGGTGGCCGCTTCCGGGCGGGTGTCGAGGGTGGTCACTTGATGCCTCCGTCCACCGAGAAGGTCCGGAACATCAGGCGCAGCGCGAAGGTCGCGACGATCATCGTCAGGATCACGACGATCACGCCCATCGCCGACGACTGGCCGACGTCGAAGCCTTCGAACGCGCGCTGGTAGATGTAGTACGGCAGGTTGGTGCTGGCCGTGCCCGGCCCGCCCTGGGTCATCAGGAAGATCGCGTCGAAGCTGTTCACGATGTAGATCGCGCCCAGCAGCGTCGCCAGCTGCAGGAACCGGGACAGGTGCGGCAGCGTGATCGACGCGAACGTCCGCCACCGGCTGGCACCGTCCACGGAGGCCGCTTCCAGGACCTCCTTGGACTGGCTCTGCAGGCCCGCGAGGATCAGCAGCATCATGAACGGCGTCCACTGCCACACGATCTGCGCCATCACCGAGGCCAGCGGGAACTCCGAAAGCCAGTCGACGTCGGTGCCGAAGACGAAGTGCAGCAGCCCGTAGGTCGGGTCGAACACCGTCGTCTTCCACAGCAGCGCGCCGGCCGCCGGCAGGATCAGGAACGGCGTGATCAGCAGCGTCCGGACGACGCCGCGGCCGAAGAACTTCCGGTCGAGCAGGATCGCCAGGCCGAGGCCCAGCAGCAGCGCGACGAGCACGCACACCACGGTCAGCACCACCGTGTTGAGCAGCGCCACCAGGAACGTCGTGTCGCTGAAGACGTCGATGTAGTTGTCGAGGCCGACGAAGTGCCGCGAACCCGGCCGGACCAGGTTCCACGACTGGAACGAGTAGAACACGGTGAGCAGGAACGGCAGCTGCGTCACCGCGATGACGAAGATCAGCGCGGGCAGCAGCGGCAGCCGCCGCTTGGCCGCGGTGCTCAGGCCTTTCTTCTCTTCGGCCTTCGCGTGCGTCTGGGACTGGGGGGTGTCTACGGAGAGCGTGGACATCACTGCACCGCCTTGTAGGAGTCGCCCACCGTCTGGGCGTAGTCCTGGGACTGCTTCAGGGCGTCGTCGACCGACTCGCGGCCGGCGATCGCCGCCGACAGCTGCTGGCTCACCCGGGTGCCCAGGTCCTGGAACTCGGGGATGCCGACGAACTGGATGCCGGGGTAGGGCACCGGGTTCGCCATGGCCTTCTGCTGGTTCGCGTCCGCGATGCCGTCGAGCGTCGGCTTCGCGTAGGCCTGCGCGGCCTTGGCGTAGTCGGGGATGTCGTAGGTGGACTGACGCACACCTGGCGGGACGCGGTTCCAGCCGTAGGTCGCCCCGACCTTCTGCACGTACGCCTTGTCGGTCATCCAGGCCATGAACTTCCAGGCCGCGTCCTTGTCCTTGGCGACCTTCGGGATGCCGAGCGCCCAGGTGTAGAGCCAGCCGCTGGCCTGCGTCTTGACGACCGGCGCCGGCGCGTACCCGGACTTGCCGACGATCTTGCTGCTCGACGGGTCCTCGTTGGTGCCCGCCATGACCGTCGCGTCGTACCACATCGCCGCGTTGCCCTGCGTGTAGCGCGTACCGCACTCGGAGAACCCGGCGCTGGAGGCACCGACCTCGCCGTGGTCACGGATCAGGTTGACGTAGAAGTTCGCGGCTTCCTTGAACTCCGGCGACGTCAGCTTGGCGTTCCAGTCCTTGTCGAACCACTGGGCGCCGAAGGTGTTGGCCACGGTCGTGAACGGCGCGAGGCTCTCGCCCCAGCCGGGCTTGCCGCGCAGGCAGATACCGCTGACGCCGGCGGCCTTGTCGTCGAGCTTCGCGGCGTAGTCGGCGATCTGCTGCCAGGTCGGCTTGGCCGGCATGGTGATCCCGGCCTTGTCGAAGAGGTCCTTGCGGTAGGCCAGGAACGACGACTCGCCGTAGAACGGCACCGCGTACATCTGGTTCTGGTACGACAGCGACTGCTTGATGCTGGGGATGAAGTCGCCTTCGTCGTAGCCCGGGGTGGCCGCCATGTGCGGTTCGAGGTTCTCGAGCCAGCCGTTGGCCGCCCACTGCGGGGCCTCGTAGTTGCTGATCATGACGACGTCGAACTCGCCGCCTTCGGTGGCGGTCGACGCGGTGATCTTGGCGCGGGCCTGGTTTTCCGGCAGCGAGACGAACTTGAGGTTGATCCCCGTCGCCTTCTCGAACTCCGGGGCGAGGGAGATCGCGTCCTTCATCTGCGGGTTGGACACGATCGCGATGACGAGGGTCGAGCCGCCGGTGCCGACCGAGCCGGCGCCGGCACAGCCGGTGACCAGCAAGGACGTCGCGGCGAAGAGGGTGAGGAGCTTACGCACGGCCACCTCCCGGGAGTACCTGGACCTTCAGGCCCGAGCCGCTGCGCATCTTGGCCAGCGCCTCGGGGTACTGCTCCAGCGGAAGCCGGTCCGTGAGCAGCGAGTCGGTGTCGATCGCACCGGACGCGACGAGGTCGAGCGCGGTGCCGAAGCTGTGCAGCACGGCCATCGAGCCGACGATGGTGATCTCGTCGTTGTAGATGCGGAACGGCGACAGCGCGACGCGGGCTTCCGCCGGTGCGACGCCGAAGACGAGCAGCCGGCCGCCGCGCCGGATCGAGTCGAACGCGGCTTCGATGGCGGGCGCGGCGCCGGTGGCGTCCACGGCGACGTCGAACTTCTCGCCGTTCAGGTCCTTGACGTCGGCCGCGGTGGCGACGGCGCCGAGGCTCTTTGCCCGTGGCAAGCGGGCTTCGTTGCGGTCGACCACCGTGACCTGCGCGCCGGAGCGCTGCAGCAGCTGCTGCATGATCAGGCCCATGGTGCCGGCGCCGACCACGAGGAAGCGCTCTCCGGCTTCGACGCCGACGCGGCGCACGCCGTGCACCGCGCAGGAGACGGGCTCGACCAGCGCGCCCTGTTCCCAGGTCATCGAGTCGGGCATGCGGTAGCAGGTGGACGACGGGACGGCGACGTACTCCGCGAAGGCGCCGTTGACGGTGTCGCCGGTGGCACCCCAGTTCGCGCAGAGGTTGCCGTGGCCGGCGCGGCACGGGCCGCAGTAGCCGCAGAACAGCGACGGATCGACGGCGACGCGGTCGCCGACCTTCCACTCGCCCGGCACGTCCGCGCCGAGCTCGACGATCTCCCCGGCGAACTCGTGCCCGGGGACGATGGGATACGGCGTGGGCGGGAAGTGCCCGTCGGCGATGTGCAGGTCGGTCCCGCAGATCCCGCACGCTCCGACCTTGACGACGACCTGACGTTCCCCGGGTTTCGGATCGGGCACCTCGCCGACCCTGATCTCACCGGGCCGGTCGACGATGGCGGCACGCATGCCTTGCCCCTTTCTCGCGCTCATATGAGCGGCGTTGACCTATGGCGTCGAGAACATGTGAAGGCATTACAGGACTGACCTCGGTGTTACGTCAACCTTTCGGGCAGATTTCGGGCTATAGTGCTCAGATGAGCGCTTCTCGCAAGGGTGCCTCGCTCTCGGAAGCGATGCTGCTCGCCACCGTCGCCCGGCGCTTCTACGTGCAGGGACGTTCCAAGCTGGAGATCGCCGACGAATTCGGCGTCAGCCGGTTCAAGGTGGCGCGCATGCTCGACACGGCCAGGGACTCCGGGCTGGTCAGGGTGGAGTTCTCGCTGCCGGCGCCGGTGGACCTGGCGCTGTCGGACGAGGTGCGTTCGGCCTACGGCCTGCAGCAGGCACTCGTGCTCGAACGCTCAACCGAGCGCGAGCCACGAGAGGTCGTCCGCGCCAAGATCGGGACGCTGGCCGCGCGGCTGCTGGAGGAGATCGTCCGGCCCAGCGACGTCGTCGGGCTGTCGTGGGCGCGGTCGGTGAACGCGATGACCGAGGCGATCCGGGCGCTGCCGCGGTGCCCGATCGTCCAGCTGTGCGGGGTGCAGGCCGGGATGGACATGCGCGGCCGTTCGGTGGAGACGGTCAGCCGCGTGACGTCGGTGTCCGGCGGCGACGCGTACCCGATCTTCGGGCCGCTGGTGCTGCCGGACCGGCGGACCACCGAGACGCTGCGGCGCCAGCCGGGCATCGCGGAGACGTTCGGGCAGTTCCGGAACCTGACCAAGGCGGTGGTCAGCATCGGCGCGTGGCAGCCGGGCGAGTCGACGGTGTACGACGCACTGGACGAAGCCGAGCGCGCGGCCATCGCGGCCCGCGGAGCGACGGCGGAGGTCGCGGCGCGCCTGTTCGACGCTTCCGGCAACGCGTTGTCGACGGGCCTGGCCCACCACGTGCTGGCGATCAGCCACGAAGAGCTGACGGCGGTGCCGGAGGTGATCGCGCTCGGCTACAGCCGGCCGAAAGCAGCGGCGGTGGACGCGGTCCTGCGGTCCGGCATGGTCACCACGCTGATCACGGACGCGGCGGCAGCCGTCCCCCTCCTGGCCCTGGCCGCCAAGAACCCACCCCACAAGTGATCGAAGGGTCGACACGCGTGATCCAGAGGTCGACACGCGTGATCAGGGAGCCGACACGCCACCCGGCCCCCGCGCCGCCGTGTCGACCCTCCAATCACGCGTGATGCCCCTCTAATCACGCGTTATGCCCCTCCAGACACGCGTTATGCCCGCCCGATCACGCGAGTTCCGGGTTCCGGCCCTACTCCCGCGGAGGTACTGCCCCCGTGGCGGCGTACTCCGGTGGGTGCAGAGCGGAGGTCGCGGGCTCCGGGGCGAAACCCGGGTCGCGCCCGATGTGCCGCCGTCACCTCTCCGCGAGCCTGGAAGCGTGAAGACTTCCCCTCGCTGGCGTCAAGCCGTCGTCTGGCTGCACGTCGTTTCGTCCGTCGCCTGGATGAGCCAGGCCCTCGCGCTCGTCGTGCTGATGGCGTCGGGCGCGCCCACGATGGCCGACCGGCTCGACTCCGTCCTGCTCGCGCCGATGGCGAACGTCTCCGCGTTCACCGGCTTGCTGCTCGCCGGCGCCACGGCGTGGGGCTACTTCCGGCATTGGTGGGTGCTGACGAAGTTCGCCCTGACGTTCATCCAGCTCTACGCCGGAATCTTCCTGCTCTCCCCCGCGCTGCGCGACTCCGCGCACACCGACACCGTCGCCTGGCCGCAGATCGCCGGGGCCTCTCTGATGGCGAGCGCGCTGTCGTTCCAGGCCTGGCTGTCGATCGCGAAGCCGGGGAAGAAGACGCCGTGGTCCCCTAAGGAGAAGCCGCCGACCGCGCCGACCTGGGTGTTCGTCGCCGGGATCGCCGCGCCCGCGGTCGACGTCGTCGCCGGGATCCTGCTCGGCTACCCGCTGCCCGCGTTGTCGCTGGTCATGCTGATCGTGCTCGGTCTTGAGCGGCGACGACGGCATCGCCGTGCTCCGCGGCCCAGCGTCCGAAGCCCTCGATCGGCTCGAGCAACGTCGAACCCAACGGCGTGAGCGCGTACGCACCGGAACGCCGCTCGACGAGACCGTCGGATTCCAGGCGCCGCACGGTTTCCGTGAGCACCTTTGCGCTGATCCCCCCCGATGGTGCGACGCAGCTCGCCGTGCCGGCGCGGGCCGTGGCGCAGGGCCCAGAGCACCACCGGGTTCCACGTGTTGGCGACCAGGTCGAACGCGAGCCGCGTCCGGCAGTCGGCGAGAAAGTCCATGGTTACCTTTCGGTTCCTGCCGGGGTTCCTACCGTCGTGCTGGTACCAGCCAAGCACAAGGAGGACGCATGCGGATCGGGATCTTCGGCACGGGCGGGATGGCGGACGCGCTCGGCACGCACTGGGCGCGCGCCGGCCACGAGCTGCTGGTGAGCGGCCGCAGTCCCGACGCGCTGGCGAAGCGGTTGGGCGCGCGAAGCGGAACCTGGCGCGAAGTGGCGTCGCAGGCCGAAGTGCTGCTGCTCGCTCTACCCGCCGACGCGGTCTTCGAGGTCCTCGCCGAGGCGGGCTCGTTGACCGGCAAGGTCCTGGTGGACTGCACCAACCAGCCCGGCACGCCCGACGACCTCCCGCCCGGCACGCCGGTGGCCTCGCGGATCGCGGCCGCCGCCCCGGACGCGCACGTGGTCAAGGCGTTCAACCTCGCCCACGTCGACGTCTGGCGGAACCCGCCGAGGACCCTCACGGTCCCCCTCTGCGGCGACGACCCGGCGGCCCTCGACGCGGTCCGCACGCTGGTCCGCGACGTCGGCTGCGCGCCGGTCGACGGTGGCGGCCTGGACCGCGCCGCGCTGCTGGAAGCGACGGCGGCGTTCGTCATCGGCCTGTGGTTCGCCGGCGAAGACGCGCAGGCGATCCTCGCGCCCGCCGGCTGAACGTCAGAGGCCGTACTCGATGGCGGTGGCGTCGGTCGCGTACTCGACCGCCGTCGCCGCCGTCGCGGCGGGCGCGACCACCAAGGCCAGCACTCCCGCGGCGAAGATCCCGGCCAGCACGCGCTTCAGGTTCCGCATGGTCCCTCCCCGGTTCGGCGAGCCTCCACGGTAACGCCGGGACAGCGCTGTCCGGCGACGATTGCGCCGTTGAGCGCACCGGCTGCGTCCACGTCGCCGGACGCCAGGTCCGCCACCCGGGCGCGCAGCGGCGCTCCGCCGCGGGGAACCACCGTCACCGTGCCGTCGGCCAGGTCCGTCACCACGGTGCTCAACGTCATCAGCGGGTCGCCGCCGGCGGCGTCGCGGCGGACGTCGGTGGTCAGCGCCGAGACCAGCCACTTCGCGTCCGGCGCGAGCGGGGCCAGGTGCGCGCACACCTCGGCCCTCGCCAGGCTCTCCTCCGGCGCGACGTCCCAATGCGGCGAGAGCCGGCGGAAGTGGTTGGTGTGCCAGGAAAGCCCACTGCCCACAGTGGTCACGGCGGTCTCTTCCCCGGCCTTCTCGACCACCGTCACGGCGGGCGAGCCGACCTGGCCCATCGTGTACGCGAACCCGCCCGCCGACGCGTGGGAACGCAGCACGGACACCGCTTCCGCCACCGAAGTGGCGCGCTGGGCGGTGCGCGCGACGAAGTGCCGTCCGGCGCACGGCGGAGGCGTCACCACGCTCACGCTGTCGATCCCCCACACCAGGCCGTGCGTGGTGAGCGTGACCGTGTTGGCCGGCAGGAAGCCCGGGTACCACCAGACGCACACGCCGGGCTCGCCGTCGATCAGCAGCGTCAGCAGGCGCCCGATCCCGTCGAACACCGGGGCGCCGTCCTCGTTGTGGCCGAGCAGCGACGGCGTGCCGGCCCACGCGAGGTCCGTGCACCCCGTGCCGTCGCCCGCGCCGAGGTCGCCGCGCAGGTTGGCCAGCAGCAGGTCGTCGAACGGCACCCCGGCGCCCTCGGCCAGCGCCGTCAGCTCGGCGTAGGCGTCCGGGTGCTCGACCTGCGACGCCGATTCGACGGCCCGGAACAGCACCGGCGACCGTCGCGAACGCGCGGTGACCGGCCAGTCCGGCAGTCCGTCGAGGACGGTCCGGATGTCCGCGGCGGCGTAGGCGCCCAGCTCCCGGAAAGCGGCTTCCCGGGGCCCGCTGACGACCGTCCAGCGCACGTCGCCGATCCGGTGCTCCCGCACTGTCGCCACCATGTGATCACGATGACTGAGCAGTCAGTGAATCGCAACGGCTAGTGGGCGCCCACTTCGGTCACGTGGACCACCGCCGACCCGGCTTCGTCGGACGCGGCCAGGTCGACCTCCGCGCTGATGCCCCAGTCGTGGTCGCCCGCCGGGTCATCGAAGATCTGGCGCACCTTCCAGACGTCCGGCTCCTGCTCGATGATGATCAGCGCCGGGCCGCGCGCGTCCGGGCCGGTGCCGAGCGTCTCGTACTCCTCGAAGTAGCCCTCGATCGCGTCCTGCCACGCCTCGGCGTCCCAGCCGGACGCCGCGTCCAGCTCGCCCAGGACGTTCCACGCCCGCCGTCCGAACAGCTCGACCCGGCGGAACAGCTCGTTGCGCACCAGCACCCGGAACGCGCGTTCGTTGCGCGTGACCCCCGCCGGAACGGCCGGCTGCCGCACCTCCACCTGGCCCTCTTCGCCCGGGTGGCGTAGCGCTTCCCACTCGTCGAGGAGGCTGGAGTCGACCTGCCGGACGAGCTCGCCGAGCCACTCGATGAGGTCCTGCAGCGGCTCGGTCTTCGCCTCGTCCGGCACGGTGTGGCGCAGCGCGTCGTAGACGTCCGCGAGGTAGCGCAGCACCAGGCCTTCCGACCGGGCGAGCTGGTAGAAGCCGATGTACTCGACGAAGTTCATCGCGCGCTCGTACATGTCGCGCACCACGGACTTCGGCGAAAGCTCGTAGTCGTCGACCCACGGGTGCCCCTGCCGGTAGCTGTGGAACGCGCCCTGCAGCAGCTCCTCCAGCGGCTTCGGGTACGAGACGTTCTCGAGCAGCTCCATCCGCTCGTCGTACTCGATGCCCTCGGCCTTCATGGCGTTCACGGCCTCGCCGCGCGCCTTGAACTGCTGCTGCGACAGCACCGGCCGCGGATTGTCCACAGTGGCTTCCACAGTGGACACGACGTCGAGCGGGTAGCTCGGCGACTCCAGGTCGAACAGGTCGATCGCGGCCAGTGCGAACGGCGAAAGCGGCTGGTTGAGCGCGAAGTCGAACTGCAGGTCGACGGTGAGCCGGATGATCCGGCCCTGCTCGTCCGGTTCGGGCAGCCGCTCGACGACGCCGGCGGCGAGCAGCGCGCGGTAGATCGCGATGGCGCGCAGGATGAGCTTGCGCTGCGACGCCCGGTCCTCGTGGTTGTCCTCCAGGAGGTGGCGCATCGAGGCGAACGCGTTGCCCGGCCGCGAGATCACGTTGAGCAGCATCGAGTGCGTCACCTTGAAGCTGGACGTCAGCGGCTCGGGTTCGGCCGCGATGAGCCGGTCGAACGTGCTCTCGGTCCAGTTGACGAAGCCCTCCGGCGCCTTCTTCCGGACGATCTTCTTTTTCTTCTTCGGGTCGTCGCCCGCCTTCTCGAGGGCCTTCGCGTTCTCGACGACGTGGTCGGGCGCCTGCACGACGACGTAGCCGTCGGTGTCGTAGCCCGCGCGCCCGGCCCGGCCGGCGATCTGGTGGAACTCCCGTGCCTTGAGGTGACGCTGCCGGACGCCGTCGTACTTGGTCAGCGCGGAGAAGACCACTGTCCTGATCGGTACGTTGATGCCGACGCCGAGGGTGTCCGTCCCGCAGATCACCTTGAGCAGCCCGGACTGGGCCAAGGTCTCGACCAATCGCCGGTACTTCGGCAGCATGCCGGCGTGGTGGACGCCGATGCCGTGGCGGACAAGCCGCGAGAGCGTCTTGCCGAAGCCGGCGGCGAACCGGAAGTCGCCGATCAGCTCGGCGATGGCTTCCTTTTCGGCCTTGGTCGTGACGTTGATGCTCATCAGCGTCTGCGCCCGCTCGATGGCCGCGGCCTGCGAGAAGTGCACGACGTAGACCGGCGCCTGGCCGCCGTTGAGCAGCTCGGACATGGTCTCGTGCAGCGGCGTCAGCGCGTACCGGAAGGTCAGCGGCACCGGGCGCTGCACCGACGTGACGACGGCCGTCGGCCTGCCGGTGCGGCGGGTGAGGTCCTTTTCGAAGAAGGACACGTCGCCCAGGGTCGCCGACATCAGGACGAACTGCGCCTTCGGCAGCTCCAGGATCGGCACCTGCCACGCCCAGCCGCGGTCGGGCTCGGAGTAGAAGTGGAACTCGTCGGCGACGACCTGCCCGACGGGCGCGTCGGCCCCGAACCGCAACGCGATGTTCGCCAGGATTTCGGCCGTGCAGCAGATGATCGGCGCGTCCGGGTTGACGCTGGAGTCGCCCGTCATCATCCCGACGTTGTCCGCGCCGAAGATCTCGATGAGCTGGAAGAACTTCTCCGACACGAGGGCTTTGATGGGCGCGGTGTAGTAGCTGCGGCGGCCCTGGGCGAGCGCGGTGAAGTGCGCGCCGACGGCGACGAGGCTCTTCCCGGAGCCGGTCGGCGTCGAGAGGATGACGTTCGATCCGGAGACGACCTCCATCACCGCCTCCTCCTGCGCCGGGTACAGCTCGATGCCCCGTTCGGCCGTCCAGGTCGTGAACGCTTCGAAGAGGGCGTCGGGGTCGGGATCCGCAGGCAGGAGGTCTGTGAGAGTCATCAGGCGTCCATCGTGCCATCCGCTCGTCGCAAAGTCGGCAGGGGCGATCGCATCGCGCGTGGTAAACCCGTAGGCTTCGCGGTACCGCGCACCGACCGGGGGATACTTTCGGTCTCGCGCGCACACGGGCGGTACTCCGGAGGGCTTAGGAATGGCACAGGACATCATCCCGATCGAACTCGGGCTGCCGCAGGGCGACGTCGTCACCCTGTGGGCCCCGCGCTGGCGGGAGGACGGCGAGGAGTGGGAAGCGTTCCTCGGCGACGAGGACGACCTGTACGCCTTCCCGGACGCCGCGCACCTGGCCGCCTTCGTCCGCACGTCCGAGCGTCACGACCTGCTCGACCACCCGGCGTGGGACGCCGTGCCGTCGCTGAACGTGCCGGAGCTGATCCCGGACGAGGACCACACCTACGACCTCGTCGGCGTGCCGGAGCTCGTCGCCGAGGAGCCGGACGTCTGGCACATCGCGGAGCTGGCCGAGATCGTCGGCATCGTGCGCTCGCTCGCCGACGTCTGCGACCTCGAAGAGGTGCACGAGATCCTCGACTCGACCGAGGGCTTCTCGCTGCTCGACCAGGGCACCCTCCCGTTCACCGGGAGCGTCGGCGTCCAGGTCTGGAACGACCTGTCCGAGACGGTGTCGCAGAAGTGGGACACCGTGCTCGACGCGATCGACGGCCTGGTGACCGCGCCGGACGTCGACGAGAAGGTCCTGGAGCAGACGGCCGAGGAGCTGGCGGCGTTCCACGAGGAGTCCGCGGAGGCCGAGGCCGGCGCCGAGGGCGAAGAGGACCTCGAGGCGATCTCCTCGGACGATGAGGACGACGAAGACGAGGAAGAGGGCCCGGTCGGCTTCTGGGCCGAGGTCGGCATCGACCCGATCAAGATCATCACGTCCGGCGCGGAGTACTACACGCTGCGCTGCTACCTCGACGACGCACCGGTGTTCCTCGGCAGCGAAGGCGAGATCGACGTGTTCACGTCCGAGAAGGCCCTGGCCCGAGCGCTGGCCGACGGCAAGGACCTGGCCGACACCGACCTCGCCGAAGTGTCCACGTGGGACGAGGTCCTGGCGAAGGCGACGGCGGGCGAGCTCGAGGTCGAGGTCGACACCGAGAACACGTACGTCCTGACGGGCCTGGACGCGGACATCGCGGAGGGCCCGGAGGCGATCGACCCGACGCAGCTGGAGCTGGCGGTCGAGCTGATCACGGACGCGGCGGACTGGGCGGGCGACGACTCGGCCGAGACGGCACTGGCGGGCAACGAAAGCCTGGGCTGGCTGGTGTCGTTCGTCCTGCGCCCGGACCCGACGCGCCTGGAGCCGTCGGCCCCGTTCGACGCCGAGCAGAGCGCTTGGCGGAAGCTCGTCGAGGGTTTCGAGAACCGCCTGACGGTGGCTTGATCTTTTCGCTCACGAAGGCCGCCTCCCGAGGTTCCGGGGAGGCGGCCTTCGTCGTGTCGTCCCTCCAAGCACGCGTGATGCCCCTCCAATCACGTGAGATGCCTCCGCAATCACGCGTGATGCCCCGCTGATCACGGGTGATCGCCATCCCCGCACCACTTGGACCGGTCGGCTCGCGTACCCGGAGGGTCGGCTCGCGTGCTTGGCCGGGCATCTCACGTGATTGGGCGGGCATCACGTGTGATTGGAGGGGCATCACGCGTGATCCGGAAGCCGACACGGTGTCAGTCCGGGGAGGTGTGCTCCGCGCGGGTCGGGACCACCAGTACCGCCAGCGCCGGGAACACTGCCGCCACGCAGAACGCCAGTGCGTACCTGCTGTCGCCGATCACCAGGCCCAGCAGGGGCGGGGTCAGCGAGGCCGCGATGTTCTGGCCCGTGTTCTGCGTCCCCATCGCGCGGCCCGACCAGGCCAGGCCCGCCAGCTCCGCAGAGGCCGTGAAGCCGAGGCCGTTGTCGGCCACCGTGATGATCCCCGCCAGCGCCACGGCCAGCAGTACCAGCCAGGGCCACGAAACGTCCCCCAAAGCCACCAGCAGCATCACCAAGCAGCTCAGCACCGCCAGCTGACGCATCGGGCGCAGCCGGCTCCCCACCCGGTCCGACCACCAGCCCGACCCGAGCCTGCCCAAAGCGCCCAGCACCTGGACCGCCGCGAGGAACCAGCCCGCGGACAGGGGGCTCCAGTGCTGCACCGCCACCAGGTACGCCGGCGCGAACGCCGACACCGCGAACTGCGGCACCACCAGCAGCGCGCTCGCGCCGTGGACCCGCCACAGCGTCGCGTGCCGGTACGGCGAGGGCGGCTTCTCGCCCGATGCCGGCCGCGGGGGCCGGGGCGGGTCCGTCACCAGCCACGCCACCAGCAGCGCGACCACGATCGCCAGCCCGGCCGGCAGCAGGACGGCCGCCCGGAACCCGAAGTGCTCCGCCAGCGGCGGCAACCCGAGCGCCGCGACGCCGACACCGAGCGGCTGGGCCGTCTGGCGGATGCCCATCGCGACTCCGCGCTCGGACTTCGCGAACCAGCCCATCACCACGCGACCGCTCGCCGCGTTCACCGAAGCCGTACACGCTCCGGCGGCCAGGAACACACCAAAGAGAAGCCCGACCGGGTGAGTTCCCACCCCGGCGTACACCAGGAGTAACCCCGAGGCACCCAGCCCGAGCGCCATGATCAGACGCTCTCCGTAACGGTCCGCAGCCGCGCCCCACACGATCAGGGTGAACAGCAGACCGATGCTCGGGGCCGCGACGACCGTGCCGGCCTGGGCCAGCGTCAGCCCCTCGGCGTCCCGCATGACCGGGACCAGGAACGGGATGCCGTAGAGGAACGAACAGCTCGCGGTCTGCGCGGCGAGGCCGAGCGCGAGAACGAGCCACCGTCGCGAACTCGTCTGCAGCTGCTCGACCGAACCGTCCGCGACCTGCGCCATCTCGCTCACCGTCTCAAATTCTGAGAACTACTTCCTACATGGTGAACGATAGTTGCCGTGCCTAAGGACCGCAACCGCCTTGCGGGCGGTCACGGTCCGGAGGCGAGGAGGTCAGCTCAGCGCGGCGTACCCGGGCTTGATGACGTCGTCGATCAGCGCGAGCCGGGCGTCGAAATCGATGAACGCGGATTTCATCGCGTTGATCGTGAACCACCGGAAGTCGTCGAGGTCATACCCGAAGGTCTCGTGCAGCGCGGCGAATTCGCTGGTCATCGTGCATCCGCTCATCAGCCGGTTGTCGGTGTTCACGGTCACCCGGAAGCGCAGCCGCTTGAGCAGGGCCAGCGGGTGCTCGGCGATCGAGCGCACGGTGCCTGTTTGGACGTTCGACGTCGGGCAGATCTCCAGGGGGATCCTTCGGTCGCGGACATACGCGGCCAACCGTCCAAGGTGGACCGTCCCGTCCGCGTCGGTCTTGACGTCCTCGACGATCCGCACGCCGTGCCCGAGCCGCTCGGCCCCGCAGTGCTGAATCGCCTCCCAAATGGACGGAAGTCCGAACGCCTCGCCGGCGTGAATGGTGAAATGCGCATTGTTCTGGCGCAAATATTCGAAAGCGTCGAGATTGCGGGTCGGCGGGAATCCGTCTTCGGGGCCGGCGATGTCGAAGCCGACGACGCCGGCGTCGCGGTAGCGGACGGCCAGGTTCGCGATCTCGAGGGCCCGGGCGTGCTGGCGCATCGCGCAGAGCAACGTCCCGACGCGGATGCTGCCGCCGTTCGCGGCCACGCGCCGTGTGCCCTCCGTGAACCCCTCCTGGACCGCCTCGACCACCGCATCGAGTGACAGACCGCGTTCGACGAACAACTCCGGTGCGTAGCGCACCTCGGCGTAGACGACGCCGTCGGCGGCCAGGTCCTCCACCGCCTCCGCGGCGACCCTGACCAGCGATTCCTCCGTTTGCATCACTCCGCAGGTGTGCGCGAACGTCTCGAGGTAGGAAACGAGTGAGCCGGAATCGGCCGCTCGGCGGAACCAGCTGCCCAGCTCGGCCGGATCGGTGGTGGGCAGACCGGCATAACCGGTGGCGTCGGCGAGCTCGGCGACGGTGGCCGGGCGGAGGCCGCCGTCGAGGTGGTCGTGCAGGAGGACCTTCGGCGCGCGGCGGAGTGTCTCGCTGGTCAGAACAGGGCTTTCGTCAGGCATCCCCCAACGGTAACCTCGTTGTCATTCCCCTACATGGCCGTAACTCTCAGGCTCGGGTCAACGCTCAGCGTTGACGATCATGCGACGAATCGGCCATCCGGGGGCAGCCTCCGTAATACGCGCTTCACGGGGGCCATACGCACAGCAATTTCGCAATCGTTAAGCTTCGTGGCACGTCCCTCCATTTCCCCGCCGACGAAGGACACACAGCAGTGACCACTGACAACCACATTGCCGCCCCGTCCTTCGACCGGATGCGCAACATGCTGGTGCGCGCGGCCGAAGTGCGTGAGAGCGAGCAGCAGCAGATCTTCGACGCGCTCGACGACATCTACGCCCGCCTCGCGCCGGTGGACTCGCTGGGCGCGGTCCGCAAGCGGCTGTCCGAGATGCCCGACCGCACCGAGGTCAGCGTCCTGGCCGAGCGCCTCGACGAGACGATGTCCCGGCTCGAGTCGCAGGACAACGCGATCGCCGCGCTGACCCGCGCCGTCGAGAGCATCGTCGACAAGCTGGCCAAGCCGTTCGCGCAGCTCGACGGCCGGCTCGACGGCATGGCGGCGCGCCTCGAGGGCGTCGGCGGCCGGATGGACGGACTCGAGGACAAGCTCCAGAACATCCACCGCCGGCTCGACGAGGTCGGTGGCCACCTCGACAAGCAGGACGCGAAGCTCGACTCGATCCCGCAGTCGGTGCACGGCCCGGTCCGGGAGCGGATCGAGCAGGCCGAGGCGTCGCTGCGCGACCGCGTCGACCACGCCGACCACGAGCTGCGGGGCAAGGTCGACGAGCTGAGCCGCACCACGCACGAGCGCATCGGCGAGCTGGACCGCGTCACCGGCGAGCGGATCGGCGCGAACACCGAGGCGCTCAAGGTCGCGCTGACCGAGACCGGCGAGATGATCGACGCGTCGGACCGCCTGGAGAAGCTCGGCAACCGCCTCGAGACGGTCACCACCCGCCTCGACGAGCTGGCCGGCCGCCTCGACAAGGTGGAGGACGGCTTCCTCTCCGGCATCGGCGACCTCGACGGCGCGCTCAAGGCCGGGCTGTCGAAGGTCGAGGGCACGTTGTCCAAGCAGCCGGACACCGACTCGGTCGACACGCTGGTCCGCAAGAGCAACGACGAGAGCGTCCGCCGCATCGGCGGCCAGCTCGACGAGGCGATGGCGACGTTCGCGGAGCTGATGCTCGGCGGCGGCCCCGCGGTGCAGCAGATCTCCCCGCCGCCCCCGGCGCCGCGCCAGCCGCGTCGCAGCTCGCGCAACGGCCGCGCGCCGAAGGCCGCGGACACGAAGACCAAGACGGGCGAAGGCGCGGAAGAAGCCGCGGAGTAACCCCAGCCCCATGAAGAGGCCCCCGCCGGGATCCGGCGGGGGCCTCTTCATGCTTCAGACGTCACTCAGTCGGGTGATCATCTTCGCGATGATCATCACACCGTTCCGCGGATCGTCTCCCGGACGATCGGGCCCGGCTCCGGCGCGGAGTCAGCGACCGTGAAGCCGCCTTCGAGCGCCGCCAAGGCCGCCGGGACGGCGTCGGGCGTGTCTGTGTGCAGCTCCAGCAGCGGCTCACCCTCCGTGACGCGGGAGCCGGGCTTGGCCAGGCACAGGATGCCCGCCGCGGCCTGGACCGGATCTTCCTTGCGGGCCCGGCCCGCGCCCAGCCGCCATGCCGCGACGCCCACCGCGTAGGCGTCCAGCGAAGCCAGCACGCCCGACGCAGGCGCGGTGACCACGTGGACGTGCGAAGGCGTCGGCAGCGGCGCCGAAGGGTCGCCGCCCTGGGCGGAGATCATCCGGCACCACGTCTCGTACGCCTCGCCGGAAGCCAGCACCGCGGCCGGATCCACGTCGAGACCGGCCAGCGCCAGCATCTCCCGCGCCAAGGCGAGCGTCAGCTCCACGACGTCCGCGGGGCCACCGCCCTGAAGCACGGAAACCGACTCGGCGACCTCCACCGCGTTCCCGACCGCCCGCCCCAGCGGGACGTTCATGTCGGTCAGCAGCGCCGTCGTCGGGACGCCGTGGTCGACGCCGATCGAGGTCAACGTCGACGCCAGCTCACGAGCCTGAGAAAGCGTCTTCATGAACGCGCCCGACCCGAACTTCACGTCCAGGACCAGTCCGGACGCGCCTTCCGCGATCTTCTTGCTCATGATCGAGCTGGCGATCAGCGGGATCGACTCCACTGTGGACGTCACGTCCCGCAGCGCGTAGAGCTTCTTGTCCGCCGGTGCCAGCCCGGACGTCGCCGCGCAGACCACCGCGCCGACGTCCTCCAGCTGCACCTGAATTTCCGAAGTGGACAGTGACGCACGCCAGCCCGGGATGGACTCCAGCTTGTCGAGCGTGCCGCCGGTGTGCCCGAGCCCGCGCCCGGACAGCTGCGGCACGGCCGCGCCGCACGCGGCCACCAACGGTGCCAGCGGCAACGTGATCTTGTCACCGACGCCACCTGTCGAATGCTTGTCGACCGTCGGTCGCGAGACGTCCAACGAGAGGCGCTCACCCGAGGAGATCATGGCGTGGGTCCAGCGGGAGATCTCCGCGGAATCCATGCCCCGCAAGAAGATCGCCATCGCCAGCGCCGACATCTGTTCCTCGGCCACGACACCGTGCGTGTACGCGTCGACGACCCAGTCGATCTGCTCGTCCGAAAGCCGGCCGCCGTCCCGCTTCGTGCGGATGACGTCGACCGCCGCGAAGTCCGTCACGGCAGGTCGTCCGGGCCGAAGGCGTCCGGCAGCACGTCCGACATCGGCAGGATGCCGCTGGGGGTGTCGACCAGACACGAAGACCCGCCCAGCTCGAACAGGATCTGCCGGCAGCGCCCGCACGGCATCAGCAGGTCACCGGCACCGCTGCGGCACGCCACCGCGACGAGGCGACCGCCGCCGGACAGCCGGAGCTGGCCGGCCATCGTGCACTCCGCGCAGAGCCCGAGCCCGTAGGACGCGTTCTCGACGTTGCACCCGGTGACCACGCGCCCGTCGTCGACGATCCCGGCGACGCCCACGTGCAGGCCCGAATAAGGCGCGTACGCGTGGGAAGCCGCTTCGATCGCCTGGGAACGCAGCGCATCCCAGTCCACAGTGGACGTCATCAGTCCTCACCTCGCCGGTACGGCTGCCCGTCGGCCTTCGGCGGCCGCAGCCGCTGCGAAGCCACCGCGAGCACGATCAGCGTCACGAAGTGCGCGGTGTACGGGATCAAGTCGGACGGCAGCGTGTCGTTGGACCAGTAGATCGCGTACAGCACGCCGGCGCCGACGACGCCGAGCCCCGCGGCGATCCACTGGCGGCGGAACAGCTGCACGACGACGATCACGGCGACCAGGATCACCGCGCCGTACAGCAGCGCGAGCACCGCTTCGCCGCCGCCGGCGAGCTGCAGGCCGTCCGCGTAGCCGAACAGCGCCGCGCCGCCGAGGAGGCCGCCCGGGCGCCAGTTGCCGAAGATCATCGCCGCGAGGCCGATGTACCCGCGGCCGTTGGTCTGGTTCTCCAGGTAGTCCGCGCCGCCGCGCAGCAGCACCAGCGAGGCGCCACCCATGCCGGCCAGCGCGCCGGAGATCAGCATCGCGATGTACTTGTGCCGGTAGACGTTGACGCCGAGGGACTCCGCGGCCACCGGGTTCTCGCCGCACGACCGCAGCCGCAGGCCGAACCGGGTCTTCCAGAGCACCCAGAAGCTCAGCGGTACCAGGAGGATCGCGATCATCGTCAGCGGCGCGACCTCGGTGACCAGGCCGCGCAGGATGCCGGCCACGTCGGAGATCCCGACGCGCTGCTCCTTTTCCAGGTCGCCGAGCCAGTCCGAGAGGCCGCTCGCCGAGTAGGTGTCGAACTTCGGCACCACCGGCGACTGCCGCGGGTTGCCGGAGATCGGCGCGAAGATCAGGTTCGCCAGGTACTTCGTGACGCCCAGGCCGAGCAGGTTGATCGCGACGCCGGAGACGATGTGGTTGACGTTGAACGTCACCGTCGCCACCGCGTGCAGCAGGCCGCCGAGCGCGCCGAAGACGATCGCGGCCACCAGGCCGGCCCACACCCCGCCGTTGTACGAACCCCAGGCGGCGCCCCAGGTCCCGAGGATCATCATGCCCTCGAGACCGATGTTGACGACGCCCGCGCGTTCGGCCCAGAGGCCGCCCAGCGCGCAGAGCAGGATCGGCAGCGCGAGGCGCAGAGCCGTCGACGCCGTGTTCGACGACGTCAGGGCGGCGACGCCGGTCGAGTACGAAGCCGTCGAGACGACGGCGATGGCGATCACGGCCCAGATGACCCCGCGGAGCCAGCCGGGGATCCGGGACCGCTTGCGGTGCACGGGCATCGTGCCGGGGCTGCCCGCGTCGGGCCGGGAGACATCGGTGACGGCCATCAGACCGCACCCCCTTCGGCGACCGAGGAACCCTTGCGGCCGTTGGCGGCGAGCGCCCGGCCGACTCTGCGTTGTTCGGCGGCCAGGTCGGCCCGGCGCACGACCTCGTACGCCACGACGACCGACAGCACGATGATGCCCTGCATGATCGTCGCGATCTCCTTGGACACGTTGATCTGCTCCAGCGACACCGCGGAGGTGTCGAGGAACGCCCACAGCAGCGCGCCGAGCGCGATGCCACCGGGGTGGTTGCGGCCGAGCAGCGCGACGGCGATGCCGGTGAAGCCGTACATCTGGGTCGCGGTGATGCCGTAGCTGTAGTCGCGGCCGAGCAGCTCCGGCATCGCGACCAGGCCGGCGACGCCACCCGAGAGCAGCATCGCGATCAGCGTCATCTTCTTGGCGCTGACCCCGCCCGCGGCCGCGGCCGTGGTGGACTCGCCGGAGGCCTTGAGCTCGAAGCCGAACCGCGTGCGGTTGAGCATGAACCAGTAGGCCCCGCCGACGATCGCCGCGATGATCACGAACCCGAACAGCGTGCCGGAGCCGAGCGGGATGCCCGGGATCCGGCCGGACGGCTCGATCACGCGGGTGCCGATGTTGTTGCCCCGCTGCACGCCGAACTGGTCGGCGTTGATGAGGAAGGCGATGATGCCGGCGACGATCGCGTTGAGCATGATCGTCGAGATGACCTCGCTGACCCCGCGGGTCACCTTGAGGATCGCCGGGACCGCCGCGTAGGCCATGCCCGCCACGACCGCGACCACCAGGATCGCGATGACGTGGATGACCGGCGGCAGCTTCATCGCGCCGCCGGCGATGGCGGCGACGACGGCGGCGAAGCGGTACTGGCCCTCGACACCGATGTTGAAGAGGTTCATCTGGAAGCCGATGGCCACCGCGAGCCCGGACAGGTAGTAGACGGTCGCCAGGTTCACCGTGTCGACCGCGGTGGAGCCCTTGAACATCTGGCCGATCATCGTGCCGTAGGCCTGCAGCGGGTCGGCCCCGGAGATGATCAGCGCGATCGCCGACAGCAGCACGGCGAAGACGATCGCCAGCAGCGGCGGTAGCAGTTTAGTGCGCCAGGAAGTCATTCTTCGTCACCCGCTGTGTCGTCTTCGGCGCCGGTCATCGCCGAACCCAGTTCCTGCGGCGTCACGGTGGCGGGGTCGGCCTCGCTCACGAGGCGCCCGCGCAGCATGACCCGGATCGTGTCGGACAGGCCGATCAGCTCGTCGAGGTCGGCGGAGATCAGCAGCACCGCGAGCCCGGCGGAGCGGGCCTGGCGGATGTTTTCCCAGATCAGCGCCTGTGCGCCGACGTCGACACCGCGAGTCGGGTGCGAGGCGATCAGCAGCACCGGGTTGCCGGAGAGCTCCCGCCCGACGATCAGCTTCTGCTGGTTGCCGCCCGAGAGCGCCGCGGCGGGGACGTCGATCCCCGGCGTGCGGACGTCGTACTCGCGCACGATCCGCTCGGTGTCGGCGCGGGCGCCGGCGATGTCGAGCAGCTGACCCTTGGAGACCGGCTCGCGGGTCTGGTAACCGAGGATCCGGTTGACCCACAACGGTTGCGTGAGCAGCAGGCTGTGCCGGGTGCGGTCTTCGGCGATGTAGCCGATGCCGGCCTCGCGCCGGGTGAGCGTGCCCGCCCGGGTGAGGTCACGGGCCTTGCCGTCCGCGTCCACCAGCTCGATCTTCCCGCCGGACGGCTTGCGCATGCCCATGATGGTTTCGACGAGCTCGGTCTGGCCGTTGCCTTCGACGCCCGCGACGCCGAGCACCTCCCCCGCGCGCACGGTGAAGGTGACGTCGTCGAGCGCGTTGCGGTCGGAACCCTCGGCGCCCAGCGTCAGGCCGGTCAGCCGCAGGACCGCGCGGTCGGTGACGGTGGACTCGCGGGTCTCCGGGCTGGGCAGCTCCGAGCCGACCATCATCTCCGCGAGCTGGCGCGAGGTGATGGTCTTCGGGTCGGCCGTGCCGACGGTGGTGCCGCGCCGGATCACCGTGACGGTGTCGGCGATCGCGCGCACCTCGTCGAGCTTGTGCGAGATGAAGAGGAAGGTGTAGCCGTCGGCCTTCATCTCCCGGACGGTCGCGAACAGCGCGTCGACCTCCTGTGGCACGAGCACCGCGGTGGGCTCGTCCAGGATGATGATCTTCGCGCCGCGGTAGAGCACCTTGACGATCTCGACGCGCTGGCGGTCGGCGACGCCCAGCTCTTCGAGCAGCGTGTCCGGCTTGGCGTGCAGGCCGGTGCGCTCGGCGAGCTCGGCCAGCCGGGCGCGGGCGGCGCGGCCGATGCCGTGCAGGGCCTCGGCGCCGAGGAAGACGTTCTCGCCGACCGTGAGGTTGTCGGCCAGCATGAAGTGCTGGTGCACCATGCCGATGCCGGCGCGGATGGCGTCCTGCGGGTTGCGCAGCTTCACCTCGTCGCCGTTGATCGCGATCGTGCCCTCGTCCGGCGGCTGCATGCCGTAGAGGATCTTCATCAAGGTGGACTTGCCGGCGCCGTTCTCGCCACAGATGGCGTGCACCTCGCCCGTGACGACGGTGAGGTTGACGTCGGAGTTGGCCACCACACCCGGGAAGCGTTTGGTGATCCCGGTCAGCTGGACGGCGGGGGCGCCCCGGTCGGGGACGGCCTCGGCCGGGGCCTCGGCAGTGCTCATGGGCGGGAGAATTCCATATCTCTTAAACGCGTGAGGGGCCCGGAGGGATTTTCCCTCCGAGCCCCGACGCGTAGTGAGCTACTTCTGCGGCTTGTCCGAAACGGTGATCGCGCCCGAGATGATCTGGGCCTTGTACCCGTCCAGGACGTCCTTGATGTCGTCGACCTTGCCACCGGAGGTGGCGTAGCCGACGCCGTCGACCTTGAGGTCGAACCGCTTCGGCAGGACGGTCAGGTCGCCCTTGGCGACGGCCTGGATGTAGTCGAACACCGCGACGTCGACGCGCTTGAGCATGGACGTGATGATGACGTCCTTGTCGGCCGCGACGGTCTTCTGGTTGTACTGGTCGGAGTCGACCCCGATGGCCAGCGCGTTGCCCGCCTTGGCGGCGTCGAAGACGCCCTTACCGGAAGCGCCGGCGGCGTGGTAGATGACGTCCGCGCCCTTGGCGATCTCGGCCGCGGCCTTGGCGTTGCCCTTCGGCGGGTCCTGGAACCCGGAGAAGTCACCGGCCGGCGTGAGGTACTCGTCCTCGATCTTGATCTTGGACGAAACCGTCTTCGCGCCCTGCAGGAAGCCGGCCTCGAACTTCTGGATCAGCGGGGTGTTGACACCGCCGACGAAGCCGATGTGGCAGCTCTTGCTCTTGTACGCGGCAGCGACGCCGGCCAGGAACGAGCCCTGCTCCTCGGCGAAGACCAGCGGCGTGACGTTCGGGAGCGTGATCGAGTCGTCGTCGACGATGGCGAACTTGGTGTTCGGGTACTTCGCGGCGACGGCCTTGACGGAGTCGGCGTAGGCGAAGCCGACCGCGACGATCGGGTTCAGGCCCTGCGAAGCCATCTGGTCGAGGCGCTGCTGCTTGGCCGACTCGGCCTCGCTGGCGGACGCGGTGCTCTCGTTGACCGTCGTCACGCCGAGGTCGGACTTGGCCTTGTCGGTGCCCGCGGCGGCGGCGTCGTTGAACGACGCGTCACCCCGGCCGCCGACGTCGAAGGCCAGGCCGATCTTCAGCTGGCTGCCGTCGACCTTGCCGCCGGCGGCCGCGCTGCTCGAAGTGGCGGCGGGCGCGGCGGGCGGCTTCTGCGCGGTCACGCAGTCCGAACCGCCCGACGAAGGCGCGGCACTGTTGTTACTGCTGCCACCGCTCGAGTCCTTGGCGCACCCGGCCAGGGCGAGCACCCCGGCCATGGTCACTGCGGCCAGCGCGGTTCCACGCATGCGACGCAACGTGAGTCTCCCTCCCCGCTGATCCAGCGGATGGTCAAGAGCACGACCCGGCCCACTGCCGGGTCGACCGCCAGACCGTACCCAACGGACAGGAAAGCGCCATAGGAACGGCACGCTACGTAACACAAACGTTTACTCACGAGTCGCGCGCGCGACGACATGTATACCCAAAGTGATCATCAGGCGTACCGCGAGCCACTTTCGCCGGACTCGCGGGGGTCGGGACGGCCAAAATGCCGCCGGACGTCACCGATTGTGCCGGGTGAAGGTGATCCGCCGCCGACACCGTCACTCTGTGAGATGACAGAGCGCGGTGGGGTCGTGAGTGAGAAACAGTGTTAGAACACTGTTTCTCACTCACGACCGGGTCAGGCACACGTGAGCCGAGCGGCCGCCCAATCGCTGCGGTCGTAGGAGTTGCCGTCGCCGCCGTCGGTGACCACCAGCCGCAGGTAGCGGGCGCCGTGGAGGTCCGCCGTCAGCGGGACCGCCGGGTCCTGCCACGTCCGGACGCCGGTCGCGGCGACCCGGGAGCCGTCCGCGTAGACCTCGAACGTCGCCGAGCCCTGCTTGTTCGTCGCCTCGCGTTCGTCGTCCACGCCGACGTCGGCGGTGAACGTCGTGCAGTGGCCGCCCAGGTAGAAGACGACTTCGCTGGGGGCGTGCGCGCCGAGGCCCTTCGGGTAGACGACGCCGTTGATCGTCAGGGGCTTGCCGTCTCCGGCCGGGATGCTGCCGTTGGACATGTCCCGCTCGACCGGGCCGTAGCCGTTCTTCTCCGCCGCCCAGCGCAGGTCGCTCGCCCACGCCGGCCCGCTGGGTGGCGCCGTGGGCACCGTCAGCCGCTGGTCACCGGCCCAGCTCACCTGGCCGAACCCGAGCGCGCGGTACGTGACGCCGCCGCCCAGCACCGCCGTCGTGCCTTCGGTTCCGGCCGGCGGGGTGACCCGCCAGCGTCCCGCGGCGGTGTCGCCGGTACCCAGCACGAACGCCCGTGGCCGGGCCACCTGCTCGACGCGCCAGCCGGCGGGCGCGGACAGCGTCACGCGCGGGTCGAACACCGGGACGCGGGCCTCGTCGGTCGCGGACACGGTGACCTCGAACGGCCGGCCTGCCGGAGTGATCTCCCCCGGCACGCCGGGCACCGGCGCGGCCAGCTCGACCCCGGTGCGCACGAGCGGCTCGTTCCGCAGCCAGGAGCCACCCGCGTGGACCCGGTAGACGACCGTCGCGTGCGGCGGGACGACCGCGGAGATCCGGCCCGCGGTCTGGAAGTCGCGGCGGGCCCAGAGGTCGCGGGCGGCGTAGCCGGCGGCCTGGGGCAGCCCGGCGGCCGCGGCGGTGGTGCCGATCGTGGCGTTGGCGGAAGTCTCGTTGAAGAGCGCGACCGCGACGTCGCCGTTCGCGAGGGGCTTGGCGAAGACCCAGTGACCGTCCTGCTTGGACAGCAGGCGCGCCTGGACGCCGCGGCGGTCCTGGTCGAGGGCGATGACCTCGGCGTTGCGCAGCACGTCGAAGTTCTCCGGGGACACCTTGCGCAGGTCGGCGCCGATGAGCAGCGGAGCGGCCATCATGGCCCACAGCGAGAAGTGGGACCGGTACTCCTCGGTCGTCATGCCGCCGTTGCCGACCTCGAGCATGTCGGGATCGTTCCAGTGGCCCGGACCGGCGTAGGGCGCGAGCGGCGCGTTCGCCGCGAGGATCTGGACCATCTTGGCCCAGTTGTCCTTGATGTCGCCGGTGGTGCGCCACAGGTGCCCGACGCCCGCACCCCACTCCCACGGCTTGTTCTCGCCCCACTCGCAGAGCGAGTACACGATCGGGCGACCGGTCTTCGCCAGCGCGTCGCGCATCTTCGGGTACCGCTCGAGCGCGGGCCGTCCGTCGTTGTTGCAGTTGTCGTACTTGAGGTAGTCGACACCCCAGTCCGCGAACGTCTGCGCGTCGACGTCCTCGTGGTCGAGCGCGCCGGGCTGGGTCTTCGCGCAGGTCACCGTGCCCGCGCTGGTGTAGATGCCGAACTTGAGGCCCTTCGAGTGGACGTAGTCGGCCAGCGCTTTCATCCCGCTCGGGAAGCGCGCCTTGTTCGCTTGCATCCGGCCGTCGGCGTCGCGAACCGGCTCGGCCCAGCAGTCGTCGACGTTGACGTACTGGTAGCCGGCCGCCTTCAGGCCCTGGGCGACGAAGATGTCGGCGGTGTCGCGGATGATCCGCTCGTCGACGGCGCAGCCGGTGGTGTTCCAGTTGTTGAAGCCCATCGGCGGCGTCAGCGCCAGTCCGTCGGGCAGCGCCCGCGCGGGCGTGACCACCGCCACGGGAAGCAGAACCGCGACGGCGATCACCAAGCCGAGTCGTCGCACCAGAACGTCACCCCATCGTGAGAGATCCGATGTATCTGGCAGCGACAGTAGAAATGACCCGCCGGTTGGTCAACAACAAACCGGATGCACCAGCCTTTTGGTCTAGTGCATCAGATATCAGACTCCACAGACGTCAGATCTACAGTGACCAGAAGGCCGTCTGCCTCTGCACGACCGAGTGCGCTGCGCCACACCGCCGGGTGGCGGCACGGGAGTACCGGTGTCTGGTCCATCACAGAGGGGAACCCGGAGGTGAGCCGCGTCCCGGGTGCGGGTCTAGCATCCGATTCATCCAGGCTCGATGACGTTGATCTCGGCACTGCCGCCGTCCCACGGCGACTGCGGACCTCACGACCACCGGGCACATAGTCAGACGTTGGAGGCCGTTCACCGATGTCCACCACGGCGAGCACTGCCACCTCGGCAGAGGCGAGCGATCGGGCGGGTGCCTCACGCCGGCAGGGGACCTTCTACCGGGGCGACCCCGGCATGTGGTCCTGGGTGCTGCACCGCATCACCGGCGTGCTCACATTCTTCTTCCTCTTCGTGCACGTGCTCGACACCGCGCTGGTGCGCGTGTCGCCGAACACCTACGACCAGGTCATCGAGACGTACAAGACCCCGATCGTCAACCTCCTCGAGGTCGGCCTGGTCGGCGCGGTCCTGTTCCACGCGCTCAACGGCATCCGCGTCATGCTGGTCGACTTCTGGTCGAAGGGCCCGAAGCTGCAGAAGGCCATGCTCTGGGTGATCGGCGTGGTCTGGGTCGTCGTGATGGTCCCCGGTGCGTTCTTCATGCTGAAGCGCACCGTCGAAACGCTCTTCGGGGGTAACTGACATGGCCGACCTCGCCCTCGCGAACCCCCGCGCGCCGAAGCGTCCCGCCGCCCGCCGGAGCAACTTCGAGCTCTACAGCTGGCTGTTCATGCGGATCTCCGGCCTCGCGCTGATCATCCTGGTGCTGGGCCACCTGCTGATCATGAACATCCTCGACGGCGGTGTGCACCGCATCAACTGGGGCTTCGTCGCCGGTCGCTGGGCCTCGCCGTTCTGGCAGTTCTGGGACCTGGCCATGCTCTGGCTGGCCGAGATCCACGGCGGCAACGGGCTGCGCACCATCATCGACGACTACGCGCGCAAGGACAGCACGCGGTTCTGGCTGAAGATCCTGCTCTACGTGTCCATGGCGCTGATCCTGGCCGTCGGCACGATGGTGATCTTCACCTTCGACCCGAACATGCCCGCGAACTGACTCCGGAGACTTCCTGCCATGCAGTTCCACAAGTACGACGTGGTGATCGTCGGCGCCGGCGGCGCCGGGATGCGCGCGGCCATCGAGTCCGGCCAGCGGGCCCGCACCGCGGTCCTCACCAAGCTCTACCCGACCCGGTCCCACACCGGCGCGGCCCAGGGCGGCATGTGCGCCGCGCTGGCGAACGTCGAAGAGGACAACTGGGAGTGGCACACCTTCGACACGATCAAGGGCGGCGACTACCTGGTCGACCAGGACGCCGCCGAGATCATGGCGAAGGAGGCCATCGACGCGGTCCTCGACCTCGAGAAGATGGGCCTGCCGTTCAACCGCACGCCCGAGGGCAAGATCGACCAGCGCCGCTTCGGCGGGCACACGCGTGACCACGGCAAGGCCGCGGTCCGCCGCGCCTGCTACGCCGCGGACCGCACCGGCCACATGATCCTCCAGACGCTTTACCAAAACTGCGTCAAGTACGGCACGGAGTTCTTCAACGAGTTCTACGTGCTCGACCTCGTCACCACCCCGGACGAGAACGGCAACCCGGTCGCCTCCGGCGTCGTCGCCTACGAGCTGGCCACCGGCGAGCTGCACGTCTTCCAGGCGAAGTCGATCGTGATGGCCACCGGCGGGGCGGGCAAGATCTTCAAGACGACGTCGAACGCGCACACCCTCACCGGTGACGGTCTCGGCATCATCTTCCGCAAGGGCCTGCCGCTGGAGGACATGGAGTTCTTCCAGTTCCACCCGACCGGCCTCGCGGGCCTGGGCATTCTCATTTCCGAAGCCGTCCGCGGCGAGGGCGGGATCCTGCGCAACGCGTCCGGCGAGCGGTTCATGGAGCGCTACGCCCCCACCATCAAGGACCTCGCCCCGCGCGACATCGTGGCGCGCTCGATGGTGCAGGAAGTGCTGCAGGGCCGGGGTTGCGGGCCGAACAAGGACTACGTCGTCCTGGACGTCACGCACATCCCCGAGGAGACGCTGAACGCGAAGCTCCCGGACATCATGGAGTTCTCCCGGACCTACCTGGGCGTCGACCCGGTCAAGGAACCGGTGCCGGTGTTCCCGACCTGTCACTACGTGATGGGCGGCATCCCGACCAACATCCACGGCGAGGCGCTGCGGGACAACGAGAACGTCATCCCGGGTCTCTACGCGGCGGGCGAGGTCGCGTGCGTGTCCGTGCACGGCTCGAACCGCCTGGGCACGAACTCGCTGCTGGACATCAACGTGTTCGGCCGCCGCGCCGGCATCGCGGCCGCGGAGTACGCGCTGGCGCACGAGCACGTCGAGCTGCCGGCGGAACCCACCAAGCTGGTGGAAGAGCAGCTGGCGGGCCTGCTGTCGGAGCACGGCGACGAGCGCGTCGCCGACATCCGCAAGGAAATGCAGCAGACGATGGACTCGCACGCGTCGGTGTACCGGACCGAGGACACGCTGAAGCAGGCGCTGACCGACGTCCAGGCGCTGAAGGCGCGTTACCAGCGGATCACCGTGGCGGACAAGGGCAAGCGGTACAACACCGACCTGCTCGAGGCCGTCGAGCTGGGCTTCCTGCTGGAGCTGGCCGAGGTGCTGGTCGTGGGCGCGATCGCCCGCAAGGAGTCCCGCGGCGGCCACGCGCGCGAGGACTACCCGACCCGCGACGACACGAACTTCATGCGCCACACCATGGCCTACAAGCAGGGCGCCGAGCTGGCCTCGGACATCCGCCTGGACTACAAGCCCGTGACCTTCACCCGCTATGAGCCGATGGAGCGGAAGTACTGATGACTGCTATTGCTGAAGCTCCTTCGGCTTCTGCTTCCGATGAGCACACGCCGATCACGGTCACGCTGAAGATCCTCCGGTTCAACCCGGAGGTGGATCAGGAGCCGCACTGGGAGTCCTACGAGGTCCCGGCGCAGCGCACCGACCGCCTGCTCAATCTGCTGTTCTACGTCAAGGACTACATCGACGGCACGTTCTCGTTCCGCCGCTCGTGCGCCCACGGCGTGTGTGGTTCGGACGCGATGCAGATCAACGGCATCAACCGCCTGGCGTGCAAGGTCCTGATGAAGGACCTGCTGTCCCCGAACGGCAAGCCGACGACGATCACGATCGCCCCGATCAAGGGCCTGACGACGTTGAAGGACCTGTACGTCGACATGGACCCGTTCTTCGAGGCGTACCGGGCGATCAAGCCGTACCTGATCAACTACAGCCCCGAGCCCACCCGCGAGCGTCTCCAGTCCCAGGCGGACCGCGACCGGTTCGACGACACGACGAAGTGCATCCTGTGCGCGTGCTGCACGTCCTCGTGCCCGGTGTACTGGAACGACGGCTCGTACTTCGGCCCGGCGGCGATCGTGAACGCCCACCGGTTCATCTTCGACTCCCGTGACGAGGGAGCGGAGGAGCGCCTGGACATCCTCAACGACGGCGAGGGTGTCTGGCGCTGCCGCACGACGTTCAACTGCACGGACGCCTGCCCCCGAGGAATCCAGGTGACGAAGGCGATCCAGGAAGTGAAGCGCGCACTGTTGTTCAAGCGCGTCTGACGTTCTGACGAAGAAGGGCCCCCGCTCACCTGAGCGGGGGCCCTTTTTCTCGCAACCGACGGCCGGCAGCGAAGGCCGACCACGAGGTCACCAGACCTCCTGCTTTGCCGCGGCAGGGTTAAGTCACGGCAGGATTAAGCCACGGCAGAAGTCAGCCGTGAAAAAGCAAAAGCATGTCCTCGCCGGACCGGCAGGCTCCGGGATGACCACCCGTTTCGCTGCTGTCTCTCGTTTGAGAGGTGGGCCGCTGGGTGGTCATCCCGTCGCCTGATTGAGGCCTATCACTTTGAGCCGGGCCCGCAAGCTTGCGTTGTCGTCTCGCGGTGGTCTCTGTGTTGCGGGCCCGGCTCAAAGTGATTTGACGGCCTCAGGCGACGGGATGACCACCCTGCTCCTTTGCTGGGGTCAGCGCACCGCGTCCAGGGCGTTGACCAGGCCGTGGCCGTAGTACGAGTTGTTCTTCGCCGGCCCTGTGCACTCCGTCTCCGCCGATGCGCACTTCACCGGGTCCGCCTCGCCGGTGAGAACGCGAGCCAGCAGCTGCGGCGGAAGCCCGCGGAAACGAGACGCGATCAGCGCCGCAACCCCCGCCGCGTGCGGCGAGGCCATCGACGTCCCGCACTTCGAGCCATACAACCCGCCGAACACCGTCGTCGACAGCGGGCACGACGGCCCTTCACCAGCCGGCGGCAACTGCGAGAAGTCCCCACCCGGGGCCGTCACGTCGATCGCTCCGTAGTTGCTGAACGACGACTTCGTGCCCGCGTACCCCACCGACGACACCTTCACCACGCCGTCGATCGCCTTCGGGAGGATTCCGCACGACGAGTCCACCGGGTGCGGGCGGTTCGGGTCCGTCGTCTGCGCCGTCGTGTCGAAGCCCGAGTTGCCCGCCGCCGACACGTTCAGGACCCCGTGGCGCGTCGAGAACTCGATCGCGCGGCGCACTGCTTCATACGCCGCCGCGTCGCCCGGCTCCTTCGAGCAGAAGAACATGCCCGGGTCGATGTAGTAGCTGTTGTTCGTCACCGGGAAGCCGTGCTTCGCCGCCCACACGAAGCCGCAGACCGCCGACTCCGGGAAGATGTAGCCGTCGTCGTTGACCACCTTCACCGAGGCCAGGCGCACGCCCGGTGCGATGCCCGTGAAGCCCGCCGCCGGGTCCTTGCCCGCGATCGTGCCCGCCACGTGCGTGCCGTGGTCGGACGTCGTCGGCGCCCACGATGCCGGCGTCAGGTCCGGCGCGCCCGTGATGCAGCCCGCCGACTCGGACGGGGAAACCGCCGCCTTGAGCGCCGGGTGCGTCGCGTCGATGCCCGAGTCCAGGACGCCGACCGTCACCGAGCGGCTGCCCTGGTACTTCTTGTTCGCCTCGGGCGCGTGGATCGCCTTCATGTCCCACTGCTGCGCCGACAGGTCACCCGCGGCCGCGGTGGTCCGCGTGTCCTCCAGCGTCCGCACCGCACCCAGCGAGCGGGCGGAAGCCGCGGCCCCCTGGGAAGCCACGTCCTTCCCGCCCGAATACGCCCGGTAGACGCCGATCTTCTGCTGGAAGTCCGCGTTGCGCGAGCTGGCGATCGCGACGCCGATCTCGCCGTAGTACGCCACCTTCGTGCCGCACTTGGCCGCCAGCTCCTTGTCGACCGCCGAAGCGCGCGTGCCCGGCTGGTAGGTCACGACGTACGTGTACGGCGTGCTCGTCGTGTCGCAGGCGACCGGCGCGGCCTCCGCGGCCGGGGCCGCCGCGAACAGGCCGCCCCCGACGGCCAGCACGAGCGGGGCCGCCATTCGGCGTAAACGGGACATTCCACCTCCAGAGTCAGTGGCGTCAACCTAAACCGGCCCCGGGGACCGCGCCACCGACCAAAGTCAGGAGGCGACCCGGGACGCGCGGAACGCGCGCCAGCCCAGCACGCCGATGATCGTCCCGAGCACGAACGACACGACCGTCAGCACCGCGTGCACCACGAAGTACGCGGTCGGCGAGCCGTCGGGGGTCCACGACTGGTCGCTGGCCCACAGGTTCTTGGCGAAGGTGATCCAGATGATCCACGACCACACGCCGAAGGCCAGCAGGAACAGCGAGGTGCCTCGGGAAATCCGCATGCCCCTGAGTATGCGACGCACGCCTCGGCGCTAGATTGCGTGGGTGCACTCCGCTGTCTTCCGGTCGCTCAAGGTCTTCACGACGACGCTCGCCGCCGCCCTCCTGGCCCTGAGCACCCCGGTCCTCGCGGCCGCGGCGCCGCAGCAGGGCCAGTGCGCGAACCGCCAGGCCCCGCCGGCCCCCGTCGACACGTCGGAGCGGCCCGCCCCCGGCCAGCAGGTCCCGGCCGCGCTGGCCGTGCCCGCCGTCCCGGTCGGCGGCCCGCGGATGGCCGAGTGCGGCCTGGTCACCCCGGACGGCGCGCTCAACCCGCCGGACGGCAACACCGCGGCGTCGTGGGTGGTGCAGGACCTCGACACCGGCGCGGTCGTCGCGGCGAAGGACCCGCACGCCCGGGAGCGGCCGGCGTCGCTGATCAAGACGCTGCTCGCCCTCGTCGTGGTCACCCAGCTGAACCCGCAGCAGGTGCTCGTCGCGACGAAGGAGGACGCCGAGCAGGAGTGCACCTGCGTCGGCCTCGTCGCCGGCGGCCAGTACACCGTCGACCAGCTGCTCCACGGCCTGCTGATGCACTCGGGCAACGACGTCGCGCACGCCTTCGCCACGGCGCTCGGCGGGGTCGACGCGGCGGTGACCAAGATGAACGCGCTGGCGGCCCGCATCGGCGCGCACGACACGCGCGCCGCGACGCCGTCGGGGCTCGACGGGCCGGGCATGTCGACCTCGGCCTACGACCTGAGCCTGATCTTCCACTACGCGATGAAGCAGCCGGAGTTCGCGAAGGTCGTCTCGACGAAGAACTTCGAGATCCCGGCGACCGGCGGCAAGCCGGCCATCCCGATCTACAACGACAACAAGCTGCTCGGTGTCTACCCCGGCTTCCTCGGCGGCAAGACCGGCTTCACCGACGACGCCCGCCACACCTACGTCGGCGCGGCGCAGCAGAAGGGCAAGCGGCTCGCGGTCGTCATGCTGCGCGCCGAGCAGAAGCCGACGAAGGTCGTCGACCAGGCGGCGAAGCTGCTCGACTACGGCTTCGCGCTGGAGGCCGACCGCGCGGTGCCGGTCGGCCGGATCGACTACCAGTCCCCGGTCGCCACGCCCGACGGCAGCAACCCGTCTTCGGTCGCCGACGGCGGCACCGGCAACAGCGGGACGTCCTCGGCCGCGTCGGCCGCCAAGGAGGACCCGTTCGGCGTCACCGGCTGGATCATCACGCTGGTGGTGTTCCTGATCATCGTCGGCGGGTTCGTGGTCGGGCGCCGGCGCACGAAGGCCGCGAACTAGCGGAACCCGGGGCCGGGTTCCGGGGTCACCTTGTCGGTGGTGACCGCGCCGCCGCAGTGTCCACACGCGACATACGTCTCCGAGATCTCGCCGCAGTCCTTGTGCCGCAACAGGATCGGCGGGCCTTCCGGACCGGCCAGGTGCTTGTCGCCCCACTGCATCAGCGTGACGACGGCGCCGAAGAGGTCCCGCCCGGCCTGCGTGAGGTGGTACTCGGGACGATCCGGCACGTCTTCGACGCGCGTCAGCACACCCGCCTCGACGAGCGTCTTGAGCCGGGCGGACAGCGTCGGGCGCGGGATCGACAGGTTGCGCGCGAACTCGCCGTAGCGCCGCACGCCGAAGAACGCCTCGCGCAGGATGAGCAGGCTCCACCGCTCGCCGACCAGGTCGAGCGCCCGCCCGACCGAGTCCGCCGTGAAGCGGTGCGTCAGGTCGGTCACAGCGCCAGCACCAGCTTGCCGGTGTTCTCGCCGCGGAACAGCTTGAGCAGCGTCTCCGGGAACTTCGCGATCCCGCCTTCGACGACGTCTTCACGCGACTTCAGCTTGCCCTCGCCCAGCCAGCCGGCCAGCGCGGCGATCGCCTCCGGGTAACGCTCGGCATAGTCGGAGAAGACGAACCCGGTCATCGACGCGCGCCGCACCAGCAGCTGCATGTAGTTGGCCGGGCCGCGCGGGCCTTCGGTGCTGTTGTACTGGGAAACCGCGCCGCTGAGCACGATCCGGGCGCCGCGCGCGAGCCGGGCCAGCGCCGCTTCGAGGACGTCGCCACCGACGTTGTCGAAGAAGACGTCGATGCCGTCGGGCGCGTGCTCCTTGAGGTCGGCGCGGACGTTCCCGGCGCGGTGGTCGACGGCGGCGTCGAAGCCGTACTCCTCGACCAGCATCCGGCACTTTCCGGGCCCGCCCGCGATGCCGACGACACGGCAGCCGTGGATCTTGGCGAGCTGGCCCACCACGATCCCGACGGACCCGGCCGCGGCCGAGACGGCGACGGTCTGGCCCGGCTCGGGCCGGCCGACGTCGAACAGCCCGAAGTAGGCGGTGATCCCGCTGATCCCGAGCGCGCCGAGGAACGTCGGCGCCGGCGCGAGCGACGTGTCGACGATCGTGACGCCCTTGCCGTCCGAGACGGCGAAGTCCTGGACGCCGAAGGTCCCGAACACGCTCTGCCCGGCGCGGAAGCCCGGGTGGCGTGACTCGACGACCTCGGCGATCCCGGCCGCGCGCATGACTTCGCCGATGCCGACCGGCGGAACGTAGGACCGGCCGGCGTTCATCCACGTGCGCATCGCGGGGTCGAGCGACAGGTACCGGACCTTGACCAGGAACTCGCCGTCGCCGGGCGCCGGAACGGCTTCCTCGGTGTACTGCCAGTCGGTGTCCTTCGGCAGCCCGGCGGCCGGGCGGGCGGCGAGGCGGTACTGGGCGTTGACGGGCACGGGACTCCTCAGAGCTGTTCGGTGCGGGCGGGGACGCCCAGCAGCAGCTTGCCGGACAGCTCGAAGCTGGCCGGGTTGACCTGGAAGTGGGCGGTCGCCGTGTGCGCGTCGCGGAAGCGGCGCTGCAACGGCGAAGTTTCGTAGATCGCCGCGCCGCCGCCCAGGTCGTACATGCTTTCGGCGACCTTCGCGGCAGTGCGCGTGACGTGGGTGGCGGCCAGGCGCAGGCCCAGCTTGAGCGCGTCCGGCACCGGGTCCGTGCCCTGCGCGGCCTGCCAGGCGTCGTCGATGCTGGTGTAGAAGAGCAGCCGCGCCGCACGCAGGGCGGCTTCGGCCTCCGCGACGGCGGCCTGGGTCTGCGACCGCTCGGCCAGCGACCGGCTGGAGCCGAGCGGTTTGCGCGTCGAGGCGAGGGCGACGAGGTCGTCGATCGCGCCGCGCGCGTTGCCCAGCGCGGCCGCCGCGACCGACAGCGCGAAGAAGCCGAAGAGCGGGAAGCGGTGCAGCGCAACGGCTTCCGCGGGTGGCCCGCCCATCACCGAGAAGACGCGGTGCTCGGGGACGAACAGCTCGTCGACCACGCAGTCGTGGCTGCCGGTGCCGCGCAGGCCGTTCGTGTGCCAGGTGTCCAGCACTTCGATCTCGGCCTTGGGCAACGCGGCGACGTACAGCTCCTTTTCGTGCACGAACCCGGCGAACAACCAGTCGCAGTGCGGGATGCCGCTGCAGAACGGCCAGCGCCCGGAGACGGTGTAGCCACCGTCGGTCTTGCGGCCGGTGCCGCGCGGGGCCCAGACACCGGCGGCGACCGTCTTCGGGTCCCCGAAGACCTCTTCGGCGCACTTCGGCGGGGCGTAGGCGGAAAGCAGGCTGCTCGTCACGGCGATCGAGACGCACCAGCCGGCCGAAGCGTCGCCGCGCGCGACCGTCTCCGCGGTTTCGAGGCTGAGCGCGGGCGGCGCTTCCGGGCCGCCCAGGTAGCCGGGGACGCCGCTGCGCAGGAGCTGGGCGTCGGTCAGCTTCGCGACGAGCTCCGCGGGCAACGCGCGGCGCTGCTCGGTGACCGGCGCGAGCGTCTGGGCGAGGGCGGCACACTCGCGGGCGGCGTCCAGCATGAAACCTCCGGTTCAGATTTCTTACCGGTTCAGTTTCTTTACCGCGGGTGTCACTGTCAAGGCTTGCGGCGGCCACCCAGCCACGCGAGCAGGGCCCCGGCGCTGAACGCTCCCGCGACGGCGCCGAGCCCCGGCCCGCGCTGCACCGTGACGGCCTGTTCGAGCCGCACGGGCGGCGGTGGCTGGACGACCTCGCGCTGGTTCTCCTTCGCTGTCGCCGTCCACGCCGTGACGAGCAGGAGGAAGCGCGAGACGAAGTTGGCGAACACGAGCAGGCCGATGACCGGCCCGAACAGCGCGAACGCCGGCGACTTCGTGACGCTGGCCAGGTAGAACGTGGCGGCCTGCTGCAGGATGACGAACCCGATGGAAGCGAACACCGCGCCCTTGACGGCGCTGCGCAGGGCGACGCGTTCGCGTGGCAGGCGCGCGATGACCCAGAGGAAGACGAGGGTGTTGGCGGCCAGGCCGAGCACGATGGTGGCGATGCGGAGCAGGACCTTCGCCCAGGTCTCGTCGGCCAGCCCGACGAGCCCGAGCAGGAAGTTCCCGACCCCGCCGCCGACCGCGGTCAGCGCGAACGAGACGACGAGCGCCACCCCGAGGCCGACGAGCGCGACGAGGTCCTTGAGCGTCTGCTTGACGACCGGCTGCGGCTGCTTCTCCTGGCCCCACTGCGCGGTGAGCGCGTCCCGCAGGTTCGCCATCCAGCCGACGCCGGAGTAGAGAGCGATGAGGAGGCCGAAGATCCCGATGCCGCTGCCGGCGTTGATCGCGGCGTCCACGATGCCCTGGACGAGGCTGCGCAGGCCCGAGGGCACGGAGTCGTTGATGCTGTTCTTGATCTGATCGATGACGTGCGGGTCATGGTTGACGACCAGCCCGACCACGGCGAACGCGACCATCAGGATCGGGATGACGGACAGGACGCTGAAGTAGGTGATGGCGGCGGCGTAGTGGTTGCCGTACCGCTCGGTGAAGGCCTCGTTGGCCCGGATCAGGTGATCGAGCCACGGGTACTTCCGCCGCAGCCGCGGCAGGAGCTTTTCCTTCTCTTCGTTCGCCACTGTGAAACGCTAACCACGCCAGGTGACTCCCGCAACGCGAGCGGTCTCCGTGAGGGATGCGAGCGTTTCCGGGAGGGGCCTTCGCGGCCAGAGCTGACACCGTCCGGCTCGGCGATCGCGGCGCGGCCTCTGGTTGTCCACAGTCCTCGGCAGTTGTGGACAAGCCGCTGGTCCGGCACCGCGCAAGTCCGAATCGTCGGTGGGCGCCGATAGACTGGACGTGGGGACGCCCCCCAGGGAAGGCGGTTTCTAGCGGTCGTTGCAACACTGCTGCTGGTGGGTGGTGTTGAGTAACTGTGTCATGCGTTCGGCTGGGCTGTCCCAGTCGAGGGTCATCCGGGGCCGGTCGTTGAGCTCGGCGGCGACGGTGTCGAGGTGTTCAGCGGTGTGCACCGAGAGGTCGGTTCCTTTGGGGAAGTACTGGCGGAGCAGGCCGTTGGTGTTTTCGTTGGATCCGCGTTGCCAGGGGGCGTGCGGGTCGCAGAAGTAGACCGGCATGTTCGTGGCCGCGGTGAACTGGCCGTGCAGGTGCATTTCGCTGCCCTGATCCCAAGTCAGCGACCGGCGCAGCTGCTCGGGCAGTGTCTGGATCTTGGTGATGAGGGCGTCGCGGACCAGGGTCGGGGTGTAGCCCTCGGGCAGGTGCAGCAGCATCACATACCGGGTGTGGCGTTCGACCAGGGTTGCGATCGCTGTCCGGTTGTGAGCGCCCATGATCAGGTCGCCTTCCCAGTGTCCAGGCACCGCCCGGTCCGCCACCTCGGGTGGCCGGTCGCTGATCATCACCATCGGGGTGGCCATCCGCGGCCGCCGCTGATCCGAACGCACGTGCGGCCGCCGCTGTATGCGGCCGGTGCGCAGCCACCCGGCGACCTCACGCCGCAACCCGCCCTTGGCCTGCACATACAAGGCTTGGTAGATGGTTTCGCAGGTCACATGCCACTCCGGCCGGTCAGGGTGATCGCGGCGGAGTCGGCGGGTGATCTGCTGCGGGCTCCACCGCACGTCCAGCCCATCCTGAACGATCGCCCGCAGCACCGGATCCGCGACCAGCTTGCCCACCTTCGGGCGGGGCCGCCGGGCCGTGGCCATCCCGTGCGCGGCGTGCGGGTGGTAGGTCCCGTCGGGCTGCTGGTTGCGGGCCAGCTCCCGGCTGATGGTCGAGACCGGCCGGCCCAGCTCAGCCGCGATCATCCGCAGCGAGGTCCCCGCCTGGCGGACCCGGTCGGCGATCAAGTTCCGCTCGTCCAGGCTCAAGAACCGCGAGGCCACCTCGACCAGCGCCACCGGCGCCGCTGCGGCGTGGGCTGCCTCGGCCCGCCAGCGTTTCGCGGTCCGGTAGTTGATCCCGACCTGCCGGGCCGCTTCTCTGGTGCCTGCTCCTGCTTCCACCAGGCCAAAGTAGGCCACCCGCTCCGCAGTCAACGCCCGGCCAGGCCGACCACGACCGCGGGAAAGGCAGCCTGGGGCACGATCTCGATCCCGTCTAGGCACGAGGCAACTCCTAAACACTCAGGTGTTGCAACCACCCCTAGAAACCACCGAAGGGCGGGGGCCGCTTTAGGGTCGGCGGCGGCCCCAAGTCCACAAGAACCTGGGTCCCGCAACCTCGTGACCCGCGGTCAGGTGCGTGGGCGCCGCCCGTTCTTCGCTTACGTGAGGGAGGCGAGCAGCGCCGGATAGGCGTCCTCTTCGCGCAGGACCACGGCCCGCGGGCGCGTCGCCGCGTACCGGGCCACTCGGTCGTACGCCGCCACCAGGTCTTCGTCCGTCAGTGGCTCCGCCGTCTCGATCTCCGGCGAACCGCGCCCGGCGAAGCGCCGCCGGGTCTCCGCGAGGCCGGGCAGAAGCACGATCTCGTGGAAGCTCGCGCCGGTCTCCGCGGCCAATGCTTCGAGCCGCTCGGCGAAGCCCGGCCGGGCCAGCAGTTGCGGCACCACGACGTCGTAACCCGCGGTCAGGTGCGTGCGCGCCGCCGCCAGTGCGATCTCCCGCGCCAGCAGGCCCGCCTCGCCCGGCGACGACCGCCACCCGCCGACCATCGCGCGGACGCGATCCACGTCCAGGGCGAGCGCCGGCGGGTGGGCGTCGGCGTAGTGCCGGGCGAGCGTCGACTTGCCGCTGCCCGGCGGGCCGTTCACCAGGATCAGCTTCACGCGTCAGCGGACGGGCGGCAGGAAACCGATCCGCTGGTACGTCTTGGCCAGCGTCTTCGACGCCACGTCGCGGGCGCGCTCCGCACCCGCCGCGAGGACCTTGTCCAGCTCCGCGACATCGTCCAAATAGGACTTGGCGCGCTCCTGGATCGGGGTCACCCACTCGACGAACACCTCGCCGAGGTCCTTCTTCAGGTCGCCGTAGCCCTTGCCCTCGTACGCCGCTTCGAGGTCGGCGATCGACCGGTCGGTCAGGGCCGAGTAGATCGTGAGCAGGTTCGACACGCCCGCCTTGTTCTCGGTGTCGAACTTGACCTCGCGGCCCGTGTCGGTGACCGCCGAGCGGATCTTCTTGGCCGAGCGCTTGGGGTCCTCGAGCAGCTCCACGATCCCGTTGGCGCTGGAGGCCGACTTGCTCATCTTGGCCGTCGGGTCCTGGAGGTCGTAGATCTTCGCCGTGTCCTTGATGATGTACGGCTCGGGCACGACGAACGTCTTGCCCAGCCGGTTGTTGAAGCGCTGCGCGAGGTCGCGCGTCAGCTCCAGGTGCTGGCGCTGGTCCTCGCCGACCGGGACCGCGTCGGCCTGGTAGAGCAGGATGTCCGCGGCCTGCAGGATCGGGTACGTGAACAGGCCGACGCTGGAGCGGTCGGAGCCCTGCTTCGCGGACTTGTCCTTGAACTGCGTCATCCGGCCGGCCTCGCCGAACCCGGTCTGGCACTCCATGACCCAGCTCAGCTGGGCGTGCTCCGGGACGTGGCTCTGCACGAACAGGGCACTGCGCCGCGGGTCGATGCCGATCGCGAGCAGCTGGGCGGCCGAGACGCGGGTGCGCTGCCGCAGCACCTTCGGGTCCTGCTCGACGGTGATGGCGTGCAGGTCGACGACGCAGTAGAACGGCTCGTGGGTGTCCTGCAGCCGCACCCACTGGCGCAGCGCGCCGAGGTAGTTGCCGAGGTGGAACGAGTCGGCGGTGGGCTGGATCCCGGACAGGACCCGCGGACGGCGTTCGGCGGCGACGGTCTGCTCTTCGGACACGTGAGGATTCTTCCAGGCCGGACCGCGCGGCGGGTGCCGAGGGGGCCCAAGCTGGGGATTCTTCCAACCTGCGACGCGCGCGAGGTATCGGCGGCAAGACGCGTGATCGGAGGGCCGACACGCGTGATCAGGCGGTCGACACGCGTGATTGGAGGGTCAACTCGCGTGATTGGGGAGTCGACACGCGTACCCGGGGGTCGACTCGCGTGCCCAAACGGACGACACACGTACTTGAACGGACGACACGCGTACCTGGGCGGACGACACGGTGTGGCCCGCGGCCGGTCGGGGCAGGTGCGCGCCGGGTTGGCCAAGCGGGCGCCGGGTCCGGGGCAGGCGCGCCGGTTTGGCCAGGCGGGCGGCTGGTTGGGGCAGGCGCGGCGAGTTGGTCAGGCGGGCGCCGGGTGGAGCAAGCGCGCCGGGCTGGCCAGGCGCGGCGAGTTGGTCAGGCGGGCGCCGGGTGGAGCAAGCGCGCCGGGCTGGCCAGGCGCGGCGAGTTGGTCAGGCGGGCGCCGGGTGGAGCAAGCGCGCCGGGCTGGCGAGGCGCGGTGCGTGGGTCAGGCGTGCGGGCGCTGGGTGAGGAACGGGCGGGTCGGCGTGGCGTCGGGCTCGCCGAGGACTGCTTCGGCCATCGCCGTGACCGGGCCGGGCGCTTCGGGGACGGCCGGGGCGGCCTCGGCGATGCGGGTCTTGCGGCGCTGGCGCAGCACACCCAGCGTCATGCCGACGATGCCGAGCGCCACCGCGACCAGCCCGACCGGGCCGAGCACGCCGAAGCTCTCCGCGTTGGTCTCCGCCTGCGCCGTCACGACGTCGGCGAACGCGTTCCCGCCGCCGGCCACGAGCAGCGCGACCGGGACGAGCGCGACCACGGCAACCGCGCGGAATCCGCGCAGGGTGGACCGCATCAGGCTTTGACCTGGGTTGCGCACCGGAGTGCCTCCCGCGAGTGACGAGCGCAGTGAACCTAACAAGAAGCTCACCCATACGAGTGAGGCGCTGCATGCTGCTGGTCAAAAAACTACCGAGTGTGTCAAGACCCGGAGGCACTGACCGGCTTGGCGGCCGAGACTAGCGCCCAACCGAGAACACGAGCCGGGCACCCCCAGGGTTCACGCCGCCACCCGAGTGGGTGTTGCGCAAGACGGAACGCTCCTACACAAAGTAGAGAATGACCGATCCATGTCCGATCGCCCGTCACCCGTTCATCGCAATTCGGGCTCACCCTCTGCCGTTCGCCGCAGTCACACTGCTCCGATCGCGCACTCTTATTCGGAAAACTTTTAACACTATTGAGATTGGTCTATACCTCTTGGAGTAACCCATTCGGCTCGGTCGGACCGCGCACGACCGGCGTGATCAAGAGGAGTCCCGAATGTCGTTCACCCGGTTCCTGAAGCGCACCGGAGTGGCGGTGAGCGCGCTCGCCGCGGCGGCGACCGCCGTCGTACTCCCGGCCACCACCGCGTCCGCGGCAGCGGACGCCTCCTTTGTGGTCAGCGAGGCCCAGTTCGACCAGATCTTCCCGGGCCGCAACAGCTTCTATACCTACAGCGGCCTCACCGACGCGCTGTCGGCCTACCCCGGCTTCGCCAACACCGGCGACGACACGGTGAAGAAGCAGGAAGCCGCGGCGTTCCTCGCCAACGTCAACCACGAAACCGGCGGCCTCGTCTACGTCGTCGAGCAGAACACCGCGAACTACCCGCACTACTGCGACACCAGCCAGTCCTACGGCTGCCCGGCTGGCCAGGCCGCGTACTACGGCCGCGGCCCGATCCAGCTCAGCTGGAACTTCAACTACAAGGCCGCGGGCGACGCCCTGGGCATCGACCTGCTGAACAACCCTTACCAGGTCGAGCAGGACGCGGCCGTCGCGTGGAAGACCGGCCTCTGGTACTGGAACACCCAGACCGGCCCGGGCACGATGACGCCGCACGACGCGATGGTCAACCAGCGCGGCTTCGGTGAGACCATCCGCAGCATCAACGGCTCCATCGAGTGCAACGGCGGCAACCCCGCCCAGGTGCAGAGCCGGATCGACAAGTACACCCAGATCACCGGGATCCTCGGGGTCCCGACGGGCGGCAACCTGTCCTGCTGATCCGGGCGCGGCGAGAAGGGCCTTCCCGGCAGTGCGCCGGGGAGGCCCTTTTTGCGGTCAGGTCTGGGGATCGAGGTGACCGAGGAGCTTGCGCAGGACGTCGTCGAGCAGGTTCAGGTCCTTTCCGGACAGTCCGGAAAGGAGCTCGGAGACGTTCGCGGTGTGCTCGGTCATCGCGGCGTCGACGGCGTCGAAACCCTGGTCCGTCAAACGGATCCGGAAGCTGCGGCGGTCGTTCGGGTCCAGCGCGCGCTCGACGAACCCCGCCTTCTCCAGCCGATCGAGGCGGCTCGTCATGCCGGCGCGGGACATCATCAGCGTCGCGGACAGCTCGGACGGGATCAGCGTGTAGGGCGGCCCGGACCGGCGCAACGCGGCCAGGACGTCGAACTCCCCGCGTTGCAGGCCGAACTTGCCGAACACCCGCTCCTGGGCCGGGCCCAGCACGAGCGCGAGCCTGCCCATCCGGCCGGCCACGCCGATGGCGGTCAGGTCGAGGTCGGGGCGTTCGCGGTGCCAGGCCGACACGACGGCGTCGACGGCGTCTTCGTCACTCACGCGGCCCACTCTATTCGACGCCAGCACTATTCGCCGCCTGATAGTTTGACAGCGAACTATCAGTCGTGGAACCATCCTCGGCATGACGACATTGCTGGTACGCCACGACGAAGCCGAGCAGCTCGGCTCGACCCCCGACACGATGACCCTGCTCGCGGACGTCTCGCAGACCGGCGGGCACCTGAGCACGAACCGCGCCTCGCTGGGCCGCGGACGCGACGGCGCGACGCCGCACTTCCACACCTCGTCGGCCGAGATGTTCTTCATGCTGGACGGCGAGCTGGAGGTCCTGAACGGCGAAGACGTCGTGACGGTGCGGACCGGCGACATGCTGTTCGTGCCGCCGCACACGACGCACGCCTTCGGCGCGAGCGAGCGTTCGGGCGCGGACGTGCTGATCGTGTTCACGCCCGGCGTCGAGCGCTTCGAGTACTTCCGGATGATCGACCGGATCCGGCGCGGCGAGGCGTCGCCGGCGGAGATCCTGGCGTCGCAGGACCGGTTCGACAACCACTTCGTGGACAGCGCGACCTGGCGCGCGGCCCGCGCGGCCTAGATGTCGTAGGTGGCAGTGACCGGCGCGTGGTCGGACCAGCGCTGGTCGTAGGCGGCGGCGCGTTCGACGACGACGTCGACGACCTTCTCGGCGAGGCCCGGGGTCGCGAGCTGGCAGTCGATGCGCCAGCCGGAGTCGTTGTCGAAGGCCTGGCCGCGGTAGGACCACCAGGTGTAGGGGCCGGGGCCTTCGGGGTCGAGGCGGCGCTGGACGTCGGCGAAGCCGGCCTCGGAGTAGACGCGGCCGAGCCAGGCGCGTTCCTCGGGGAGGAAGCCGGAGTTCTTGCGGTTGCCGCGCCAGTTCTTGAGGTCGACGGTGTCGTAGGCGATGTTCCAGTCCCCCACGACGACGACCTCGCGCCCGGCCGCGGCGGCCTTGGCCCGGAGCTCGACCAGGTAGGGCAGGAACGCGGCCATGAAGCGTTCCTTTTCGTCCTGGCGCTCGGTGCCGACGTCCCCGCTGGGGAGGTAGAGGCTCGCGACGACGACGTTCGGCAGGTGCACTTCGAGGTAGCGGCCGCTGTCCTCGAACTCCGGTTCCCCGAAGCCGATCCGGACCTCTTCGGGCTCGACGCGGCTGTAGACGGCGACGCCGTTGCGCCCCTTGACGGCGGCGGGGGCGTGCACCGCGAACCAGCCTTCGGGGTCGACGACCTCGGCGGGAAGCTGCTCGGCCGTGGCGCGCACCTCCTGGCAGCAGACGACGTCGGCCTTCGTGGCGGCGAGCCACTCGACGAAGCCCTTTTTGGCGGCGGCGCGGAGGCCGTTGACGTTCACGGTGGAGACGGTCAGCACGAACTGCACGCTACCGGCCGGGCCGCTCTGCCAGACTGCCGGGCATGGGTGAGCTGGCGGTGCTCGGCAGCTGCGGCGCGTTTCCGGAGCCAGGGCGAGCGTGTGCGGGATTCCTGTTGTCGCACAACGGATTCCGCATCGTCCTCGACCTCGGGTACGGCGCGGCGTCGCGCCTGTTCGCGCACGGGCTGCCCGACGCCGTCGTGGCGACGCACGAGCACCCCGACCACTGCGCGGACGTGAGCGCGCTCGGGCGAGCCTGGCACTACACGGCGTCGGCGACCGGCCGGTTGCCGTTGCACTGCACACCCGGAACGGTCCGGCGCTTGGCGGCGATGGAGCCGCGGCCGCACCCGACGGAGCTGTTCGAGGTGCACGACCTCGGCGCGCCGGCCGACATCGGGCCGTTCCGCCTGACGACGTATCCGCTGCCGCACCACGTGCCGAACTTCGGCGTGCGCTTGACGGCGCCCGGGTTGACGGTGGCGTACACCGGCGACACGGGACCATCGCCGACGTTGGCCGACCTCGGCCGCGACGCGGATCTGGTCATCTGCGACGCCACGCTCCGCACCCCACCGGCGGAGGGAGAGCCCCGGTTCTTGATGACCGCGACCGAGGCGGGCCAGTGGGCGGCCGCCGCCGGAGCGCGGCGGTTGATGCTGACCCACTTCTGGCCTGGGACTGACCGCGGGGCCGCTGCCGAGGAGGCGCGCGCGGAGTTCGGTGGCGAGGTGCTGGTCGCGGACGAGGACCTGACGGTCGCCCTCTGACGGCTGCCCGGACTCGACTCACCCACTCCAACCGACCCGTCCCGGCTCGCTCCAGCCCGGCCCGGCCATGCTCAGAAGAGTCTCACCCTCGCGCTCCGACCCCCGTCCGAGCGCGGTCCCCAGGCTCCACTCCCCCGGCCCCGCCAAGCCGCACCGACCGAGCACCCACCGAACACCTGCCGAACACCCACGCCCGCGGAACTCCCCCTGGAGACCCCGCGGACAACCGCACTCAGCCCGTGCCGCATTCAGTTGTCGCCCGTCCTCGGGCGGTGTCACACCTCCTCTCACCTGCGTATTCAGCCTGATCAAGTTCTACCAGCCACCACCGACAAAAAACGCGCCTTGACGCACCAAGCTACGAGTATTAGCTTTAAAGCTATGCCAAGTAGCCAACCCGATGTCCCCTAGAGCGGGCCTGACCACCGCGACCGTGGTCGACCTGGCCCTCAAGATCGTCGACGAATCCGGACCCGAGGCCCTCACCCTCGCCAAGGTCGCCGACCGCGCGAACGTCGCCGCGCCTTCTCTCTACAAGCACGTCAAAAACGTCGCCGACCTGCGACGGCTCATCGACCTCCGAGTCGTCCAAGAGATGGCCGAAGCACTGAGGACCGCCGCCACCGGGCGGGAAGGCGCAGCAGCCGTACGCGCCCTTGCCGACGCCTACCGCGCCTACCTGCGGCGCCACCCGCACCGCACCCACGCGCTCGCCACCGCTCCCGACGAAACCGATACCGAGCTCAGCCGGGCCACGCACGCTGTTGCCGAGGTCGTCTTCGCCGTGCTCCGGCCGTTCGGCTTCGACCACGTCCAGGCCGTGCACGCCACCCGCTGCATCCGCGCCGCCGCGCACGGCTTTGCCGGGCTGGAAGCGTCCGGGGGCTTCGGGCGGCCCGAAGACGTCGACCAGAGCTTCGAAGTCCTCAAAACCATGCTCGTCCAAGGCCTCACGAACTACGCGGAGAAACCATGAGCTTCATCGTCGCTGTCCTCCTCTTCACCGTCGGGCTCGGCGTGCTCGACGCCCGCTTCCCCTGGACGGAGGCCCGCAGATGATCGCCGGGCACTTCGGGCTCGCGGCCGCCGTCAAGGCGGGCCGGCCGGCCATTCCCGTGTGGACGCTCATGCTCGCCACCGCCTGGCTCGACGTCGTCTTCGTGCCGCTCTACCTCAGCGGCATCGAGACCGTCGACGGCGCGGGCTACGGCGGCGGCCTCATCCACGCCGACTACACGCACTCGCTCGTCGGCGCGCTCGTCCTCGCCGCCCTCTTCGGCCTGGTCGCGAGCTACTGGCTCGGCCGCGAAGCCGTGACATCCCGGGCTTCGCCCGAGGCCGGGGGCTCCGCCACCCGGAACCCCCGAAAAGAAATCGGGCTGATCCTCGCCGGCGTCGTCTTTTCGCACTGGCTGCTCGACCTCGTCGTGCACCGCCCCGACCTGCCGATCCTGCCCGGCAACGCCGGCGACCTGCCCACGTTCGGCTTCGGGCTCTGGCGGCTGCCCGTCGTCTCGGCCGTCGTCGAACTGCTGATGCTCGCGATCGGCATCGGCCTCTACTGGCGCGCCGCCGCGAAACGGGACCCGAAGCGCGCTCGCACGCTGGGCCTGTCCGCCGCGGCGTTCGGCGTCGCCACCCTCGCGCTGGACCTGCTCGGCGTGTGACGGCTCAGCAGGCGGACCCGGCGACCGGCGCGGTGAACGCGGCGGCGACCCACTTGTCGTCGGCCACCTTCCGGAAGCCGTTCTGCACGCCGGGCAACGCGTCGAACGAGGCGTCACGCAGGTACTTGCCGACGATCTTGGCGTTGCCGTCGGCGGTCTCGCGGGCGTTGAGGACGTCCGCGGTCACCGTCACCTTGCAGCCGGTGGCCGAAGCTCCCGAGGCCTGCTTGTCCGTGTTCATCACGTAGACGACGATGACCAGGACGATGGCGCCCAAGATGATCAGAGTCTTCTTCGACATGCCTTCCTCCAACCGCGTGCCCCGTCCCCCGCCAAGGGTAGGCAATCCTTTACCCGGACCGACAGCGCCGGACGCAGCAACCACCCGGAGGCGCCAATCCGGATCACCCGCCGGTGACGCACCGTGCACGAAAAGAACCCCCGCCCCGGCAAACCGGGACGGGGGTTCTTCACGAGACGAACTCAGCCCTGGGCGATCTTCTTCGCCAGGTTGTCGTCCAGCGTCGCGAGGAACTCCTCGGTCGTCTGGAACGGCTGGTCCTTGCTGATCAGCAGCGCCAGGTCCTTCGTCATCTGACCGGCCTCGACCGTCTCGACGACGACCTGCTCCAGCTTGTTGGCGAAGCCGATGAGCTCCTGGTTGCCGTCCAGCTTGCCGCGGTGCTCGAGACCCCGGGTCCACGCGTAGATCGACGCGATCGGGTTCGTCGAGGTCGGCTTGCCCTGCTGGTGCTGGCGGTAGTGCCGGGTGACCGTGCCGTGCGCGGCCTCGGCCTCGACGGTCCGGCCGTCCGGCGTACGCAGGACCGACGTCATCAGGCCGAGCGAGCCGAAGCCCTGCGCGACCGTGTCGGACTGGACGTCACCGTCGTAGTTCTTGCACGCCCAGACGTAGCCGCCCTCCCACTTCATCGCCGCCGCGACCATGTCGTCGATCAGGCGGTGCTCGTAGGAGATGCCCTTGGCGTCGAACTCGGCCTTGAACTCGGCCTGGAAGATCTCCTCGAACACGTCCTTGAACTGGCCGTCGTAGGCCTTGAGGATGGTGTTCTTGGTGGAGAGGTAGACCGGCAGGCCGCGGTCGAGGCCGTACTGGAGCGAGGCGCGCGCGAAGTCCTCGATGGACTTCTTGAAGTTGTACATCCCCATGGCGACGCCGCCGCCCTCGGGGAACTTCGCGACCTCGAACTCCATCGGCTCGGAGCCGTCGTCCGGGGTGTAGCTGATGGTCAGCGTGCCCGGGCCGGGGACCTTGAAGTTGGTCGCCTTGTACTGGTCGCCGTGGGCGTGACGGCCGATGATGATCGGCTTCGTCCACGTCGGCACCAGCCGCGGGATGTTCTGGATGACGATCGGCTCGCGGAAGATCACGCCGCCGAGGATGTTGCGGATCGTCCCGTTCGGGGACAGCCACATCTTCTTGAGGCCGAACTCTTCGACGCGCGCCTCGTCCGGGGTGATCGTGGCGCACTTGACGCCGACGCCGTGCTTCTTGATCGCGTTCGCGGCGTCGACCGTGACCTGGTCGTCGGTGCGGTCCCGCTCCTCGATGCCCAGGTCGTAGTAGTCCAGGTTCACGTCCAGGTACGGGTGGATCAGCTTGTCCTTGATGAACTGCCAGATGATGCGGGTCATCTCATCGCCGTCGAGTTCGACGACGGTGCCCTGGACCTTGATCTTGGCCATGAGCAGCGGTGCTCCTTCCGCGGATCTTCGCGTTACTTCGATAAGTCTTCGCCGGTAGCGGTACAAGCGTACTGCTTGACCGTCCTGGATGGTTCCAGTAGTGGCCGGTATCAAGTCTCCCCCGCCTGTTTGTGGTGGTAGTCACCGGGCGGGTGCCCGCCGTTCGCCCGATTCGACCGTTCGCCGAGCGATCGTCGCGTGGAGGGGTGAACCAAGGCACGATGCGATCCGTGAACTCATCATGCGGGAGGTGACGGCCATGTCGACCCATCGGTACGCCGAGTACGAAGACGACTACGAGGACTACGAAGACCCCGAAAACACCACTGACGTGCTCGACGAGCGGCCGCGCCGCGGCGTCGCCCACTTCGTCAGCGCGCTGGGCGGGCTCCTGCTCACGCCGGTCGCGCTGGGCCTGCTGAGCTGGGGCGGGTTGCGCCAGCAGCAGCTGATCCAGGCGACGCTCAGCACCAACCGCGACCCGCAGGGCATCGCGCTGCTGGCCGGCGGGGCGATCCTGCTGCTGGTCGTCGCGTCGCTCGGCGCGCTGTCGGCGGTCGGCCCGATCCTCGGCGGGCTGCTCTACGGCGTGCTGCCCGGCGTCGCGGCGATGGCCGTGCCCGACTGGGGCTTCCGGCTGGTGAACCTGATGCCGAAGAGCGACATCGCGTACGGCGTCATGGACTTCCTCTTCATCGGCGGCCTGCTCGGTGTGGGGTTCCTGCTCGTCGGCAGCGGGCTGGCCAACGCCCTGGTGCGGCGGCGCCGGGAGGCCTGAACCGCGCCGGTGGGATCATCGGCCGATGGGTTTGTTCACCGTCGCCGAAGCCTGCGACGAACTGGCGAAGCTGCGGCCGGTCCTCGACGAACTGGTGCGCGTGCGGGCCGACGCGGCCGAGCTCGCGGCGTCGCTGCGGCCCGGCGGGCGCGCCACCGAGCTGGGCGGGCTGCCCGAGTGGAAGGCCGCGCAGGCCCGGCTCGACGACCTGATGACGACGGTCCAGCGCACCGGCGCCGAGCTCAAGGGGTTCGCGCCGCTGCTGGTCGACTTCCCGGCCGAGCTCGACGGCGTCGACGTGCTGCTGTGCTGGCTCGAGGGTGATCGCGAGCTGGGCTGGTACCACCGCACCGACCTGGGCTTCGCCGGCCGCCGTCCGCTGAAAATCGCTGGTCCGCCGGACTAGGTTGGGTCCGTGGACCACGCATCGCGGGCAGCGCTGTTCGACGGCACGGCCGAGAACTACGACGAAGACACCTTCCACGCCCAGGTGGCGGACGCGCTGGTCGCGCCGCTGCCGGCCGGGCCGGGGCTCGTGCTGGACGTCGCCACCGGGACGGGGTTCGCGGCGTACGCGGCTTTGCGGCTGAAGCCTTCTCGCGTGCTGGCCGTCGATCTCTCGCCGGCGATGGTGGCTCAAGCCGCGGCGAAGGCCGCTTCGCTCGATCCTGCCGGGGTGATCACCTGGCAGGTCGGGCCGGCGGTGCCGATGCCCGCGGACGACGGTTCGGCCGACGTCGTGCTGTGCGCGTCCTCGCTGCACTTCCTGGGCGCGGTCGCGTTCGCCGACTGGCTGCGGGTGCTCCGGCCGGGCGGACGGCTGGCGTTTTCGGTGGTTTCGGGGGCGCGGTTCAAGCCGTCCGGCCCCTTCGCGGCGTTCGTGCCGGCGGACTTGTCGTTCCCCCTCGACGAAACCGGCGCCGCGGCCCTGGCCTCGTCGGCGGGGTTCCGGGACGTCTCGGCCCGGACGTTCACGGTCGACGGCGGCGACCGGGTGCGGAGCGTCTTCCTGGTGCACGCGACGGCCCCGTGAACCTGGAGCGCCCCGACGTGGTTTGGCGCATGCTGGGCGGTGACGCGGGCACGCCCGCCGATCCCGACGGCTGGTTCCTCCAGCGCCGGGACCGGCCCGCGGACTGGGTCACCTGGGTGACCGCCGGGACGTTGCCGCCGGTGGCGCGGCTCAGGCCGTGAAGTGGACCTCGCCGCGAGTGGCCGGACCGTCCGGGGTGTCGCAGCGCTGGACGAACGTCGCGTCGAGGCCGGTGACGCGGCCGTCCGCCCCGCGGTCCAGGCGGTCCACGGTGAAGTCCGCATAGACGTCGCCGCAGCCCAAGCCGCCGCTGACCACCAGGAAGCCCGGCGTGTCCGTCGCCGGGTCGTCGGTCCAGCGGAAGCGCGCGCCGGTGTACGTGCCGGTGTGCAGCGTTTCGCCGGCCGGCGGGCTCATCTCGACCCGCAGGTCGGTGAACCCGGACTGGACGTCGACCTTCAGGATTCCCTCGTTGACCCACACCCGGACCTCGTCGCCCGGCCCGGCGTAGTGCGCGGTGCCGTGCAACGGGTGCGAGCCTTCCTCCGCGACGTAATCGACGGTCTGCACCGGGTCCGCCGAAGCGACCGGCACGAACGCCACGCCCAGCCCGGCCACCGCCGTCAGGACCACGCACGCACGACGAAGCGAATTCACGGAACCTCCCCAGTCCGAGCCGCTCTCCGCGGCGCTGCCGATCATGCTGCCAGTGCCGGCGCGGACCGGACAGGGGGTTTCTACTCAGCGGTGCAGCGACGCGCCCTTGAGGATCTTGTCCACGGCGTTCTTCGGGCCGTGCACCGCGAGCCCGGCCAGCGCGAGCTTCTCCCCCGGCACCGCGCGGACCGCCGCCCGGTTGTCGTCGTCGTTGCCCGTGTGGAACAGCTCGTCGGTGAAGATCGAGAACCGCAGCCCGCGGCCCAGCGCGCGGGTGTGCGCCGCGGTCAGGACGTCCGCGCTGCCCGAGAACACCATCACCGGCTGGCCGAACATCGGCAGGTACTCCGTGCCGTCGGCGTCCGCGTAGGGCTCGCCCATCAGCTCCGGCGTCACGTGGGCGATCCCGCTCACCAGGAACGCGGTGACGTTCAGCCGCTGCCAGGACGCCAGGTCGTCGCGCAGCAGGACGGCGATCTTCGTGTCGAAGGAAGTCATGCACGAAGACTCGTCCGCCGGCCACGCCCGCGTCTTGTACGTTCTTGACATGGCCCACGTGGAAGCTTGGCGGCCGGCGGTCCCGGGGATCGCCGAGGTCTTCCACGCCCACTTCATCACGCACGCCTACCCGTTGCACACGCACGACACGTGGACGCTGCTGATCGTCGACGACGGCGTCATCCGCTACGACCTCGACCGCCACCACCACGGCGCGCTCGGGACGGCGGTGACGCTGCTGCCCCCGAACGTCGCGCACGACGGGCGCGCCGCGACCAGCCACGGCTTCCGCAAGCGCGTGCTCTACCTGGACACGTCGGTGCTGGGCGAGGACCTCGTCGGCGCGGCGGTCGACCAGCCGAGCGTCGCCGACGGCCTGCTGCGCACCCGGATCCACCAGCTGCACGCGTCGCTGGCCGAGCCGGGCGACGCGCTCGAGGCCGAAAGCCGGCTCGCGCTCGTCGCCGAGCGGCTGCGCACCCACCTGGGCCGGACCGAGACGCACCCGCCGAAGCAGGGGCTCGCGGACGACCTGCGAGACCTGCTCGACGCTCGCCTGCCCGAAGCGGTGACGCTCGCCGAAGCGGGCGAGACGCTCGGCGCGCACCCGGCGCACCTCGTCCGCTGCTTCGGCGCGCGGTTCGGCCTGCCACCGCACCGCTACCTGACGGGCCGCCGCGTCGACCGCGCGCGCCGGCTGCTGCTCGACGGCGCTCCCGCCGCGGAGGTCGCCGTGACGGCCGGGTTCACCGACCAGGCCCACCTGACCCGGCACTTCAAGCGGTACCTGGGCACGACGCCGTCGCGGTACTCGAAGGCTCGTTGACCCACCGGCCGGTTGTGTCAAGATGACCGCATGCTGCGCGAACTGCACCTGACCGGCGACCCGGCCGCCGACAAGCTGCTCAACGACGACCCGTTCGCCCTGCTCGTCGGCATGCTCCTCGACCAGCAGTTCCCGATGGAGCACGCGTTCGCCGGCCCGCGGAAGATCGCCGACCGGATGGACGGCTTCGCGCTGGCGAAGATCGCCGCGACCGACGTCGAGAAGTTCGTCGAGATGTGTGTCGTGCCGCCGGCCATCCACCGCTACGGCGGTTCGATGGCCCGCCGCGTCCACGCGCTCGCGGAGCACATCATCGAGAACTACGACGGCCGGACCGAGGGGCTCTGGCTCGACGGCCGCCCGAAGCCCGACGGCCCCGAAGTCCTGAAGCGGCTGCGGGCGCTGCCGGGGTTCGGCGAGCAGAAGGCGAAGATCTTCCTGGCTCTGCTGGGCAAGCAGCGCGGCATCCAGCCGAAGGGCTGGCGCGAGGCAGCCGGCGCGTACGGCGACCGCGGCTCGCGCCGGTCGATCGCCGACGTCACGAGCGCCGAGACGCTCGCCCAGGTCCGAGCGTTCAAGAAGGCCGCCAAGGCCGCCGCCGCGTCGAGCTAGCGCAGCGGGCCCAGCGACCGCGGCCCGTGCTGATTCGTCCACAGTGGACCCTCTCACAGCAGGCCGGCGAGTTTGTACAGGACCAGGCTTCCCGCGACGGCGACGTTGAGGCTCGCGCCGGTCCCCACCATCGGGATTTCGACGACGGTGTCGAGCAGGTCGAGGACTTCCGGCGGGATGCCGGTCTGCTCGTGGCCGAGCACGGCGATCATGCGGCCGCGGGCGGCGGGAAGGTCGGCCAGGCGCACCGCTTCCTCCGCCAGCTCGACGCCGACCACGTGCGTGCCCGCTGCCCGTTCGCGGGCCAGCCAGCCCGGCGGGTCGTGCACCCAGTGCACGCACGCCGGACGCCGCAACGTGTTGCCGCGGCGCAGCGCCTCCGGTACCCAGGGGAACCGCGGCACTGCGAGGCACGCGCCCACCGCGTCGCAGGTGCGCAGGAGCGTGCCGAGGTTCGCGCCGTGCAGCGGCCAGAGCGGGGCGGCCACCAGGTGACCCCAACAGGAATGTGCCTTGCTCCGCCAGGACTTCCGCAGCTCGCGGGGCGTGCGGACCCGGACAGCGGGGCTCACCGGCGCCGAGGCGCGGCGCCTCCGATTTCGTTGGTCATGCCCGGATTCTAACCCGTTCGCCGGGACCGTCGAACGAGTTGCGCTCCTACCCTGGACCCGGAGGTGAAGGCCATGCACGCCGGAGTGGGAGACGAAATCCAGGTACACGGCCGTACCGTCGGGTCGGCCGAGCAGCGCGGCGAGATCCTCGAAGTCCGCGGGCCCGACGGCGCCCCGCCCTACCTGGTGCGGTTCGCCGACGGGCACGAGGCGCTCGTCTTCCCCGGGCCGGACTGCGAAGTCCAGGCCCACGCCGACTAACCCACGGCGACCTCTTCACGACGTCCGCGGACCCGGCCCCACGCGGTGCCGACGAGCACCAGCGCCACCAGGGTCAGCGCCGCCGCGACCTCCGGGAGCAGCAGCGGCCCGCCGGAGTCGAGGACCGCTCCGCCGACCACGCCGGACAGCCCCACGCCGAGGTAGATCGCCGACGCGTTGAGCGACAGCACCAGACCCGCGTGGCCCGGGGCCAGCTCGATCAGGCGGTGCTGCACCGGCGGGCTGAACGACCACGTCGCCACGCCCCACACGAACAGCGCGACACCCGCCACGATCGGCGTCGTGGTCGCGATCGGCAGCAGCGCCAGCACCACGGTGATCGCGGCCGTCACGACCAGCAGCGGCGTGCGCGAACCCCAGCGGTCGGTCGCCCGGCCGGCGGCGAAGTTGCCGACCGCGCCGCCGACGCCGTAGCAGAAGAGCAGCACCGTGACCGCCGTGCCGTGAACGCCCGCGGTCGCGGCCAGCAGCGGTGACACGAACGTGTAGACCATGAACGCGGCGAGGCAGCCGAGCACCGTCACGGCCAGCATGACGAGCACGCGCGGGTCGCGGCCCGCGGCGAACCGCTCGGCCAGGCTCACCTTCGGCGGCGCGGCGACCGACGGCAGCGCCACCCGCACGGCCAGCGCGCTCGCCAGCGAGAACGCCGCGACCAGCGCGAACGCCGTCCGGTAGCCGAGGTGCTGCGAAATGAGGCTGCCCAGCGGGACGCCGAAGATGAGCGCGACGGTCAGGCCGCCGAACACCAGCGCGACGGCGCGGCCCCGGCGTTCCGGGCTGCTCAGTTCGGCCGCGACCGCGCTGGCCGCCGGGGTGAACACCGCGGCGCCGACCGCGGTCACCACCCGGGCCAGCAGGAGCGTGCCGTAGCCGGGTGCGAGTGCCGCGAACAGGTTGCCGGCGGCGGTGACGACGAGCGCGGCGACCAGCAGCGCCCGGCGCTCCCAGGTGCCGGTGACGGCGGCGAAGATCGGCGAGCCGACCGCGTACGCGATGGCGAAGGCCGTGACGAGCTGCGCCGCGGCGGTGGCCGACACGTGCAGCTCGCCGGTCAGCGCCGGCAGCAGCCCGGCGACGATGTAGCCGCTGGTCCCGACGCCGAACGCGCCGAAGGCCAGCACCGAGATCCTCGAGGACGAGGGTGCGGACATGGGTGGGTCCCCCAAGCGGGCGAGTGATTGGTTCGACGAACGTCGTAGTTCGACCATCACCGTACTACGCCACTCCGACAATTTCGATCGGCGTCGTACAATGGGCTCATGGCCAAGACCGTCACGCTGCCGCCGATCGTCCACCCGACGACGGACGAGATCACCGTCGAAGGCGTGCTCCGCGCTCTCGCCGACCCGGTGCGCCTGGCGATCGTGCGCCAGCTCGCGGCCGCGGACCACGAGATCGCGTGCGGCGGGCTGACCGTGCCGGTGACCAAGTCCACACTCACCCACCACCTGAGCATCCTGCGCCAGGCCGGCGTCGTGGCCGGCCGCCAGGAGGGGACGACCCGGTTCAACGCGTTGCGCCGCAACGACCTCGACGCCCTGTTCCCGGGCCTGCTGACCGGCGTTCTGGCCGCTCCGCGCTGATCACGCCGTTACGGTGTGGATCGTCACGCGCTATCGGGATGACAACGACCCCCTCCGCTTGTTGGACTGTGCGTAGGACAGCCCACGGCGCTGGGGCCGCATGGCTGTCTTCTTTTTCGTCCACCAACTGAACCGATCCAGTACCTGTGACTGAGACGGCCAAGTAATCGATTTCTCATCTGGGAAGGAGTGCCGTGCCCGTCGCGCTGCTCGCGCTCGCCATCGGAGCCTTCGGCATCGGGACCACCGAGTTCGTCATGATGGGCGTGCTGCCCCAGGCGGCCGCCGAGTTCGGCGTCGACATCCCGACCGCCGGCTACCTCATCTCCGCCTACGCCCTCGGCGTCGTCGTCGGCGCCCCGCTGCTCACCGCGGTCGCCGTCCGGCTGCCGCGCAAGACCATGCTGCTGGCCATGATGGGCCTGTTCACCCTGGGCAACGCCCTCTTCGCGCTCTCCCCGAACCAGGAGTTCGGGGTCGCGTTCCGGTTCCTGGCCGGCCTGCCCCACGGCGCGTTCTTCGGCGCCGGCGCCGTCGTCGCCTCCAGCCTCGTCGGGCCCGGCCAGCGTGCCAAGGCCGTGTCGATGATGTTCTTGGGCCTGACCTTGGCCAACGTCATCGGCGTGCCGCTGGGCACGCTGCTGGGCCAGCGGGTCGGCTGGCGCGCCACGTTCGGCGTCGTCGCCGTGATCGGCCTGGTCGCCGCCGCGGCCATCGCGAAGCTGGTGCCCCACCAGGGCCGGCCCGCGGAGGCCTCGCTGCGCACCGAGCTCGGTGCGTTCAAGCGGCCGCAGGTGCACCTGGCGCTGGCGATCGTCACCTTCGGACTCGGCGGCGTGTTCGCCTGCCTGTCCTACATCACGCCGATGCTGACCGACGTCGCCGGCTACTCGCCGTCGAACGTCACCCTGCTGCTCTCGCTGGCCGGGGTCGGCATGACGATCGGCAACCTGCTCGGCGGCCGCCTGGCCGACCGCGCGCTGATGCCGGGCCTGTACGCCGCGCTGCTGGCGCTGGCGTGCGTGCTGGGCATCTTCACGATCACCGCGCAGGGCAAGGTCGGCGCGGCGATCACGATCTTCTTCGTCGGTGTCGCCGGGTTCATGATCGGCCCGATGATGCAGGCGCGGATCATGGAGAAGGCGGGCGGCACTCCGTCCCTGGTGTCGGCCGCCGTCCAGTCCGCGTTCAACATCGCGAACTCGATCGGGGCGTACCTCGGCGGGCTCGTCATCGCGGGCGGCCTCGGCCTGGTCGCCCCCAACTGGGTCGGCGCGCTGCTGGCCGTCTTCGGGCTGTCGCTGGCGATCGTCTCCGGCACCCTGGACCGTCGCGAAGCGCGCGCCGAACGTCACCGCGAACTCGCGATGGCGTCCTGACCGGCCTGAAAAGCGCCACTTTCCCCGGGAAGTGGCGCTTTTCAGGCGTTCAGGAGGAGGCGAGCGGGCCGCCGATGATCGTCAGGGCCACGTAGAGCACGGCGGCCGCGAGACCGACGTACGTCACGATGTCGACGACCTTGCCGCGGATCGCGAGCAGCCCGGCCCGCTCCGTCGGCAGCACCGCCCGCAGCACCCCGGCGAGCAGGAGCGCGGCGCCGATCAGCGCCGCGCCCTCGCGCCAGTGGTACTGGACGATCCGCAGCGCCGCGACGGCCGCCACCAGCAGCACCGCCGCGAACGGGAGCTGCGTGAACCTGGCCCGTCCGCCCCGGCGGTCGTGCACGTCCCGCCGGTCTTCGGTCATCGTCATCAGCCTTGGACCGAGCGCTCGGCCGCTTCGACCACGTTGCTGACGAGCATCGCCCGGGTCATCGGCCCGACCCCGCCCGGGTTCGGCGAGATCCAGCCGGCCACCTCGGCCACGTCCGGGTGAACATCGCCGGTGAGCTTGCCGTCCACGTGGGACACGCCGACGTCGAGCACCGCGGCGCCCGGGGCGACCATGTCCGGCGTGATGATCCCGGGCACGCCGGCCGCGGCGACCACGATGTCGGCCCGGCGGACCTCGGCGGCGAGGTCGCGGGTGCCGGTGTGGCAGAGGGTGACGGTGGCGTTCTCGCTGCGGCGGGTCAGCAGCAGGCCCAGCGTCCGGCCGACGGTGATCCCGCGGCCGACGACGGTGACGCGCGCGCCGTTCAGCTCGACGCCGTGGCGCTTGAGCAGCTCGATGATCCCGTACGGCGTGCACGGCAGCGCGCCCCGCTGGCCCAGCACCAGGCGGCCGAGGCTGACCGGCGCGAGGCCGTCGGCGTCCTTCTCCGGGTCGATGCGCTCGAGGACGCGGTTCGCGTCGAGGTGCTTCGGCAGCGGCAGCTGGACGATGTAGCCGTGGCACGCCGGGTCGGCGTTGAGGTCGTCGACGACGGCCTCGAGCTTCTCCTGGGTGATGTCGGCCGGCAGGTCGCGGCGGATCGAGTTGACCCCGATCTTGCCGCTGTCGGCGTGCTTCATCCGCACGTACGAGTGCGACCCCGGGTCGTCGCCGACGAGGACGGTGCCCAGGCCCGGCGTCACCCCCTTCGCGGCCAGCGCCGCGACGCGCGGCTCGAGCTCCGCGAAAATGGCGTTCTTGGTGGCCTTGCCGTCGAGAATCTTCGCCGTCACGACGCCCATTCTGGCAAAGCGACCCCCGCGCGTCGCTTCCAGGCGCGCGTGGTCGCAGCCCGTAGAGTGATCGTCACCCCCGCACGGTCCACTCGCGACGCTGGCCGCGATCAAGCTGTGATCTACCGCACCTCGCATCACCCGAGGTCAGACCGTGTGCCACCGGGTCGCCGAGCGGCAAAACCCACATGCGGGGTGCACTCGCGCGCGCGAACAGTCAAAATGTCCCCGTGGCACAACCGACGACGCAGCTGAACGCGACCGAGCAGGACACCCTGGTCAAGCAGATCGGCCTTGCCCTGCTCCGTGCCGCCCCGCGCGACTGGCGCAAGGTCTCGGCGGAATACCGAGCCGTCGGGAGGTACCACGAGCTGACCGGCGAGATCGTCACCGAAGACGGCACGGTGCACGAGTGGCTCGCCACCCACGACATCGCGACCCTCTTCGGGCGGTTACGCGGCGGCATGTACCGCGACGGCCGCGGGACGTGGTTCAACGCGCGCTACCAGCTCGACCACCCGTCCAGCTACAACCTCGAGTACAACCGCGACGAGCCGGTGTGGAACCTCGCGCCGCCGCCGCAGGCCTACTCGGACGAGCTGCGGATGTTCCCGCGCACCGAGGACAACGTGCCCGAGTGGCTGATCCGGCGGATGTCCGGGCTCGGCCCGGAGCAGCCGGGGCCGCACTTCCGGATCGCCCGGATCTTCGACACGATCGGCCCCGCCGGCCGTCCGGTGATCAACCGCCCCGACCTCGAGGTCGAGGAGCAGGACCGGCTGCTGGAGTACCTCGACCACGCGCCGCTGGTCGTCACCGAGCGCGGGTACGACATCGACCGCCTGGCCGCGACGCCCGAGGCCACCGTGCCGGTCGCCTTCCACAGCGACGGGCAGTGGATCTGGCCCGCCGCGGTCAACTTCTACCTGCGCAAGTACGGCGTTTCCCCCGAGTCTGACCTGGTCGAGCACGTCCGCGCGGTCGGCTTCTCGCTGCCACCGGTCGACGAGCCGACGCTGCAGGCCGCCGGCGCGTACCTGACCCGCGGCAACCAGCCGCCCCCGCAGCAGCAGCGCCCGGGCGGCCCGCCGCCGCAGGGCCCGCCGCCCGGACCGCCGCCGCAGGGGCCGCCGCCCCAGCAGGCACCCGCGGGCCCGCCGCCGACCATGGTCGCGCCGGCGGTGCCGGTCCCGCCGGTCCCGCAGCACCAGGAGCCGCCCGCACCCGTGGAAGCGCCGCCGGCCGCGGCGCACGCCCCCGAGCCGGAGGCCCCGGCCGAGGAGCACGCGTACGCCGAAGACGCGGAGTTCGCCGAAGAGGGCTACGACGACCAGGAGTTCGACGACCGCTTCGCCGAGGAGGACTCCTACGGCGAGGGCGAGTACGAGCACTCCGAGCACGCCGCCGGCGCGAACGGCACTTCGCCGGAGCCGGGCCGGGTGCCCGACCTCGAAGAGACCGCGGAGTACGTCCCCGACCAGCCGATCGGGCACGGGGAGGAGCCTCGCGACGGCGCCCACGCGCCGGGCCGGTTCGGCGACGAGCAGGAGCCGGAGCCCACTTCCCACCACGAGGACGACGAGCACCCCGCGTTCGACGCCGGCACCCATCGCGACGACGAGCCGGCGCACGCCGCGTTCCAGCCGGACGAGGCCGAGTCCGCGGCCGACGCCTTCCCGGGCCGGCCCCGCCAGGACGAGGAGTCGTTCCAGCCGCCGGAGCAGCCCGCGTTCGACCCGGGTCCGCCGACCATGATCACGCAGTCGGAAGTGCCGGGCGTGCTGCCGGTGCCCGAGCCGACGATGCCGCCGCGGCCGGCCGTCCCGGCACCGGCTCCCGAGCAGCCCCGCTCGGGCCGCCGCGCGCTGCGCCGCGAGACCCCGGACCACCCGGTGCTCGCCGGCCTGCAGGCCAAGCTGGACGAGCTCGAGGTGCCCGAGAGCGGCTACAAGCTGGGCGAGCCCGCCGAGCACGGGTGGAGCGTCGAGCAGGTCGACGACGGCTGGCGCGTCGGCTGGTACGACGGCAAGCTCAGCAACCCCGCGGTCTTCGGTGACGCCGAGGACGCGGCCGCGTTCATGCTCGGCAAGCTGCTGCTCAACCCGGAGGGCCACGTGCCCGAGCCGGAACCGGAGCCCGAACCGGAGCCCGAGCCCGAGCCGGAACCGGCGCCGCAGCGGGTCGTCGCGACGCTGTCGCCGGAGGTCGCGACCGGGTCGTACCCGGTCCGCAAGCCGGAGCCGCCGGTGCCCGCCCAGGAGCAGACGGCGTTCACGAGCGCCGAGGAGCTGTTCGGCGACCTGGAGGACGACGAGCCCCCGGCCCCGCCGACGCCGCCGCGTCAGCCCGTGCCGGTCCCGGCCGGGCCGCCGCCGCTGGCCCAGCAGCAGGCCGGGCCGCCGCCCGCGGCCCCCGCGCCGCCCCGGCGCGAACCGCCGTCGACGCCGACCGTCCTGGCGTCCCCGGTGCCGCCGGGTGCCCCGCCCGCCGGGGCTCCGCTCGGTGCGCCGCCCGCCCCGCCACGTCGTGAGGAGCCGGCCCGCCCGGCCGTCAACGGCGGTGGCGGCGGTGCTCAGCAGCAGTGGCCGATCGGGCCGATGGCCGGTGAGCCGCCGCTGACGCTGTTCCGCGGCAAGGAGCTGCGCGAGCTGCCCGCGGGCAGTGAGCTGGACCGCTTCGGCGGCCCGACCGGCAACCTGACGTACGCCGCGGGCACGCCGTTCGCCGAGCGGTCCCTGGTGCCCGAGTGGGTGAACCGGCCGTACCACGTCTACCGCGTGCAACGGCCGCTCGAGGCGCTGGCCGGCGTCGCGATCCCGTGGTTCAACCAGCCGGGCGGCGGGTCGGCGTACCTGCTTCCGGCGTCGATCGAGGAGCTGGTCGCCGAGGGCGACCTGATCGAGCTCGACCCGGGCGAACCCCCGATCGACTGAGCTTCTTCGAAGGCCCCGGCGCTGCCGGGGCCTTCGTGGTTTCAGCGGATGACGAGCCCGTGGGCGGCGGCGAAGGCGATGGCCGTCTCGACGTCCACTTCGGCGCCCCGCAGGTTCGCCTGGACCAGGGCGTTCGCGTCGAGGCGTGCGCCGCGCAGGTCCGCGCCGTCGAGCTTCGCGGCCTGGAGGCGGGCGCCGGTCAGGTCGCTCCCGCGCAGGTCGGCGCCGGTGAGGTCGGCCTCGGTCAGGTTGGCTTCGCGCAGCCGCAGCCCGGACAGGCCCAGCTTGCGCAGCCGCGCTTTCGCGAGCGACGCCAGCGACAGGTCGCACTCGGTGAGGGCGATGCCGCCGAACCCGCACTCGGCGAACGACGAGCCGAGCAGCGAGCACGACGTCCAGCGGCTTTCGACCAGCACCGAGCGGTCGAAGGTGCACGACCGGAACGCGGACGCGTCGTGCCGCGAGCGCGAGAGGTCGGCCCGCCCGAACACGCAGTCGTCGAAGGTGCAGCCGCGCGTGCGCAGCCCGCTCAGGTCCGCCCCGGTGAAGTCGCACCCGGTGAACCGGCGCTTTTCCCACCACTGCCCGGACAACACCGCTTCGCGGTAGTCCTCCCCCGTCTCCAGCACGGCCCCAGGGTGCCACACCCGCGTCCGGCTAGAGCTTCGCACCCTGGACGTAGTTCATGGCCTCGACGTACTCGGGCAGCTGCGCGCGGCGCGCCATCTCGGCTTCGTCCAGGTCCTCCAAGCGGGTCTGGATCCACCACAGGTTTCCGAAGGGATCCCGCACGCGGCCGACGCGGTCGCCGAAGAACAACACCGTCTGGCGCGTCACTTCGGTCGCGCCCGCCGCGATCGCGCGCCGCTGGGTTTCTTCGCTGTCCGGCACGTAAAGCCGCAAGAAGGCCGGGGTGTCCGCCCAGTCGTCCGGCGAGTCGAACGCCATCACGACGGCATCGCCGATGCGGACCTCCGCGTGGCCGATCTTCCCGTCTTCGCCGGCGACGCGGCCGAGCTCCTCGGCGTCGAAAGCGCGCTTCAGGAAGTCGAGCAGGCCGGCGGTGTCGTGGCCGATGATCCACGGGGTGACCGTCGTGTAGCCGGCGGGAACCATGTTTCCTCCTCGGTCGGTGTGGCCCCGACGATAAGGTCGAAATAGGACAGTTCCTGACCGCTGCATACTGGGCTCATGGGAGTTCCGCTGCGGCCGCTGGCGGCGCGGTCGGTGTACCGCGAAGTCGCGCCTCCGGCCGCTTTGGCCGGCGTCCTGGCCTGCGGCTGGCACGGGCAAACCGGCTGGGCGCGGCCGCTGCGCGTGCTCCCGGACGGCTGCGCGGACCTCGTCTGGGACGGCGACGCGCTCACGGTGGTCGTCACCGTCGGCGCTCCCCTGCGGCTGTGGGTGCCCGCCGACGCGTCGCGAGTCGGCGTGCGGCTGCGGTGCGGGGCCGCGGCCGCCGTGCTCGGCACATCGATGCCGGAGCTGCCCGCGGGCGCGACCCGGCTGAGCGACCTCTGGGGTGCCGACGCCCGTCGCGCCGAAGAAGCCCTCGCTGCCGCCGATCCCGAAGCCCAGCGCGGAATCCTCGAAACGCTCGTCGCTCGCCGGAGTGCGACGCCGGACCGGCGGGTGCTGGCCGCCGTCCGGGCTCTCGGCGCGGCCACGCGGACGTCCGACGTCGCCGTGGGGATCAGCGAACGCGCGTTGCGGCGGCACCTCGTCCACGCGGTCGGCGCCGGGCCCAAGCAGCTGCACCGCGTCCGGCGGTTCCAGCGGTTCCTGCGCCTCCTCGAGCCCCTGGTCGCCGGGCGGACGTCGCTGGCGCGCGCCGCCGCCGAACTCGGGTACGCCGACCAGTCGCACCTCGGCCGCGAATGCCGTCGCCTGTCCGGTTCCTCCCCGGCCGCGCTCGTGCGGGTGGCCGAAAAGTTCCAGACGCCCGCCCCGCCCGTGCGCCACGATCGCCGGCATGTTCCGAGTCACCATCGCGGTGCGCGCTGACGACCTCGACGTCAACGGCCACGTCCGCGGCCCGGCCTACCTCGCCTACGCCGACCACGCACGCTGGGTGTGCGTGCGGGCCGCCGGCATCGACCCCGCCGAGCTGACCGCGCGCCGGATCGGTCCGGTCAACCTGGAGACGACCGTGCGGTTCCACCGCGAGCTCGTCCCGGGCAGCGAGGTCTCGGTAAGCTGCGAATTCCGTTACGGCGAAGGCAAGACCTCGCGGGTCGAGCAGGAGTTCCACGCGCCGGACGGGACGCTCGTCGCCTCGGTGTCGTCGGTGTCGGGGCTGCTGGACCTCGACCGGCGGCGGCTGCTCCCGGACCCCGGCGAGTACTGGCGGGAGCTGGCCGCCCACCCGGAGCTGCTGGGCCTGGCGCCGAAAACCGGGTGATCTTTCCCGGCCCCCTCACTACGGTGGCGCCGTGCCCGACCACGACTACGTCGATCCCTACCTCGCCTCGCTCTACGACGTGATGAACCCGCGCGAGAGCAGCGGCGACTTCGCGTTCTACCTGCCGATGATCATGGCCGCGGAGTCGGTGCTCGACGTCGGCTGCGGCACCGGTTCGCTGCTGCACTGGGCGCGCGAGTCCGGCCACGCGGGACGGCTCGTCGGCCTCGACCCCGCCGAGGGCATGCTCATCCAGGCCCGCCGCCGGGACGACGTCGAGTGGGTGCACGGCGATTTGTCGACCGCCGCTTGGGAAAGCGAGTTCGATTTCGCGGTGATGACCGGGCACGCGTTCCAGGTGCTCCTGACCGACGACGAACTCCGCACGGCGTTCTCGGCGATCCACCGCGCGCTGAAGCCGGGTGGCCGGTTCGGGTTCGACACGCGCAATCCCGCCGCTCGCGGCTGGGAACGCTGGACGCCCGCGCACGTCTGGGAGGCCGGTGAGGTGCGGTCGTGGAACGACGCCGGGCCCTTCGAGAACGGCTACGTCAGCTTCACGACGACGTACGAAAGCCCTCAGTGGGACGCGCCGCAGTACAGCGAAAGCACGTTGCGCTTCCTCGACATCCCTTCCCTGACCGGCTTCATCGAGGACGCCGGGCTGGTCGTCGACGAGCAGTACGGCTACTGGGACCGCACCCCCGTGACCGGCGACAGCCCGGAGATCGTCACGATCGTCCGGCGCCCGCTCACCGGAAGTCCCGCGACTTCGCCTTGATCCGCATGGGCAGCGCCTCGACGCGGTCGGCGAGCACGCTGACCACGCCGTCGGCCTTCTCCACCACCCCGCGGATCAGCAGCGCCGGGCTCGCGCGCGCGACGCGGTGGTAGCGCTGCCACAGGCCGAGCGTGCAGATCACGTTGACCATCCCCGTCTCGTCCTCGATGTTGAGGAAGGTGACACCGCCCGCGGTCGCCGGGCGCTGCCGGTGCGTGACGGCGCCGCCGACCAGCACGCGCACGCCGTCGTCGAGGTCGGCGAGGCCGTTCGCCGGGACGACGCCGAGCGCGTCGAGGCGGTCGCGGATGAACTGGGTCGGGTAGCTGTCCGGCGATACCCCGGTGGCCCAGACGTCCGCCGCCGCGAGGTCGATGCCGTCCATCCCGGGCAGCGTCGGCGCCGACCCGCCGACCAGGCCCGGCAGCTTCTCCGGGCGTTCCCCGGCGACGGCGCCCGCGGTCCACAGCGCCTGACGGCGGTCGCCGCCGAACCCGGCGAACGCGCCGGCCGTGGCGAGCGCCTCGATCTGCGGGGTCTTCAGCCGCACGCGGCGGGCGACGTCGGCCATGTCGGTGAAGTCGCCGTTCGCCTGCCGTTCGGTGACGATCCGCTTCGCGACGTCCTCGCCGATCATCCGTACGGTGCTCAGCCCGGTGCGGACGTCGTGGTACTTCCCGCCGCCCGGCTCCAGCGTCGCGTGCGGCAGGCTGCGGTTGATGTCCGGGCCGTGCACGGTGACGCCGTGCCGCCGGGCGTCCGCGACCAGCGACTGCGGTGAGTAGAACCCCATCGGCTGAGCGCGCAGCAGGCCCGCCAGGAACGCGTCCGGGTGGTAGAACTTGAAGTAGGCACTGGAAAAGACCAGGTGCGCGAAGCTCAGCGCGTGGCTCTCCGGGAAGCCGAAGTTCGCGAAAGCCTTGAGCTTCAAGAAGATCTTCTGCGCCAGCTCGTCTTCGACACCGTTCGCGGCGGCGCCTTCGAGGAACCGCTGACGCAACCGGTCCATCTTCCGGTCCGAGCGCTTCGAGCCCATCGCGTGCCGCAGCTGGTCGGCCTCCGCCGCCGTGAAGTCGGCGACGTCCAAGACGATCTGCATCATCTGCTCCTGGAACAGCGGCACGCCGAGGGTCTTCTCCAGGGCCGTCGCCAGCAGCGGGTGGTCGTAGTCCCACTCCTCGATGCCCTGCTTGCGGCGGATGTACGGGTGCACCGAACCGCCCTGGATCGGGCCGGGCCGGATCAGCGCGACCTCGACGGCTAGGTCGTAGAACTTGTCGGGCTTGAGGCGTGGCAAGGTGGCCAGCTGCGCGCGGCTTTCGACCTGGAACACGCCGATCGCGTCGGCGCGGCAGAGCATGCCGTAGATGTTCTGGTCGGTGAGGTCCAGCTCGGCGAGGTCGATCTTCTCGCCCTTGTACTCCTCGACGAGGTCGAGCATGTAGTGCAGGGCCGAGAGCATGCCGAGGCCGAGCAGGTCGAACTTGACGAGCCCGGCGGCGGCGCAGTCCTCCTTCTCCCACTGGATGACGCTGCGGTTTTCCATCCGCGCCCACTCGACCGGCACGACCTGGCTCACGGGTTCGTGGCACATGACCATCCCGCCGGAGTGGATACCCAGGTGCCGCGGGAAGTCCTCGAGCGCGAACGCGAGCTGCACGACCTCGTCCGGGATGTCGTGGTCGTGGTCCTTTTCGGTGCTGCGCAACGATCCCCAGCGGTCGATCTGCTTGCTCCAGGCGTCCTGCTGCCCCGGCGAGTAGCCCAGTGCTCGCGCGGCGTCGCGGACGGCTGACCGGGCGCGGTAGGTGATCACGTTCGCGACCTGGGCGGTCCGCAGGCGCCCGTGCTTCTCGAAGACGTACTGGATGGCCTCCTCGCGGCGGTCGGACTCGATGTCGAGGTCGATGTCCGGGTAGCCGTCGCGGTCCGGGGCGAGGAAGCGCTCGAAGAGCAGCTTGTTGGCCACCGAGTCGACCTTCGTGATGCCGAGCGCGTAACAGACGGCCGAATTCGCGGCCGAACCCCGGCCCTGGCAGAGGATTTTGTGGTCGTTGCAGAACTTGACGATGTCCCAGACGATCAGGAAGTAGCCGGGGAAGCCGAGCTGCTCGATGATTTCCAGCTCGTGCTGGATCTGCTCGTTGGCCTTTTCTTCGTGTTCCTTGCCGCCGAAACGCTCCTCCGCGCCCTTTTTCGTCAGCTCGCGCAGGTAGGTCGCTTCGGTGTGGCCTTCGGGGACGTCGAAGGGCGGCAGCTTCGGGGCGATCAGCTTGAGCGGGAAGGCGCATTCCATGCCCAGCAACGCACTGCGGCGGACGGCGCCGGGGTAGCGCCGGAACAGGACGTCCATTTCGGCGCCGCTGCGGAGGAACGCCGTTCCGGCGGCGGGCAGCCAGCCTTCCAGCTCGTCGATCCCGCGACGGGCGCGGATGGCGGCGAGCGCGTCGGCGAGCGGGGCACGTTCCGGACGGGCGTAGTGCGCGGCGGTGGTGGCCACGGTCGGGAGGCCCAGTTCGCCGGCGAGCTTCGTCAGGACGTCGTTGTGGGTGCTGTCGAGCGGCTGGCGGTGGTCGGTTAGCTCGACGTAGACGTTGTCCTGGCCGAACCGGTCTGTCAGTTCCTTCAGTTTCTCCGCGGCGGCCGCCGGGCCGTGCGTGACGAGGGCGGTGCGCACCGCGCCTTTGCGGCAGCCCGTCAGCACCACGCACTGCCCGGCGACCTCCTCGGCGACCGCACCGAGGTCGTAGCTGGGCTTGCCCTTCTCGGCGTGCTCGTGGATCTGGCCGGCGGTGATGGCGCGGCAGAGGGCTCGGTAGCCCTGGTCGCCGCGGGCGAGCAGCAGGAGGTGCTCGCCTTCGGGGTCGGCGACGCCGTTCTGCGGGCCCTGGAGGCCGAAGCTGAGCTCGGTGCCGAAGACGGTGTTGACGCCCAGTTCCCGCGCGGCCTCGGCGAAGCGGACGACGCCGTACATGCCGTCGTGGTCGGTGAGCGCGATGGCGTCGAGCTGCAGGCGCGCGGCTTCTTCGACGAGCTCTTCGGGATGGCTGGCGCCGTCGAGGAAGCTGAAGTTGGAGTGGCAGTGCAGCTCGGCGTAGGGGACGCGGACGGTTTCGCCGCCGTCGTCGTTGCGCCGGGTGGGGAGGTTCTGTGGCCGCTGGTAGGCCTCGCGCTTGCGGCCCCAGGCGGGGCTGTCGCCGTGGTCGCCGGGAGGCACCCCGCCGGCGAGGGTGCGGGCGAGGTCCTTCCAGCGGACGGGCGGGTTGTTCCAGCCCATTCAGCGGCTCCCGGGCTCTTCGGTTCCCTGCGCCTCCCGGCGGCGACGGTGCCAGTTGCTGGGGTGGTTCCAGCGGCTCCGAGCCTCGGCGTCACTCATGGGGCGCGGCTCCGCCGCCGGGGTGGCCGGGTGATCCTCCGCCGCATCGGTGCGTCGTCGCCGGTCGGCGGGTCCGCTCAGGCGGCAGCCGTTCTCCTTCGACGAGCGCGGAACCGGCAGCATGATCACCGGGCACACCCACTCTTCCTCGGCATCGGGCAGCTGTCCGCGCACCGACCAGCTTTCGCTCGCCGCGTCACCCACCTCCGCGGCAGGTGCCGCGTGGTGGTCGCCGGCTGCTGGAGCCGGAACCTCTCGCAGCCATTCGCGCTCCTCTTCGGCTCGGCGGGGCGTTGCTCCCGGTTCGGCTCGCAGCCAGGCTCGGAGCTTTCGTGCGTAGTCCTCGTCCATGCTCAGTCGTACACTCCCTCGACCGTCCACAGTGGATTTTCCGTGCCCGCGCAGTGCACCAGCACCGCGTCGGGCGGGTCGTCCGGCTCGCCCGCGATCAGCAGCTGCAGCCGCGCGCGCCGGGGGCCCGGTCTTCGGCGGTCACCCGCCACCGGCCACGGCCCCGCCCACCCCACGACCTCGCGGTGCGGGCCGCCGGTGATGCTCAGCCCGCGCGGGACCGCCGTCAGCTGCTCGCGCGCCGTGATGCCCACCGGCCTGCCCTCGGCGTCGAAGACCTGGGCCGGCACCGGGCGGTCGAGGACCGTCGCGGGCGAAGGAGCCGGCAGCCGTCCGGGCCAGGTCGCGTCCGCGGGCGCCGACTGCTCGCGCGGGTCACCCCACGGCACCAGCCGGACGCGGCCCGCCGGGTCGCGGCCGCCGTCGAGCAACGGCGTCACCACTCCCCCCGGCCCGAGCAGTCCCTGGACCCGCACGAACGCCCGCGCCGCGCGTTCGTCGTCCTCGTCGGAACGGCCGTTCCGCCACAGGTCGAGCTGCAGCGACCGCCCTTCGACGACCTCCTCAGGCTCCAGCCGCAGCCGCACCACACCCGAAGTCGGACGCCGGCCCGGCGCCGCGCGCAGCCAGCCTTCGAACTGCCAGCGCACGCGGTCGGCGACCCCGGCGGGCGTCAGCGGTTCCGCGCACCGCCACGCGCGGCCGAGGTGTTCGCCCTCCTCGGTGACCGCGTAGACACCGAGCCGTGTGCAGGCCAGACCGTGCCCGGCGAGCCCGGCGCAGAACCGCGTCGCGAGGCCCTTGGCGAGGAAGGCCGCGACGTCCACCCGCTCGACGACCGGGTCGAACTCCTCGGTGAGCGTCAGTTCGGGCGGCGGCCGGCGCCGCAGCGGCGGACGTTCGGAACGGCCCCGCGCCAGCCGGTGCGCGAGCACGCCGTCGGCACCGAAGCGGTTGACGACGTCGCGCTCGGGAAGTTCAGCGAACGCGCCGAGCGTCCGCAGTCCGAGCCGGCGCAACAGGTCGACGAGCTCCGCGCGCTCGGCGCCGGGCTGGTCGAGCTCGGTGACGGGCAGCGGCGCGAGGAACTCGGCGACGCGCCCGGGTTCGACGAACTCCCCGCACCGCGCGGCGAGCGTCGCGGCGAAGAGCCCTTCGGCGACGCCGACCTGGCACTCCACGCCCGCCGCGGCGGACACTTCGTCGACGAGCCGTTCGACGAGGGCGTGCTCCCCGCCGAAGTACCCGGCGGCACCGTCGACGGGGACGGCGACGAGCCCCGGCCGCACGACCTCGACCCCGACGACGAGCGCCTCGACCGCCCTCGCGACGGCTTCGAAGAGCCGCGCGTCCCGGCCGTCGTCGGCGGCGAAGACGGCCAGGTCCGGACAGTTCGACTGCGCCTCCCGCCGCCGCATTCCCCGCCGGACGCCGTTCCGCCGGGCACCGGCATTGCTCGCGACAACCCGGTTCGCACTGAAAACAGCGGCGGGCGCGGTGACGGCAACGCCCTCAACGGCCGCAGCGGCGACCACGGGCCAGTCCGGGCACCAGAGGACGAGCATCCGGGTGGGGAGGTCGACGGAACGCCGCTGCGCGGGGACGGTCATGCGGCCTCCCCGAGTGAGCGGCGGAAGCCGGCCAGGCGGCGCGCGTGGCCAGACAGTCGACTCACGTGCCCACAGAGTCGGCTGGCGTACCCGGCGGGTCGACTCACGGACCCAGACAGCCCAGAGGGTCGGCTCACGGACCCAGAAAGTCGGCTCGCGTACCTGGAAGATCGGCTTGCCTGGCTGGCGGGCCAACACGGGGACTTGGGGACATGGTGCTTCGGGCGGCGGGGGCCGTCCGGGGAGGGAGTCCGCTGGGGATGCCAAGTCATGCCGTGGCCTCCTCGTGGACGGAGCCGCGAGGTTCGGCCGGCGACGGCGCACCGGCGGAGCCGGGGAGCGCGAGCGAAGCCGAGAGCGGGCGGGCCGCCGCGCCGCGGCCGTGGACCCGTACCGAAGCCGTTCGCTCGCGCAGGTGGCCGTAGCCGTCCGACAGGCCGGACCACGCCGAAAACCGGCACGACAGCTCGACGTCCGCTGCCGGCCACGCCCCCGACGCCAGCAGCACCGCCCCGCGGTGCCGGGCCCGGGCCGACAGCCGCCGCGCCACGGCCGGCTGTACCTTCTCCGCGTTGACCACCACCAGGTCGACGCCGTCGAGCAGCGCCGCCACCACCGCCGGGAGCTCCACGCCCGGGTGTGGGACCAGCGCCACCCGGGCGAGGTCCACGCCATACTCGGACGCCGCCGCCAGACCCAGCGACGGGAGGCCGGCCACGGCCGCCCACGACCCGGCGCTGGTGGCTTCGGCCAGCAGCGCGAACACCAGCGATGTCCCCCCGTGGACCGCCACGGTGCTCCCGCGCCGGAGCCCGCCCGCGGGCAGCAGCCCGGCGAGCGCCGGGACGACCGGGAGCACCTTCCCCGTCGCCCGGGCCCGCTCGGCCTGGGCCGCGACCCGGCTCGCCGTGCTGACCCCGGGCAGGGCCGCCAGCCGGGCCACCGGCGGCTCCACCACAGCGGTCACCGCACGCACCTCCCCACCACGGACTAGGCCGGCGGTCGGGCCTCTCCCAAAACACGACCGACGGCACTGGTTCGCCGCGGGGAAGGCGGCGGTTTCACATCGAACACGTGTTCGATGTGCTCAAGTCAACCGCGAACCGCCCGACCTGTCAAGTCACCCACCAGTGGGCAACGAACCGGGCTGCGGACGACAGAAACCGCAGGCCACGGGCAGAATCGCCACCGAAGCAGCACCCTGCCCCGGCAATGCGGTTGCCCCCGCCGAGCCTCGGTCGCTAAACAGTCCCCTGTGGAGCTCACCGAAGTCCGGCCCGAAGACTGCCCGGAACTGCTCGTCCTGCAACGCTGCTGCTGGGTCCAGGAGGCCGTCCTCAACGACACCCTCGACATCCCCGCGCTGCACGAAACCCTCGAGGACGTCCGCGACTGGGCCAAGACCTGGTCGGTGTGGGTCCTGCGGCAGGACCACCGGCTGGTCGGCGCGGTGCGGGCCCGGCTCGAAGGCGACCGCTGGGAGCTCGGCAGGCTGATGGTCGCGCCCGATCTCGCCGGCCGCGGGCTCGGCCGCCGGCTGCTCGAGCACGCCGAGGCGCACGCACCCGCCGAGGCGCGCCGGTTCGCCCTGTTCACCGGCGCCCGCAGCACCCGCAACATCACGCTCTACCAGCGGGCCGGCTACCGGCTCACCGACGCGCCCGCGGCCGGCGGCCACATCAGCGGCGCCGTTTACCTGGAGAAAGAAGTCACACAGCGCTACTGAGCCATTCGTCGCCGAGCCGGCCGCAGTCACGGCCGAATGGTTTCGTGGCAACGGTTCCTTGCCTCGGGGCGGGCGGCCTGCTTCCGGCCGGATCGGCGAAAAAGCCGGTCCGCCCGCCTGACGCTGCGGCGTCGGCTAGATTCCCCGGTGGACTTCTGGGGGTGCGCGATGACCAAACGGCCGGTTCTGTGGATCGCCGGAGCACTGGTCGCGGCGGGTGCGGTGCTGACCGTCGTGCTCACGGCCGGCGGTGGGGTGCCCGGCGCCAAGGCCGCGGCCCCGGGGCCGACGACGATGGGCGCCGAGTGGCGCTCCTTCCGCGCCGACGTCACCGGGATCCGCCCGGGGCCGGAGCCGACCAGCCTGTTCGTGCAGGTCGCCCTGCCCGGCAAGGACCCCGGCTGCGTCCGGGAACCGCGCATCGAGCAGATCGTGGAGACCAAGACCGACGTCCGCGCCGACGTCGTCTACTCGACCCGGCCCGCCTCGGGCGGTTGCCAGGACAAGGTGCCCGCCGAGCTGCTGCTGGCCACGGCCACGCCGGTCGCCGAACGCACCGTGATTCTCAACGGCGACAACGGCAACGCCTGGCACAAGCTCGGCGCCGGCTGGGGGCACTGCGCGCCGCAGGGCACCTGCGCCCCGCCCGCCGACCACTGCGACCCGGCCTGGATCGGCGCCGCCGTGACCGCGACGGGCGCCCAGAGCACGGGCACCACCCGCGTCTGCGACCCGAACTGGCTGGTCCTGGACCTGCCGGTGCGGCAGACCGAACCGCCGGCCCGTTCGGTCTTCCGCTGGGCCGACACCGGCTGGACGTCGTTCGCGCAGGTCAAGTCGGCCGGCTGCCCGGAGATCCGGGCGGCCGAGCCGAAGTTCCCCGTCGCGCTCTGCAAGACGCTGCCCGCGCCCGCGTGACCGACGTCGCGCTGCGACCCTTCCGCGAGGACGACCTGCCGGTCCTGGACCGGTTCGCGAACGACCCGGCGGTGCTGGGCGTCCACCAGTGGACCGGGTTCACGGACCCACGGGTGCGCCGCCGCCGCTGGGCCGAAGACGGTTACCTCGGCCCGAACGACACGGCGCTGGCCGTGACCGCGGACGACGTCGTCGCCGGCATGGCGAGCTGGGAAGCCGCCGACCGCGGCGGTCCGGCGGGCGGCTGCTTCGAGATCGGCCTGACGCTGCTGCCGGAACACCGCGGCCGGGGCCTCGGCCTGACCGCGCACCGGCTGCTCGTCGCCCACCTCTTCTCGGTCACGCGCGCCCACCGGCTCGAGGCGTTCACCGACGGCGGCAACGCTGCCGAGCAGAAGACGCTGGAACGGGCCGGGTTCCACCGCGAAGGCGTAATGCGCGAAGTCACCTGGCGCGACGGCGGCTGGCGCGACGAGGTCGTCTACGCGCTGTTCCGCCCTAGCGGAGCTGCTTGACGATCTCGGTGCCGACCGCCTTCACGGCGTCGTCGGTCTCCTGCTGCGGCATCGGCGAGTTCGAGAAGAAGCCCTTGTCCCAGCCGGACACCTCGACGATGACGACCGTGGTGCCCTTCAGGACGTGCAGCTCCGAACCGCTGAAGGCGCTCTTCGTGACCAGCCGGACCAGCACCGCCTTGTCGCCGACGCCCTTGACGTCGGTCGGCGGCACTTCCGGGCCGACCGGCGCGAACAGCTGGTTCGCCTGGGCCCGCGCGTTTTCCCCGGAGTACCCGGTGATCCGGACGCTCAGGGTGGCGTCCCGGACGTTCTCGTCGGACCCGGGCTTCCAGCTGCAGTTGACCTGCTTCAGGCCGGGCACGTTCGCGGTGCCCGGGCCGCCCAGCGCGAAGCTCGGGAAGCCCGCTTTCTCCAGCACCGCCGCCGGGACCTGGCACTCGGCGGGCACCGGCGACGACGACGGTGCCGCGCCGGTGCTCGCGAAGTAGTCGCTCGCGAAGATCCCGAGCGGGATGCCCGCGCCGAGCAGCACCACCACCGCGCCGGCGATCCCGAGGATCAGCCCGGTCCGCTTCTTCTTCGGCGGCGGCACCGGCCCGCCGTAACCGGGATATCCCTGCTGCGGGTAGCCGGGTGGCGGGTAGCCGGGCTGCTGGGGATACCCCGGCGGCCCCTGCTGCCCGTAGCCCGGCTGACCCGGTCCGTACGGCGGTGGTTGCTGCATCGAGCCCTCCCTCTCGAAGCGAAGCCGGGGTCAGTGCGCGAAGTGGCGCGTCCCCGTCAGGTACATCGTGACGCCGGCCTTCTCCGCGGCCGCGATCACCTCGGCGTCGCGGACCGAGCCACCGGGCTGCACGATCGCCCGCACGCCCGCCTCGACCAGCACCTCCAGGCCGTCCGGGAACGGGAAGAACGCGTCGGACGCGCCCACCGAGCCCTTCGCCCGGTCGCCCGCCCGCGAGACCGCCAGCCGCGACGAGTCGACGCGGTTGACCTGGCCCATGCCGACGCCGACGGTCGCGCCGTCCGCGGCGAGCAGGATCGCGTTCGACTTGACCGCGCGCAGCGAACGCCACGCGAACTCGAGGTCGCGCAGGGTCTGCTCATCGGCCGGGGTGCCGGTCGCCAGCGTCCACGAAGCCGGGTCGTCGCCCGGTGCGTTGATCGCGTCGACGGTCTGCACGAGCACGCCGCCGGAGATCTGGCGGAACTCGATCGGGGACGGCGGGACCTCGGGGAGCTTCAGCAGCCGGATGTTCTTCTTGCGCTGCAGGATCTCCAGTGCCTCGGTGTCGAAGTCCGGCGCCAGCACGACCTCGGTGAACACCTCGGCGATCTGCTCGGCGGCCTCGCGGCTGACCGGCCGGTTCGTCGCGATGACGCCGCCGTAGGCCGAAACCGGGTCGCACGCGTGCGCCTTGCGGTGCGCCTCCGCGATGTCGGTGCCGACCGCGATGCCGCACGGGTTGGCGTGCTTGATGATCGCGACGGCCGGCTCGGCGAAGTCGAACGCGGCGCGGCGGGCGGCGTCGGTGTCGACGTAGTTGTTGTAGGACATGGCCTTGCCGTGCAGCTGCTCGGCGTGGGCCAGGCCGGCCCGGTGTCCCTTGTACAGCGCGGCCTTCTGGTGCGGGTTCTCGCCGTAGCGCAGCACCTCGCCGCGTTCCCAGCTGATGCCGGAGAAGTCCGGGAAGCCGGAGTCGTCCGCGGGCGCGTAGACGTTGGAGAACCAGGACGCGACGGCGATGTCGTACGCCGCGGTGTGCGCGTACGCCTGCGCGGCGAGGCGCTTGCGGTCGGCGAGGTCGAAGCCGCCGTCGGCGACGCGCTCCAGGACCCAGCCGTAGCGGGCCGGGTCGACGACGACCGCGACGCTGCCGTGGTTCTTCGCGGCGCCGCGGACCATGGCCGGGCCGCCGATGTCGATGTTCTCGACGCAGTCCTCGGGGCTCGCGCCGGAGGCGACGGTCTGCGTGAACGGGTAGAGGTTCACGACGAGCAGGTCGAACGCCGCGATGTCCAGCTTGCGCAGCTGCTCGACGTGGTCGGGGTTGCCCTGGTCGGCGAGCAGCCCGGCGTGCACGTTCGGGTGCAGCGTCTTGACCCGGCCGTCCAGCGACTCGGGGAAGCCGGTGACGTCTTCGACCGGCGTGACCGGGACACCCGCGTCGGCGATGGCCTTCGCCGTGCCGCCGGTGGAGACGATCTCGACGCCGGCCGCGTGCAGGCCGGTCGCGAGGTCCAGCAGGCCCGCCTTGTCCGAGACGCCGATCAGCGCCCGGCGGACCGGGCGCCGTCCCAGGTCAGTGCTCACGAAATGTCACCTTTCGTCCGTCCACGGTGCAGCCACCGCGGCCGAGTCGCTCGATCGTTTCCACCAGCAGCCTGCGTTCGACGGCCTTGATCCGTTCGTGCAGGACGTCTTCGGTGTCGTCGTGCTCCACGACGACCGCCTCCTGGGCGATGATCGGCCCGGTGTCGACCCCGGCGTCCGCGAAGTGCACGGTCGAGCCGGTGACCTTGACGCCGGCCTCCAGTGCGTCGCGCACCGCGTGCATCCCGGGGAACGACGGGAGCAGCGCCGGGTGCGTGTTGACCACAGTGAACCGGCCGAGGAACTGTTCGCCGAGGATCTTCATGAACCCGGCGGAGACGACCAGGTCGGGCTGGTAGGCGCCGACGGCCTCGGTCAGCGCCTTGTCCCAGGCCGCGCGGTCAGGGTGATCCGCGACGCGGACCGTGAACGACGGGATGCTCACGCGCTCGGCGCGGGTCAGCGCTTCGATGCCGGTGCGGTCGGCGCCGACGGCGATGACCTTGGCCGGGAAGCCGGACCGCCCGGTGGCGTCCAGCACCGCCTGCAGGAGGGTGCCGGAGCCCGACGCGAGCACGACGAGCTTCACCGGAGTGGGCAGGTCCAACCGTTGAGACAGAGCGGGCTCCTTGCCGCGGGCGGTGCGCAGCCGGGCGCACGGCGCTTCACCAGGTCACGTCAACCCTAACGGTCGGTCTCGGCCGCCTCGACGTCGCCGCAGGTCTCGGTGCCTCCGGTCACAACCTCGCCGGCTTCGGGGACGTCCTCGGCCGGGTCTTCGAGGCCCAGTTCGGCGTCGGCTTCGGCGTCGAACTCCGTGTCCTCGCCGGGTTCTTCGCCAGCTTCTGCTTCGGGCTCTTCGGTTTCTTCGTCCTCTTCGGACGCTTCGAGTTCCTCGACGGCTTCGGCGGCTTCGTCGACGTCGACCTCTTCGGCGTCTTCGAAGGCCTCGTTGTCCTCGAGCGCTTCGGGCGGCGAGGGCGGCTCGTGCTCGCCCGTGAAGAACGCGACGAACGAACCCGGGATGAAGATCCAGCAGAACGCGACGATCGACGCGACGCCGACCGGGACGCTGACCGGGTCGAACGGGCCGTCGCCGAGCCGCCCGCCGGACAGCGAGCCCAGCAGGACGCAGCCGAGCGCGACCACCGCGCCGGCCACCGCGACCGCGCGGATGCGCTGTGCCGGGTCCGCGTCGACCTTGCGCAGCGACCAGCCGGCGAGTGCGCCCGTCGCCGCGGGCAGCACCAGCAGCGCCGGCCACCACGCCGCGTGGTGTTCCGGCAGGCCGCCCAGCAGCGGGACGCCGGGGACGGCACCGCCGCGGTAGCCGAACATCCCGACGTTCAGGTCGCCGATCGAGAAACCGGGCCCGGTGACGAACGACAGCGTGGCCGTCACGGCGTTCGGCAGGTACAGCACGGAGAGCAGGAACATCCCGAAGCTGCTGCCGAGCGCGGGCTCGTACATGTCGGCCACCGTCCGCCAGGACAGCGCGGTCGCGACGGTGAACACGACAGCACCGCAGGCCACCAGCACCGCGAGGCCCAGCGCACCGGCCCGGACCCCGCGCAACGCGAGGGGGTCGAGGCGCTCGGCGACGACGTCCGGCAGTCCGCAGCACCGGGCGATGCCCACCGCCGAGGCCGCCGCGGCGAGCAGCCCGGGCACGGCGAAGGCGACCATCGGGTTCGCCGTCACCGGCGAGCCCTGCGCGCAGAGCGCGATGACGAGCCCGAACAGCGCGTGCGCGCCGGTGATCGTCACGAACACCGGCAGCGCCGCGCGCGGTGTCCGGCAGCCGAGGCGCACGGTGGCGCCGGACGCCGTCCGCGCGGCCAGCACGAGCGCGCCCAGGGTCGGGAGCAGCGGCAGCACGCCGAGCGGGTGGACGCCGAGGCCGAGGCGCACCTGGTGCGCGGCGAGCCAGCCGGGCCCGGCGGCCAGCAGCACGCCGGTGCCGGAGAAGACGGTGCGGGGGGCGGTGAGCGCCACCAGCGTCAGCACGGTCGCGACGACGGCGTAGCCGGTGACCAGCGGGCCGAGGGCGGCGGCGAGCAACACCCGCACCCGCGCCGCCCGGGACGGTCCGACGTCGGGTTCGAGGTCGCCCACCGGCTCCTCGCGGGAGTCGGTGAGCAGGTCCATGATCCGCACCCTGACATCCGGGCTGGTCCGTCCGGGTGAGCCACGCCGCCGTCGGCCGGGGTGGCGAAGCTAACCCACCCGGTCGAGTAACCCTCGGAGTGCAAAACACCCGCTGTGACACCGAGCGTCACAGCGGGTGTTTCGGAGGACTTGCGTCAGCTCGACTTGCCGAAGCCACCGGGCGGCGTGCCCGGGTTGTCCGGCGGCGGCTGCTGGAAGAACGAGCCCTGCTGCGGGGCGTACGTCGTGGCCTGCTGCCCCGGCGGCGGCGTGGTCGACGGCGGGTTCGGCGAGCCGTACTGGCCCTGCGAGAACGGCTCCCCGGTCTGGTTGGCCGGACCCGGTCCGTGGCCCGGCTGCTGCTGGCCGTACTGCTGCTGCCCGGGCTGGCCGTACTGCTGCTGGCCCGGCTGGCCCGCCTGGCCGTACTGGCCGCCGTAGGACGGCGCGGCCGGCTTCGGCGTCGGCGGCTTGACGATGTCCTGCTCGATGAGCAGCGCGCCGACGGCCGCGGCCATCTGCAGGATGCCCAGGATCAGCACGATGACGAAAATGCCGGGCGTCGTCTGCAGCGCGATGAGCGAGTCGAGGACCTCGAGCGCACCGAGGACGCTGAGCAGCGCCGCGAACGGCAGCGTCTTCGGTCCCCTCGGCAGCGCGTACATCCCGGCGAGCAGGCCACCGGCGAGCAGGAGCACCGTGCCGAGACCGGTGTCGGCCTTGTCGGAGAACCCGAGGAAGTACTGGACGATGCCGAACACCGCGACGCCCAGGGAGAGCAGCAGCGGCAGGTTCTGCGTCAGGCCCGCGGCGCCCGAGGGCGCCTGGTGCGAGTGCGGCGGCGGCTGCTGAGCGGGGAAGCCACTGGACGGCGGTCCGGGGGGCTGCTGGCCGCCACCCTGCTGGGGGTAGCCGGGCCCACCGCTGGGGAAGGTCATCGGGAAGCACTCCTGTCGGTTCGACCGGCACTCCGGGGCACGCGGGCACCCGGGGGAAGACGAGGCGGCTTGCGTGCGCAGAACGCTAGCGCACTCGCAGGCCACCAGCCCATCAGACGCGTGAATACCTCGGGAGGTTTCGTCCTGAAACCAGGAAAGGCCGGGCACCCTGCGGATGCCCGGCCTCACCAGGAGTTACGCCTCGAACTCAGCCGAGGTTGTTGTACAGCTCACGCGCCAGGACGGCGGTCTCGCTCGGGGTCTTGCCGACCTTGACGCCGGCGGCCTCGAGGGCCTCCTTCTTGGCGGCGGCCGTGCCGGAGGAACCGGAGACGATGGCGCCCGCGTGGCCCATGGTCTTGCCCTCGGGCGCGGTGAAGCCCGCGACGTAACCGACGACCGGCTTCGTCACGTTCTCCTTGATGTAGGCCGCGGCGCGCTCTTCGGCGTCGCCACCGATCTCGCCGATCATCACGATGACCTTGGTCTCGGGGTCCGCCTCGAACGCCTCGAGGGCGTCGATGTGCGTGGTGCCGATGATCGGGTCACCGCCGATGCCGACCGCGGTGGAGAAGCCGATGTCCCGCAGCTCGTACATCATCTGGTAGGTCAGCGTGCCGGACTTCGACACGAGGCCGATCTGGCCAGGGCCGGAGATGTCGGCCGGGATGATGCCGGCGTTCGACTTGCCGGGGCTGATCACGCCGGGGCAGTTCGGCCCGATGATCCGGGTCGTGTTGCCCTTGGCGACGGCGTGGGCCCAGAAGTAGGCCGAGTCGTGCACCGGGATGCCCTCGGTGATGACGACGGCCAGCGGGATCTCGGCGTCGATCGCCTCGACGACCGCGTCCTTCGCGAACTTCGGCGGCACGAAGATGACCGACACGTCGGCGCCGGTCTCCTTGATCGCCTCTTCGACGGTGCCGAAGACCTTGAGGTCCTTGCCCTCGATGGTGACGGTCTGGCCGGCCTTGCGGGCGTTGACGCCACCCACGATGTTCGTGCCGGACTTCAGCATCTTGGTCGCGTGCTTCATGCCCTCGGAGCCGGTGAGCCCCTGCACGATGACCTTGCTGTTCTCGTTCAGGAAGATCGACATCTTCACGCACCTGCCGCGGCGAGCTCGGCAGCCTTGTCGGCCGCGTTGTCCATTGTGTCCACCACGGTGACCAGCGGGTGGTTCGCGTCGGCCAGGATCTGGCGACCCTCGACGACGTTGTTGCCGTCCAGGCGGACGACCAGCGGCTTGGCGGCCTCGTCACCCAGGATCTTCAGGGCCTCGACGATGCCGTTCGCCACCGCGTCGCAGGCGGTGATGCCGCCGAAGACGTTGACGAAGACGCTCTTGACGTCGGTGTCGTTGAGGATGACGTCCAGCCCGGCCGCCATGACCTCGGCCGACGCGCCGCCGCCGATGTCGAGGAAGTTCGCCGGCTTCACGCCGCCGTGCTTCTCGCCCGCGTACGCCACGACGTCCAAAGTGGACATGACGAGGCCCGCGCCGTTGCCGATGATGCCGACCTGGCCGTCGAGCTTGACGTAGTTGAGGTTCTTGGCCTTGGCCTTCGCCTCGAGCGGGTTCTCCGCGTCCTTGTCCACCAGGGCCTCGTGGCCCGGCTGGCGGAAGTCCGCGTTCTCGTCGAGGGTGACCTTGCCGTCGAGGGCGATGATCTTGTCCTGCGGGTCACGGACCAGCGGGTTGACCTCGACCAGGGTGGCGTCCTCGGAGACGAAGGTCTCCCAGAGCTTCACGACGACGTCGGCGGCCTCGTCGATGATGTCGGCCGGGAAGTTGCCGGCCTTCAGGATCTCGAGCGCCTTCGCCTTGTCGACGCCGGTGATCGAGTCGACCGGGATCTTGGCGAGCGCCTCCGGGCGCTCGACGGCGAGCTGCTCGATCTCCATGCCGCCCTCGGAGGACGCCATCGCCAGGAAGGTCCGGTTGGACCGGTCCAGCAGGAAGGAGAAGTAGTACTCGGACGCGATGTCCGAGGCTTCGGCCACCAGCACGCGACGCGTGATGTGGCCCTTGATGTCGAGGCCGAGGATGGCTTCCGCCTTCTCCTTCGCCTCGTCGGGCGTCTGGGCCAGCTTGACGCCGCCCGCCTTCCCGCGGCCGCCGACCTTCACCTGCGCCTTGACGACGACCTGGTTACCGATCTGCTCCGCGGCGGCCTTGGCTTCTTCGGGGGTGCTAGCCACCGAGCCCGGCAGAACCGGTACTCCGTGGGCGGCGAAGAGATCCCTCGCCTGGTACTCGTAGAGGTCCACTACTCCAGTCTCCTGACGACACGCCACTGCAGGTGGTCCGCGACCGGACCGCGCTGTCGGACCAGTCGAGGTTAGCGACCTGCGCAGACGCAGGGGACTCCGCACCTGGTGAAGTCGGTCACCGTACGCGGTCAGACGGTGCTCCCGCGGTGTGAGACCGCCCACCGCGCAACCGTTCCGCCGCTTTTTCCGGGGTCGTCCCGGCGTCGACCGGAACCACGCGGACGGGGTCGAGCGCCTGTTCGAGGTCCGGCGGCGGCCGCTCGCCGAGCACGGCGACGGCGTCCGGGTCCTCCTGCTCGGCGGTCCGGAGGATCTGCTCGATAGTGTCCAGCGGGCCGGCGTGAACGACCTCCATGCCGTCGTCGCGCAGCGCGCGGCCGAGCGCGACGGCGGCCGGATCGGGCTTCCCGAACTCGACGACGAGCACCCGGAGTCGCTCACGGCTCACGGCGGCCACCGGCGACGGCCAGGCCGGCCGCCAAGAGCAGCGCGGCGACGGCGGCGAGGGCGAGCCAGAAGCCGGTCGACGGGCTCGCGTCGCCGAGGGAGCCGCCGACGAGCGGCAGTTCCGCGGCGTGCAGCGCGGTGAGCAGCGCGGCCCCGGCGAGCAGGGCCGCGGCGGACTTGGGCCGCGACCGCAGCGCGAGCGCGGCCGCGCCGACGACGACCACGACGGCGGTCAGCAGCCCCCACGAAGGGGTGTCGAAGTTCGACCAGAGCCCGGGCGCGACGTAGCCGGGCACGCTGAAGACGGGCAGCCCGAACGCGGCGACGGCCAGCACCCCGCCGGCCACGACGGGCGTGAGCACGTTCTTCCCCGGCTCGGTGACGGTTTCGGCGTCCTCGCGTTCGACGACCCCGGTCCCGGCGGCGGCGAGCGCGACCAGGACGGCGAGCACGAGCGCGGCGAACGTCCAGGCCGCACCGGCGCCGAGGTCGTAGGTGAAGACGGGGGCGGCGCCGGACGTGCCGCCGAGGTCCGCGCCCCCGAAGCCGGCGAGGTTGCCGGCCTGGGTGGCGGTCAGCGCGGTGTTCAGAACGGCGGTGCCGGCCAGGACGATCCCCGCCCAGGCGACCCCGAGCACGGACCGCGCGCCTGCCGCCGTCTTGCGGATCAGGGTGCCGAGCGCGAGGACCCCGACGACGAGCGCGGCGGCGAGCAGGAACCACCGGGCGGGGCTCTCCGCGGCGGCGCTGGTGGGCGCGACGGCCCCGGGGTTGACCGCGGTGACGGCGACCTGCGGCGCGAAGGTTCCGATCAGGGCGGCGACGGCGGTGGCGAGGCCGAGCACGCCGGTCGTCAGCCGCCACCAGAAGATGCCGGGGACCTTGACGTCGCTCTCGGTGTCTTTAGGCGTTTCGCTGAGCCGGGTGAAGGCGAGGCCGGCGGTGATCGCCGTCGCGGCGAGCACGAGGACCGGGCCCCAGGTGACGTGGAGGTCGTCGCGCAAGAGTCCGGCGAGGACGGGCGGCACGGCCATCCCGAAGGCGCCGGCGGTGAGGCCGAGCAGGGTGCCTCTCGCGGTGCTTTCGGACGGAGAGGCGAGCGCGAGCACGGCGGCCAGCGGCAGCGCGGCGGCGAGCAGCAGGTAGCCGCCGAGGGCGGGCCAGGGCCCTTCGAAGGCGGCGCGGGCGAGGAGGAAGCCGTTGTCCGAGCCGACGGGGGCGGTGAGCAGGCCGACGGAGGCGGCGACGGCGAGCAGCGGGACGAGCAGGCGCCAGCGTCGCCGTTCGGGTTCGTCGTCTTGCCGGTTCGCCTGCCAGGCGGCCACACCGGCGGCGACGGTGAGCAGGTCACCGGCCAAGAGCAGCCAGAACCCGGCGCCGACGGCCGAGCCGCCGACGAAGCGGTCGGGGAGGTAGAGCTCGGGGCGGATGGTGAGGGGCCCGTTGACGGCGAACTGGAGGTCGAGCACCAGACGCCCGGGAGCGAGGGCGGCGAGACCCAGGAGGAGCCCTTTGGCGAGGGCGGGTTTCCCGGCGACGGCGGTCCAGATGGCGGCGAGGACCGGGGCGAGGGAGAGGAGGGCCAGCCAGGGCCAGCTGCCGAACCCGGGGCCCGCGGCCGGGGAGACCGGGACGACGGCTGCGGCGGTGAGGGCGATGGCGCCGAGGGTGGCGACGGCCAGGGCGATGGTCAGGGGGCGGGAGGGGGTGGTGTCTTCGGCCCAGGTGGCGGGGTCGGTCGTCGCCGCTGTGGGGGGCTTGGGGCGGGTGGCTGTAGGGCGGGTGCTCGCCGGTCCGGCCTTGGCTGTGCGGGTGCTCGCGGGTCCGGCCGTGGCTTTCGCACTGCCGGTGGCCCCGGCTTTCGCAGCGCCGGTGGGCCCGGCCTTCGCCTCGCCAGTGGCCACGGCCTTCGCCGCGCCGGTGGGGCCGGCTTTCGCGCTGCCGGTGGCCGTGGCTTTCGCGGCGCCGGTCGGCCTGGCTTTCGCGGTGCCCGCGGGTTCGGGGCGGGCGGTTGCCGCGGAGGTGCCGGCGTTCGCCGCTGCGGCGGGCTTTGCCTTCGCTGCGTCGGCAGGCTCGGGCTGAGCGCTCGCCGCGCGGGTGCCCGCCGGTCCGGACCGGGCTTTCGCCGCGCCGGTGGGCCGTGCTTTTGCTGCACCGGCGGCACCGGTCTTGGCCGCATCGACGGGTTCGGCCCGAGGGGGCGCTGCGTCGGTGGGGGCTTGGCCGGGGGCAGCTTCAACCGATTCGGTGGTTTCCGCGGGCGCCTGCCGGGAAGTCTGTGCGCGAGGAGGCTTCCGCTTGCCGGTGGGATCGGTGGTCGCGGGGTCCTGCGGGGAGGCCGGGGAGCCGGGGGTGCTCCCGGTCGGGGGCTCTGAGCGTGGGGGCATCGCCCGCGACGCTAGCAAGGTCGGCCGGACCGGGAGGTCCCAGCGGGCCACGAGTCGGCGAGCGGCGCAGGTTGGCGGGCGACGGATACCGGCGAGGTGGCCCGGGCTGGCTAACGGGGCGGCGCAGTTCGGCGGGCGGCGCCAAGCGCAGAACGGCGCAGGTAGGCGGGGCGGTGCAGGTAGGCCGAGCCCGGGTGACATGCGGAGCGGCACGGGTCAGCGGTCGGTGCAGACGCGCGGATCGCGCAAGGTGAAGGCGCAGGCCAGCGGACGGGTGCAGAGTGGCGCGGGCTAGCGCGAGCCGCGAGTCAGCGAGCTGCGCAGGCCATGGGCGGCGGAAGTCGGCGGACTGCCCGGGCTGGCTGCCGTTGGGCGGTGCCGGTCGGCGGGCGGCGCGAGGTCCAGGACGGCGCGGGCCATGCGGCCAGAGCAGGTGCGTGAGCGGGCCAGCCCGCCGGATGGCGTCGGGTGCAGAACGGACCGGCTGGCGGGCATGCACCACAGAGCCGCCCGAGCGTCGCCGGAGTTGAGGTCGGGCTGCCGGGCGTTACCCATCAGACAGTGGCCGAATGCGGGACTCGGTCACGAGAACCCAGCGAATCCTCGAGCGCAAGCCCAAGAAGTCGGACAAAACAGACACCGACGAGCCGGATCTAAACACGAGTCGGTGAGCGGTTCGCGAGCGTCGATGAACGGTCGCCCCGGTCGACTCCGAGAGCCTTCGTGACACCCCGACATCCGCGCCCAGAGCACGCCTCGAGATGCACTCGGGCGTCGAGAGTGCTTGAACATCCCCTGGCTGACCCTTATTCCGGCCCCCTGGGCCGCAAACCTCGTCGGACGGTCCATAACCGCCCGCAAGGTCTGTAAGGCAAGTCACAACCAATGTAGTAAACCCCGTCTAACTTTGAGTAATCCCTACAGGTGGACGCAAGATCCGCGCCACCCGATCGGCCGCCCGACGGGGCAGATCTTGCTTACGGCGGTGCCCGTTCGTTACTGTCCCCCGGTCCCCATTACAGTCAGGTCACGAAGTAGGACAACGAGCGAACCACCCCCGAGGTTGGCTCACCGGGTTCCCCCGCCCGCAGTCCTCGACCCGGCTCCCCGACGATGGAAGGCTCTGTCTTGGCTTCACACCGCTCCCCCGGCGGCCAAGCTCCTTCCCCGGCACTGAAGGACGCACTCGAAGGTGCAGTCGTTCGTGTCCGGGGTGCGCACCGCATCGCCCCGCCCTCCTCGGCCCTCCGCGGACGTGTTGTGGTCGCCGCTGTCGCGGCCGGTGCGTTCGCTGCCGCTGCTGCGGGCTCGACGCTCAAGACGGTCACCGATTCCGACCAGGCTGTGACGCCCTTGGCCAACAGCCAGGACGCCAGCGCCTCGTTCACCTCGGGAGGTGCGGGCACCGGGGGCGCCCCCGAGCTCCTGCCGGCCGGGCACGCCATCGACGCTTCCGCCGAGGCCGCCAAGCTTTCCGACAGCGCTTCGATCACGCAGGCCCGTGAGCAGCGTGAAGCCGACGCCGCCAAGAAGGCCGCCGAAGAAGCCGCTCGTCCCAAGACCTGCCTGCCGGCCCACGGCACCTTCACCTCGGGCTTCGGTGCCCGTTGGGGCACGAGCCACCTCGGCATCGACATCGCCAACGCGATCGGCACCCCGATCTACGCCGCCTCCGACGGCACCGTGATCGAGGCCGGCCCCGCCAGCGGCTTCGGCCTCTGGGTCCGGGTGCAGCTCGACGACGGCACCATCCAGGTCTACGGCCACATGAACAGCTTCTCCGTCAAGGAGGGCCAGAAGGTCAAGTGCGGCCAGCAGATCGCCGAGATCGGCAACCGCGGCCAGAGCACCGGACCGCACCTGCACTTCGAGGTGTGGCAGAACGGCACCAAGAAGATCGACCCCCGGCCCTGGCTGGCCGCGCGCGGCATCGTCATCTGATCCGTTCGCTCCACCCCGGTGGCCCACCGAACCGGGCCATCGCACCGGGAAACCCGGCTGTAGAGCCATGATCCGCCACCGAGGGCCGACGACGCCCCTCGTTCGAGTGCGAACGGTCATCCGCTCCAGCCGGGACACCACGGCCGTCCGAGACACGTGAACACCCGCGCCGGACGGCACCCGGCTCCGGCACACGGCGCACGCACGACGGATTCCCATCCGAGAGCGGCGAACCGACAGCGGATGCACCCGAGCCAGCGCGGCCGGAAGCCCGCCAGCTCGCTCCACACCCCTCGGCTCGCCCGAGATCATCCTCAGCCGCAAAAGACGCGCCAAACGACGGCTCAGCGCCCGGAAACGGCTAACGATGCCCGCCCGGCAACCGGCGGATGAAGTAGGCCACCGCGACCTGCCACACCGTGCACAGCTCCGCGGACCTCCGGACCGGCACCGGCACCCAGCCCCAGGGCAGAATTCCCCCTGCGCCCCCCGCGGAGCGGACACGCGCGGCCCGACGTGTCGTCCAGCGGCGTCCCCGGCCGCAGGTGACACATCGCCCGTCCGCTCCGAGCTCGTGCTGCCTGAGCAGCGCTCGCCAGGCGGCGGCCAGCCGGCACGCCTCCGCTCCCGCACGCGAAGGAATTCCTGAAGCCCCCGAAGGGCCCGGACCCCGATCCGGAACCGCCGACCCCAGGACTCCTCGCAGGTGTTTTTGTACCCCTTCGGCCAACAGGTGAAACAGCACCGCGTCCACACCACACTACCCCCTCCGTCGAACTTGTGTTCGATCGTGGGGTCAGTTCTACCGGTGGGGTACGACGATTCCGGCGGCGATCGCCGGGATCGCCGCCGGGTTCACTCGGACGGGTGTTAGAGCTTCACCATCGGCACGCTGCCGATCAGCATCAGGCGGACCTTGCCCGCCGCACCGAAGTCGATGGTCGCCGTGGCGCGCGGGCCGACGCCGTCGCACGAGATCACCGTGCCCAGGCCGTACTTGTCGTGGCTGACCCGGTCGCCGACGTCCAGCTTCAGCGCCACCGTGTCCTTCCAGCCCTTGCCGAACGACGGCGTGCCCGAAGAAGACGGTGAAGACGTCCGGCGGCCGCCCCAGGTGGTCGCCGCGCGCGGCGTGCCGCCACCCCGCGAACCCGACCCGAACCCGAACCCGCCGCTCGACGGCTCCAGCCGCCGCCAGTCGACGAGGTCGCCCGGCAGCTCGTCGAGGAACCGCGAAGCCGGGTTCATCGACGGCTGCCCCCAGGCCGACCGCGTGATCGCGCGCGAGACGTACAACCGCTTGCGCGCCCGCGTGATCGCGACGTACGCCAGCCGCCGTTCCTCGGCCAGCTCGGTCGGGTCGCCCAGCGCGCGCATGTGCGGGAAGACGCCGTCCTCCCAGCCGGTGCAGAACACGACCGGGTACTCCAGGCCCTTCGCGGTGTGCACGGTCATCAGCGTGACGACGCCCGCGCCGCCGTCGCCTTCTTCGCCGCCGTCGGGCGAAGGCACCGAATCGGCGTCCGCCACCAGCGACACGCGTTCGAGGAACGCGGGCAGCGAGCCCGGCGCCGGCACCCCGGGCTCCACGACCAGCTCGGCGTTCTCGTCCGCGACGACCTCGGCGGTGATCTCGGTGAACTCCCGGGCGACGGTGATGAGCTCGTCCAGGTTCTCCACGCGCGTGTGGTCCTGCGGGTCGTCCGACTCCTCGAGCTCGACGCGGTAGCCGGTCTTCTCCAGCACCGCTTCGAGGACGTCGTGGACCTCCGCGCCGGAAGTGATCAGGTCGCCCAGCTCGTCGAGCATCCCCACGAACCCGCTGATCGCCTTGACCGAGCGCGGGTTCAGCAGCGCCACCTTGCCCTCGGCGGCGTCCCGCAGCGCCGCCGCGAACGACACCCGCTCGCGCTCGGCGTGCGTCGCCACCACGGCTTCCGCGCGGTCGCCGATGCCGCGCTTGGGCACGTTCAGCACGCGCCGCAGGCTGACCGTGTCGTCCGGGTTCGCCAGCACGCGCAGGTACGCGATCATGTCGCGGACTTCGCGCCGCTCGTAGAACCGCACGCCGCCGACGACCTTGTACGGCAGGCCGAGCCGGATGAAGATCTCTTCGAAGACGCGGGACTGGTTGTTGGTGCGGTAGAAGACGGCGACGTCGGAGTAGTCGGCTTCGCCCTTCTCCGCCAGCGCGTCGATCTCGTTCGCGACGAACGCGGCCTCGTCGTGGTCGTTGTCCGCGACGTAGCCGACGATCTTCTCGCCCTCGCCCGAATCCGTCCACAGCCGCTTCGCGCGCCGGTTCGGGTTCCGCTCGATGACGGCGTTGGCCGCGGACAGGATCGTCTGCGTGGAGCGGTAGTTCTGCTCCAGCAGGATGGTGTGCGCGTTCGGGAAGTCCCGTTCGAACTCTTCGATGTTGCGGATCGTGGCGCCGCGGAAGGCGTAGATCGACTGGTCCGCGTCACCGACGACGACCAGCTCGGCCGGGTCGACGCCCGATTCGTTCGGCGTGGTCCCGGCCAGCTCGCGGACCAGCGTGTACTGCGCGTGGTTCGTGTCCTGGTACTCGTCGACCAGCACGTGGCGGAAGCGCCGCCGGTAGTACTCGGCGACGGCCGGGAACGCCTGCAGCAGCGAGACCGTGCGCATGATGAGGTCGTCGAAGTCGAAGGCGTTGGCCTGGTTCAGCCGCCGCTGGTACTCGACGTAGACCTCGGCGACGCGCCGCTCGAGGTCGTTGGCCGCGTTGGCCGACGCCTCTTCGGGGTCGACGAGCTCGTTCTTCAGGTTCGAGATGTGGATGGCCAGAGTGCGGGCGGCGTAACGCTTCGGGTCGATGTCGAGGTCCCGCGCCACGAGCGTGATGAGCCGCTTCGTGTCGTCCGAGTCGTAGATCGAGAAGCTCGACGACATGTCCAGCGTCTTGGCTTCCCGGCGCAGGATCCGCACGCACATCGAGTGGAACGTCGACACCCACATCGCGTTCGCGCGGCGCCCGACGAGCGCGGCGACGCGCTCGCGCATCTCGGCGGCGGCCTTGTTGGTGAACGTGATCGCCATGATCTCGCCCGGGTGCACGCGGCGTTGCCCGAGCAGGTAGGCGATCCGGCGGGTCAGCACCCGGGTCTTGCCCGATCCCGCACCCGCGACCACCAGCAGCGGGCCACCGGCGTGGGTGACGGCTTCGCGCTGGGACGGGTTCAGGTCCTCGAGCAGATCGGCCTGCCCGCCGGAAGCGGGCTTGCGCGCGGGGGTCTCGGCGGGGAGATCGAAGAGGGTGTCCATCGTCTGTCCACGCTACCCCGGGCGGGTGGGCTACCGCGTCAGGCGTAGGGCGAGATGTCGCCTGGCGTCCGACGCGCGGCGGGCCCGCCGCGCGGAGCATCGGCGGACATGGAAGACAAGCGCACCGCCCGCATCCGGGCCGCCGACGCCGATCGCGAACGCGTCGCCACCACCGTCCAGACCGCCGGCTCCGAAGGCCGGCTCACCCTCGAAGAGGTCGAAGAGCGCCTCGCCCACGTCTATTCCGCCCGGTTCACCGACGAGCTGACCGAGCTCACCGCCGACCTGCCGCGGCCCGTGCCGGCCCGGCCGGGCTTCCCGCTGACCCGGGCCGCGCTGCGGCGGTACCCGGCGCTGCGCCTGCACCTCGCCGTCGTGGTCGCGATCGCCGTGGTCGCGATCGTCCGGTGGGCGGTGCTGGGCGCCGGGTTCTTCTGGCCCGCCTTCCCGATGTTCTGGCTCGCGGTGAGCCTCTTCGTTCATGCCGGGGTGCGTTCGGCCCGGGAGCGGGCCGGTGCGGCTGTGCCATACTGAAACCGTGCGGCACCACGCAGAGCGATTTTTTTACGGGACCCGGACTCCGGCTCCCGTGATCGCGTAGTGCCCGAACCGCCATCACGCCAGCCCCGGAGTCCACGGACCCGGGGCTGTCGCCGTCCCAGGGGCCGGATCCGGGCACCGAGGGAGAGGTCCCGATGAACGCACACGCGACGAACGCCGATGGCCAGCCCGCCGAGGACACCCCGGCCGGGGACGACATCGCGTCGCTCCGGCAGGAGATCGACTGGCTGGACAAGGAGATCCTGCGGCTGGTGAAACGCCGGGTCGAGGTGTCCAAGGAGATCGGGGCCGCGCGGATGGCCGCCGGTGGCACGCGGATCGTCTACAACCGCGAGATGGACGTGCTCGAGCGCTACCGCGAACTCGGCCCGGATGGCCGCCAGCTGGCGATGGCGCTGCTGAACCTCGGCCGCGGCAGGCTCGGCCGGTAACGGTTGTCCGAATTCCGGGTCTTCCCTGAGGCACCGGTGACCCGGCTGCGGGCAGACTGTGGTCATGGACTGGCTCGTGAACCTCATCGCCGTCATCGTCGCGCTCGCGAGCGTGCTGGCCGCGCTGGGCCATGTGGGGTATCTGGCGATGCTGAACAACGCGGCGGGTAAGCGGGCCGGCGGTGCGCCGGTCGCGCAGTACGTCCGCGGTCGCTGGGCCGTTGCGGGCGGTACCACCGCGGCCTCGCTGTTCGCCTGGTTGCTCACGGCCGGGGGACCGACGCTCGACATCGTGGCGATCCTGCTCGCGGCGGGTAGCGGCGTGGTGGCGACCAAGGCCCTGCAGTCGACGCGTGACCGTTACCGCACCGGCGGCTGAAACCCGCTGAACTGGGCCGATGGCGCTGCGTGAGACTGCGCAGCGTCACTTTCCCCCGTTCGGTCGCGCCCGACCGAGTGAAACCTCTGCAACTTGCAGGTTTGGGGGCGACTTTCTACGCCGGATGCTCCTAGGGTTGACGCCGTGAGGACCCTTGCGTTCGGGTCGGGCGGAGCCCGCAGGACGCGCGGGGGCACCGGCCCCGCGCGCCCAGTCTCGCATGCGCGTGCATCTGCGCAGGATTCGGAACGCGAAGCCGCTCGTGAGGATGGTGCTCCGATCGGGTTCTCCTGCCACCGGACGGCGTCACGGCCGGACCGCCGGGTGGTCGAGTCGGCATGACCCAAGGCACGGAGTTCCACGGACGCGGCGGTGCGCCCGCGCATCCCGGGCGGCACCGGCTCGGCGGCACGGACGGCTGGACGCCCCCGCTCCCCCAGAACCGCGCCGGCCGGCGGCACGCGGCCGGCCCCGCGCCGGTCGACCCGCCCGTGTCCGGGTCCCTTCCCCTCGCGCAGCCGATGTCCGGTGGGCTCCCCCTGCCCCAGCCGACGTCCGGCGCGCTCCCCCAGCCGTCCCTGCCCCAGCCCCGCGACCGGCGCCCCGTGCCCCCGCTGTTCCCCGCCTCGCACGGCAGCCTGCCCCTGGACGACGTCGAGCCCGAGGCGCCGTCGCGCCCCGAGACCCGCGCCGACCAGGCCGCGCGCCGCACCCGCGTCTCGCTGGCCACCCCGCAGCCGCGCGGCGTGGACCAGGTGGACCAGGAGGACGACGACGTCCGCGTCTACGCGGCACCCCCGATCGACGGGCTCGGCGTCGGCGGCTTCACCATCGGGTCGGTGCCCGCCTCCGTGACCCCGCCCAAGACGTGGCGGAAGGCGGCCTGGTTCGCCACCGGCGCGTCCGGCGCCGTGGTCGTCGGGCTGCTCTTCGCCGGGTCCTACCTGGTCGGGAAACCGCCGGTGGACCAGGCCGTGCAGGGCGCGTGGCCCGGCTACCAGGGCGCGCCGACCGTCATCGACCCCACGGGCGAGACCGAGCCGCCGTCCCGGCAGGGCGGTTCCGCGCCGGCGCCGGACGACAGCACGCCGACGCCGGACAAGCCGGCCGGGCGGACCAGCGGCGGTGGCGCGGGCCCCGTCGACGGCGTCCCCTCGCCGCCGATCACCGACAGCGGCGCAGGTTCGCAGACGTCCGGCACCACCACGCCGAACGGACGGCCGCAGAAGCCCGCGGTCACGCCCGCCCAGCGCGAGACCCCGGTCAAGCCGCCCTGGTGGTACTCCTTCCCGCCGGACGCCCAGACCATGGGCGACAACTCGGAGAAGTTCTTCAACACCGTCACCACCGACCCCGCCGCGGCGTCGGCGGTGACCACCGGAGAGCTCCACGACCAGGGCCCGCAGGCCCTCGCCGAGCGGTACGCCGGCGTCGCCTACTTCGAGGTCCGGAAGATCAGCATCGACCAGCAGCGCGGCGTCACGGTGAACACCGTCGAGATCACCCGCACCGACGGGTCCAAGACGATCGAAGAGCGCACGCTGACGTTCGGGGACGGCGACAAGATCGCGGCTGACGGCCAGTAACCGACCCTGCACGTGCGGTTCGCCCGTTCCGATGCACGTGCGGTGCGCCGAGCGGTTACCCCTGGTCCGGGTGGGTGACATAAGCTGCCGCTCGTCGTATCGCGATGGCATTCCGGCGACAGAGCCTGGTGATGCCCGTCCGCACAGGGTTACCTGACGACAGCGGATCCGGAACCGGCCACGAGTCGGCCATCCGGACCAACGGAAGCCCGGCCGAACGGCCGTGTGACCGCCCCGGAACCCCAGAGCGAGGACATTCGTGCTTGATCGGCAGCGCACACGGCGTGAGGTACCCAACGCCGTCCGCGTCGAGGACGTGATCCCGGCCGAGATTCTCGACGGCGTCGGCGACGCCGACCGCGACTATCTCGAGCAGGTCTTCCGTGACCCGCAGCGGTTCCTGCCGCCGCGGCCGGAACCCGTGCGCGAGCCGGCGCAGGCCGAGGACGCCGACGAGCCGGAGAGCCGGTTCGTCCGCCGCGCCAAGCTGGCCGGGCTCGTCGCCGCCGGGGCGCTCGTCGCCGGCGCGGTGGTCGCCGCGCCGATGCTGACCAGCGCGCACCGCGCCGTGTCCGAAGGCGCCCAGTCCACGCCCGCCGGGTTCACCGGCGCCGCGGAGCTCGGCGGCCTCGCCGTCCCACAGCACCAGGCCGGTGGCGGCGCGCCCGAGCAGCCCAGCGCCCCGACCGCGGGCACGCACTCCGGAGGCGGCCCGTCGGCCGACGAGTCGACCGGCAACGGTCCGCGGACCCAGGCCGCGCCGGCCACCACGAACGAGGTGCCGGACAAGGCCGCCGACGCACGCAGCGCGAGCCGGAAGATCCAGGCCGTCAAGGACTTCTACGCCGCCATCGCGCGGGATTCGGCGGGCGCGCTCGCGCTGCTGAGCCCGTCGCTGGCCGACGGCGCGGCCGGTGAGCTGGTCCGCACGTGGAGCTCGATGGACGCCATCGACGTCCAGGAGGCCGACACGCAGATCAACCCGGACGGCTCGATCCTCGCGGTCGCGACGCTCCACCGGCCGGACGGCGCCCTGGTGCGCGTGACCCAGCTGTTCCGGGTCGCCGACACGGGCGGGTTGATCACCGAAGCCGAGCTCGTCTCGGCCCAATACATGTAGCCCTGGGCGATCACGCCTTCACCCGTGGTTCAAGTGCCTGTACCGGATTCGTGTGCGCAGAGTGAGCGCCTAGCCTTGTCACGGGCCGATCTCGGGAGAGGCGGCCCACAGCCCACGACATGTGCATACGCTCCAGCGAAGCGGCGTGCGCGTGGCCGCGTCACCAGGCACCGATCCTCACGCCCTGGTGAAGTCGGAGCCCAAAGGGAGGTCGCGTGAGCGACGAGGGTCGCCTGGTCGCCGGTCGGTACCGCATCGCCGGCCGGATCGGCACGGGCGCGATGGGGGCCGTCTGGCAGGCGCATGACGAAGTCCTGGGCCGCACCGTGGCCATCAAGCAGCTTCTGCTCCAGCCGCACCTGGACGAGCACGACGCCGAGGACGCCCGGCAGCGGACGATGCGCGAGGGCCGGATCGCCGCCCGCCTGCACCACCCGAACGCGATCTCCGTCTTCGACGTCGTCACCGACGACAACGGGCAGCCGTGCCTGATCATGGAGTACCTCAACTCCACCAGCCTGGCCGCCGTGCTGCAGGAACGCCGCACGCTGCCGCCGACCGAGGTGGCGCGCATCGGCGCCCAGGTCGCCGCGGCGCTGCGCGAGGCGCACGCGGTCGGCATCGTCCACCGCGACATCAAGCCGGGCAACATCCTGCTCGGCGCCAACGGCGTCGTGAAGATCACCGACTTCGGCATCTCCCGCGCCAAGGACGACGTCACGGTCACCAAGACCGGGATGATCGCCGGCACCCCGGCGTACCTGGCCCCCGAGGTCGCGATCGGCGGCGACCCCGGCCCGGAGTCCGACGTCTTCTCCCTCGGGTCCACGCTCTACGCCGCCTGCGAGGGCCAGCCGCCGTTCGGCTTGTCCGAGAACACGCTGAGCCTGCTGCACGCGGTCGCGGCCGGGCAGATCAACCCGCCGCGCCAGTCCGGCCCGCTGGCCAGCGTCCTGGCCGTGCTGCTGCACCCGGACATCCAGCACCGGCCGACCGCCGAAGAGTGCGAGGAGCTGCTCGCGGCCGTCGCGCGCGGTGAGCTTCCGCTCGGCGGGCCGTCGGACGAGACCATGATGGCGCCGTCGGCGGGTGTCCTGGGAGCGGGCGCGCTGGGCGCGGCGGCCGCCGCGGACCCGAACGCGACCCAGATGTTCGACGAGATCCCCGCGGGCCACTCGGGCAGCCTGCTCGACAACCAGGCCCCGACGCAGGCCGTGCCGTACTACGACGAGGACGACTACCCGGAGGGCACCGGCTACCCGGAGGACGACTACGACGGGTACGGCCGCTACCGCGACGACGAGCAGCAGTACGCGGCCGGAGGCGTGCCTCCCGGCCTCGCCGCGACCCGCGCGGTGCCGGTGCCCCCGCACGACCAGGGCCCGTACGCGGACGATTACGACGACTACGACGACGAGCCCGCCCCGCCGCCCCCGCCGCGGCGCGCGCAGACCAGCCCGGCCGACGATGACGACGAGAAGCCCGGTGCCTGGAAGCGCCCGGCGATCATCGGCGGCATCGTGGTCGTGGGCCTGGTCGCGCTGGCCGTCTGGCTGCTGAACCCGAACAACCCGGAAACGCCTGCCTCGCCGATTTCGAGCAACAAGCCGACCCCGGTCGCGACGTCGTCGTCGCAGGCTTCGACGACGGAGGAGCCGACCGAGACGGCCGACGTCCCGCCGCCGGTGTCGGAGACGACCTCGTCGAAGCGCACGACCTCTCGGCAGACCGAGCCGGAGAAGACAACGACTCCGAAGACCACGCCGAAAACGACGCCGCCGGAAACCACGCCCGTCGAGACAACGCCCACCACGCCGTCGACGACAACTACGCCGCCCGCCGGCAACCCCTGATCATCCGAGGTTTGTGTTGAGCTCTGAAGGCACCATCGTCGGCGGCCGGTTCCGGCTGGACCAGCCGATCGGCCGCGGCCGCGCGGGCATCGTGTGGCTGGCGTTCGACACGCGGCTCTTCCGCACCGTCGCGATGAAGCGGATGTACCTGCCGGTCGGCGCCGGCGAGCGCGCCGAGCAGGCGCGCGCGGGTGCCATGCAGGAGGGCAAGGACGCGGCCCGGATCGAGCACCCCAGCGCGATCAAGGTGTTCGACGTGCTGCCCGACGGCCAGGACGTCTGGCTGGTGATGGAGTACATCCCGTCGCGCAGCATGGCGACGTTCCTCGCCGAGCACGGCCGCCTCACCCCCGACCAGGCGGCGCAGCTGGGGATCCAGCTCGGCAACGCGCTCTCCGCGATCCACACGGCCGGGTTCGTGCACCGCACGCTCGAACCGGGCACGGTGCTGCTGGCCGACGACGGCGGCGTGAAGCTCACCGACATCGGCATCAGCGGCGGCGGACCCCACGCGGCCTACGTGGCGCCTGAGGTCGCGCGGGGGCTGCCCCCGACGCCGGCCGCGGACGTCTTCTCGCTCGGCGCGACGCTGTACACGTCCGTCGAGGGCGTGCCGCCGTTCGGGGAGGACGGGCAGTCGTCCGAGCGGCCGGCGCAGAACGCGGGCGTGCTGACCGCGGCGCTGCGCAAGATGCTGCGCTCGGACCCGACGACCCGGCCGACGATGGCCGACACGGTCCGTTCGCTGAGCGCGATCACCGAGGGCCGCGAGACGGCGTTCATCCCGCCGACCAACCCCGGGATCCCGCCGCCCCCGCCCCCGCCGTTCAACCCGGGGCTGGCGGCCGCGGCACCGCCGATGCCGCCGTCGGGACCCCAGTTCCAGCAGCAGGTCCCGGTCGCCGCGCCCGGCTACTCCTCGGCCGAGGAGACGCAGCGGATGCAGCCGGTACCGCCGCCGACGCAGTACGCGCCGTCGCCCGCGCCCGGACCCCAACCGCAGGCCGGGGCGTGGACTCTGCCGGTGTCGAAGAAGACGCTGATCACCATCGCCGCGATCCTCGCGGCCGTGCTGGTCGGGATCCTCGTCTCGGAGCTGTTCTTCGTCTAAGCCACCTTGGCGGTCGCCGCGCGCATGGCTTCGAGCAGCGTGCGGACGGCCGGGTGGCCCCACGCCCGTGACGCGACCGCGGCGTGGATCGCGCGGACCGGCTCCGGGTTGCGGATCTTGCGGACGACGACGCCGGGGTGCAGCGCGCCGAGCCCCAGCTCCGGGATCAGGCCGACGCCGATGCCGGCGGCCACGAACCCCTGCGCCGTCTGGTAGTCCTCGGACTCGACCACGACGTTCGGCGCGAACCCGGCGGACGCGCAGGCGCTGTCCAGGATGTCGCGGCAGACGCCCGGCAGGCCGTCGACGCCGACCCACGGCTCCTCGGCGAACTCCGTCAGGTCGAGCACGCGCTTGCGGGCCAGCGGGTGCGTCTTCGGCAGCACGGCGCGGTAAGGGTCGTCGAGCAGGTGGACGAGCTCGACGCCCTTGCCGGGCTGCCTCTTGCGCGGGAAGACGGTGATCGCGACGTCGGCGTCACCGGCTTCGACCTCCGTCATCGGGTCGTCGGGCTCGACCAGCTTGAGGTCCAGGCGGACGCCGGGGTGCTCGCGGCGGACCGCGGCCGTGGCGGGCGCGACCAGGGACGCGCCGGCCGTCGAGAAGTAGCGGATGGCGACGCGGCCGATGCGGCCTTCCTTCAGCTCGGTCAGCGCCGCTTCGGCCTTCGCGAGCTCGGAGCTCAGCGTCTCGGCGTGCTCGGACAGCAGCGCGCCCGCCGGTGTCGGCCGCACGCCGCGGCCGACGCGTTCGAGCAGTTCGGTGCCGGCTTCGCGTTCCAGCGCCGAGAGCTGCTGGCTGATCGCGGACGGCGTGTAGCCGAGGTTGCGGGCTGCGGCGGTGATCGACCCACTGGTGATCACGGCGCGGAGGACCTGCATGCGGCGGACGTCGAGCATGCCCCTGATCGTACAGCTGAGCTTAACGGTTCATGCAGTTATTTTCGCTTGTCCTTATGTCTTTCCCGGACGAAGCTGGCGCTTGATCGGAGAAGGAGGAACTGGGGTGGGCGAGTCGAAGACCCTGCTGAGGATCGCCGCGCTGGCGTTGATGTGGGGCTCGAGCTTCTTCTGGATCAAGCTGGGGCTGGGCATGTTCTCGCCGGTGCAGCTGGTGCTGGCGCGGCTCGTGCTCGGCGCGGCGATGCTGCTGGTACTGTGCCGGCTGCAGCGGGCCCGCCTGCCGCGCGACCGGCGGATGTGGGGTCACCTGGCCGTGGCGGCGTTCTTCCACAACGCGCTGCCGTTCCTGCTGTTCGCGATCGGCGAGACGACCGTCGACTCGGGGATCACCGGGGTGCTGAACTCGACGACGCCGCTGTGGGTGCTGCTGGCGGCGCCGATGATGGGGACGTCGTCGCGGATGACCGGGACTCGGCTGGCCGGACTGCTGGTCGGCCTCGGCGGGATCCTGCTGATCTTCGCGCCGTGGCAGGCGTCGGGGCTGCTGAGCTGGGGCGCGCTGGCGTGCCTCGCGGCGGCGGCGAGCTACGGCTTCGCGTTCGTCTACGAGGGCAAGTACCTGTCTTCTTCGTCGTCTTCGCCGTACGCGCTCTCGGCCGGGCAGATGGTGCTGGCCAGCGGGATGCTGGTGCTGGCGCTGCCGGCGGGCGGGTTCACGCCGGTGCACGTGTCCACCGGGCCACTGCTGGCCGTCCTGGTGCTGGGCATCGGGTCGACGGGCATCGCGTTCGCGCTCAACTACCAGCTCCTGGCGAGCGAGGGCGCGGTCGCGGCGTCGGTCGTCGGCTACCTGCTGCCGGTGGTCTCGGTGCTGCTGGGCGCGGTGTTCCTGGGCGAACAGCTGAACCTGCGGGTGATCGCGGGCATGGTGGTCGTCCTCGGCGGGGTCGCGCTGACCCGCCTCCAGAAGCCGGAGCGAGTGGCCGCGGAACTGCCCCGTGACCAAGCGGATGGGCTTGGTGACGACACCACCGGGCACGCGCCGCGGCCGCTCGCTCCTCTGGCGGACTGAGGGTCAGACCAGGCGGCGGTCGGAGGCCCAGCGGGAGAGCTCGTAGCGGTTCGAGAGCTGGGTCTTCCGCAGGACGCTCGACACGTGCGTCTCGACGGTCTTGACCGAGATGAACAGCTCCGACGCGATCTCCTTGTACGCGTACCCGCGGGCCAGCAGCCTCAGGACGTCGCGCTCGCGGGGGGTCAGCAGGTCCAGCTCGGGGTCGTTGATCGGGGCGGAGCCCGGGCGGTCGGCGAACGCGTCCAGCACGAACCCCGCCAGCCGCGGGGAGAACACCGCGTCACCGTCCGAGACGCGGACCACCGCGCGGACCAGCTCCTTCGACGAGATCGTCTTCGTCACGTACCCGCGCGCACCCGCGCGGATGACCGCGATGACGTCCTCGGCCGCGTCGGAGACCGACAGCGCCAGGAACACCACGTCCGGCAGCTCCGGGCGGACGCGGCGCAGCACTTCGGCGCCGCCGCCGTCGGGCATGTGGACGTCGAGGAGGACCACCTGGGGCTTCGTCCGGGCGATGCCGGCGACCGCCTCGGCCACCGAGCCTGCCTCGCCGACCACCCGGACCTCGTCGGTGATCGAGTCGAGCTCGGTGCGGACACCCGCGCGGAACAGCGCGTGGTCGTCGACGAGGAACACCTTCACCGGTTCGCGCTGGGTGTCAGTCACGAGTTCGAGCATAGCCGCCTCACGCTGCTCCCTTACCCGCTTTCACCGGCATGGCGAGCTGCACTTCGGTGCCCTCCCCCGGCGCGGTGCGCACCTTGCACGTGCCGCCGTGGCGGGTCATCCGGCCGCGGATCGAGTCGGCGAGGCCGTGGCGGTCGTCCGGGACCAGGTCGGGGTCGAAGCCCTTGCCGCGGTCGCGGACGAACACCGTCACCGACGTCGGCTCGACCTCGGCGAAGACGCTGACCTCCTCGACGCCGGCGTGCTTCGCGGCGTTGACGATCGCTTCGCGCGCGGCCTGGACGAGCGCCACCAGCGAGTCGTCCAGCTCGGCGTCGCCGACGACGACCTGGCCCACGGAGATCGCGAACGTGTCCTCGACCTCGCCGCACGCCGTCGCGAGGGCTTCGGACAGCTGGCCGCTCGCCTCTTCGGCGGTCTCGACGGGCTTGCCGTAGCCGTTCGGGCCGTAGAGCCAGCCGCGCAGCTCGCGTTCCTGGCTGCGGGCCAGCCGCGCGACCTCGCGCGGCTGCTCGCTCTGCTTCTGGATCAGCGCGAGCGTCTGCAGGACGGAATCGTGCAGGTGCGCGGCGATCTCGGCGCGTTCGTCGGTGCGGATGCGGGCCTTGCGCTCGTCGGAGAGGTCGCGGACCAGCCGCAGCCAGAACGGGATGGTCAGGACGGCGACGCCGATGAGCGTCGCGACGACGGCGATCAGGGCGAACTGGACCTGGTCGAACGTGCCGCTGCGCAGCACGACGACGGTGATGCCGGTGATGACCAGCGCGACGCCGGCGACGATCCGGATCGCGGCCGACCAGCCGCCCCCGCCGAGGAAGGCGCCCGCGAAGCCGTCCTTCGCGCCGACCCGCCAGCGGCGGCGCTGCGACTCGTCGGCCTCACGCCAGACGACGGCGAGACCGATCATGGCGACGGCGAGCGGCACGGCGACCCAGCCGCTGATGAACCCGGTGAGCGTCCCGCTGGCGACGGCGAGACCGACCCCGAGCGCGATCAGGCCGAACGCCTGCTGCCGCTCCTTCGAGGTGGGCGCCTTCGCGGTTTCTTCGGTCTGCTGCTGGACGAAGACCCAGAGGAGCCCGTAGGCGAGCAGGCCCGCGCCGTTCAGGGCGGCGAGCAGCGCGAAAGCCGTCCGCACCCACAGGACGGGCACCCCGAGGTGATCGGCGAGCCCCCCGGCGACGCCGGCGATGGCCCGGCCGGACCGGCGCCGGAACATCTTGGGCTTGTCCGGGACGGCCACCTGGTCGGGGGCTACGTGGTCGAGGGCTTCCTGCACGTGGTCCATGGTCACACGCAGGGGCGTGCGCTTCCATCGGGGAAGTCCCCGATTCCGGACCCGGCCCCGGAACCCTCTCCGGGAAACCTCAGGGACCATCCCGGATGTCCGCCGATCTCCCGTGCCGCATGCTCTTCGGTATGAGTGGTGCGAGTGAGACACGGGCACCGAAGCCGAGTCCGTTGAACGGCTTCGAGGAGACCGTGAAGGACTTCTGGGTGAGCCGGCCGAGGCGGCCGCACGTGGGGCGGAAGGTGGCCGGCGTCGCCGCCGCCATCGGGTACCGGTACGGGATCGATCCCGTCGTCGTGCGGATCGCGCTCGTGGTCGCGACGATCTTCGGTGGCTTCGGCGTCCCCTTCTACCTGCTGGGGTGGCTGTTCCTGCCGGGCGAGAGCGACGAGGTCTCCGGCTTCGAAAGCCTGATCGGCCGCGGCCGGTCGTCGGTTTCGCCGGCCTTCGCCGTCGTGCTCAGCGTGCTGACCGTCGTCAGCGTCGGGGGCAGCTTCAGCGGCTCCTGGTTCGACGGCGGCGCCCTCATCAGCTTCGCCCTCATCTCCATCGCGCTCTACCTGCTGCACCGCAACCGCGGCCAGGAGAACCGGCCCGCGCCGGTCGTTTCGCGGACACAGGCCTTCACCGGGAACGGAGCCTTCACCATGACCGACACCGCGACCGCGCCCGCGGAGGCGAAGCCGGGGTGGGACCCGCTCGCCGCCGACCCGGCCGGCTGGGACCTGCCTGACCCGCCGTCGACGCAGCCGCCGCCCGCGCCGCCGATGCACCACCGCGACCGCCGGCCCGAACGGCGCCGCAACTCCAAGGTGGGCTCGGCCACGTTCGCGCTCGCCGTGCTGACCGCCGGCGGTGGCGTGCTCGCCAACCTCAACGGCGCCACGTGGTTCTCCGCGCAGCACATCGTCGGCCTCGTGCTCGGCGTGGTCGGGATCGGACTGGTCACCGGCGCGTTCGCCCGCGGCGGGCGGGGCCTGATCGGGCTCGCCGTGCCGCTCGCGATCGCCGGGATGGTCCTGACGACCGTGCCGTTCGAGAACTTCGACTTCCGCGGCGGTGCGGGCGACCTGCACGAGACCCCGCACTCGGTGACCGACCTGAAGCCGCTCTACCAGCACGCCGCGGGCGACATCGACCTCGACCTGACCGCGTTGCCGGCCGGCTCGCCGATCACCACCAACGTGATCAACGGCGCCGGCGACACGACGGTCACCGTGCCGGACACCGCGGACGTCACCTACGACTGCCACACCGGCGCCGGCAACACGCAGTGCTTCGGCCACGAGGCCGACGGCATCAGCCAGGACGCGCTGACCGGCGTCGACTACGGCACGGACGGCCCCGGCGGCCAGCAGATCACCCTGCACGTCAAGAACAGCGTGGGCAACGTGGAGATGCGCCGTGGCTGACCAGAACCCCTACGCCTACGACAACCCGCAAGAGGCCCCGCCCGCGAAGCGCGGTGGCGTGGACGTCTTCACCCTGATCGTCGGGGTCGCGACGCTGCTGATCTCCGCCTACGTCCTCTCGGACGGCGCGAGCTGGCTGCCGCAGTTCGACTTCCGCTGGGTGATCGCCGGCGGCGCGGTGTTCGTGGGGCTCATGCTCCTCGGCGCGTCGTTCGGCAGCAAACGCCGCCGATAACCGAAGACACTCGAGGCCCTGGATCCCACGCCGGGGCCTCGAGTCCTGTCCGGGCCCTTACTCCCACTCGATGGTGCCCGGCGGCTTGGACGTCACGTCCAGCACCACCCGGTTGACCTCCGCCACCTCGTTGGTGATGCGCGTGGAGATCCGCTCGAGGACGTCGTAGGGCAGGCGCGTCCAGTCCGCGGTCATGGCGTCTTCGGACGACACCGGCCGCAGCACCACCGGGTGCCCGTAGGTCCGGCCGTCGCCCTGGACGCCGACGCTGCGGACGTCGGCGAGCAGCACCACCGGGCACTGCCAGATGCTGCGGTCCAGCCCGGCCGCCGTCAGCTCCTCGCGCGCGATCAGGTCGGCCGCGCGCAGGGTTTCCAGGCGCTCGGCGTCGACCGCGCCGATGATGCGGATGCCCAGGCCGGGGCCGGGGAACGGCTGGCGCTGGACGATCGTCTCGGGCAGGCCCAGCTCCAGGCCGACGCGGCGGACCTCGTCCTTGAACAGCAGCCGCAGCGGCTCGACGAGCTCGAACTCCAGGTCGTCCGGCAGGCCGCCGACGTTGTGGTGGCTCTTGATGTTGGCCGTGCCCTCGCCGCCGCCGGACTCGACGACGTCCGGGTACAACGTGCCCTGGACCAGGAACTTGTAGTCGCCCACGGCCTTGAGGTCGCGCTCGGCCTGCTCGAAGACGCGGATGAACTCACGCCCGATGATCTTGCGCTTCTGCTCCGGGTCGGTGACGCCGGCGAGCGCGTCGAGGAAGCGTTCCCGCGCGTCGATCGTGACGAGGTTGACCCCGGTGGCGGAGACGAAGTCCTGCTCGACCTGGGTGCGCTCGCCCGCCCGCAGCAGGCCGTGGTCGACGAACACGCAGGTCAGCCGGTCGCCGATGGCGCGCTGCACCAAAGCGGCGGCCACCGCGGAGTCGACCCCGCCGGACAGCCCGCAGATCGCCCGGCCGTCGCCGATCTGCTCGCTGATCCGCTGGACCTGCTCTTCGACGATCGACGATGTCGTCCACTGCGGCTCGATCCCGGCGATGTCGCGCAGGAACCGGCGAAGCACCTCCTGGCCGTGCGGCGAGTGCGCGACCTCCGGGTGGTACTGGACGCCGGCGAAGCGGCGCTCGACGTCTTCGAAGCCGGCGACCTCGGCGCCGTCGGAGGAGGCCGTGACGACCGAGCCCTCCGGGGCCTTGGTGACGCTGTCGTTGTGGCTCATCCACGCGGGCTGGTGCGCGGGCAGGCCGGCGTGCAGGACACCGCCGTCACCGGTCACGCGGACCTCGGTGCGGCCGAACTCGCGGACGCCGGTCGGCTCGACGACGCCGCCGAGCGCGCTGGCCAGCAGCTGGTGGCCGTAGCAGATGCCGAACATCGGGACGCCGGCTTCGGTGAGCTTCGGGTCCATGCCCGGGGCGCCTTCGGCGTACACGCTCGAAGGGCCGCCGGAAAGGATGATGGCCGCGGGGTTCTTCGCGAGGATCTCTTCGGTGGACGCGCTGTGCGGCACGACCTCCGAGTAGATCTGTGCCTCGCGGACGCGCCGGGCGATCAGCTGCGCGTACTGCGCCCCGAAGTCCACGACGAGAACCGGACCGGTGGGGTTGGGCACCTGAGGACCTCCTGGCAGCGGCGGGATTCCCCACCATCGTCCCAGGTGGGCTGGGTCACCCCGGATTCAGGGCCGTCCCTGTCCTCGATCGGGCCTACGGTGCCCGTCATGGCTGTGAACTGGACGAAGGAACTGACCGACCAGCTCGACTTCCACTGGAACGTCCTGGTACGCCCGAAGCTCGAAGGGCTCACCGACGAGGAGTACTTCTGGGAGCCGGCGGCGGGCTGCTGGACCGTGCGCCCGCGCAAGTCCGACGACGAGCCCGGCACGGGCCCGTTCACCATCGACTTCGCGTTCCCGGAGCCGACGCCGCCGCCGGTCACGACGATCGCGTGGCGGCTCGGGCACATCCTCGTCGGCGTGCTCGGCGCGCGGATCGGGTCGCACTTCGGCGGCGCGCCGATCGGCTACGACAGCTACCCCTACCCGGGGACGGCCGCCGAAGCGCTGTCGGAGCTCGACAAGCTCTACGCGCAGTGGATCGAAGGCGTCCGGGGCCTCGACGAGGAAGCCCTGGCCCGGCCGTGCGGCCCGGCGGAGGGCCCGTACGCCGAATACCCGATGGCGACGCTGGTGCTGCACATCCACCGCGAGATGATCCACCACTGCGCCGAGATCCTGCTGCTGCGCGACCTCCACCGGAGCCAGGCCGATTACCGGCCCGGCCAGAAGTAGGCCGGCCCTCGAGCGGCACGTGACCATTGCGGCGAACCGATCCGGCCGTGGCTGTGGCCGGGTCGGTCATCATCAGCACTGTAACGCCGAGTCACCGTCGGCCCGATTCACGGGTATCGAGGGCGGCCCCGGCCGGGGCCCGCCGCCTAGGGGGACCCGCGCATGCTCTACCGACTCCGCCCGCCGGACCGCCTGACGTGGTGTGACGTACCCGGGTACGCGGTCTGCCGCGCCGACGACCAGCCACCGCCCGACTGGGAGGAGCTGTCGTGGGTGCCCGCCGAAGCGCGCGCGTTCAGCAACGACCTCCTGCGGATCGCCGTCCGGTACGGCGTGCGCTCGGGCGGTGGGATCGTCCTCGACGCCCGGCACACCGAGGACCTGGGCCGGGCCGACGAGCTGCGGTGCGACCGGATCGCCGCCGCCCACGCCCGGGCGGAGCTGCGCAGCGGTGCGAGCGGGCAGCCGGTGGGCGTGCTCGGCTCGGAAGACCACGAGTGGGACCGCACCGAGGAGGCGGCTCGCAAGGCCGAAGCGGATCTCGCCGAGCTCCTCGCGGTGCCCGTGCGGATCGACCTCGTCGCGCACTGGCAGCGGCTCGGCGGGCGCTACCCGGACTGAGGAACGGACGGACCGGAGCCACCCCACCGGGACTCCGGGCCGTCCGCGGTCACCGCCCCGGGCGCGGCAGGAGCAGGAAGCCGAGCGCCATCCCCAGCAGGCAGGGCAGGCCGTGGTTGTCGTGGACGACCGTGTCGACGACGGCCAGCACCGGCACGGCGAACGCCATGACGCGGAACTGCACCGGCAGCAGCACGCCGTAGCGGCGCGAGGCCACCATGACCACCGCCGTCAGGCCGCCGATGAGGCCGACGACGCACATCGAGTTGCCCGCGCCGACCGGGTTCAGCCAGACGTAGCTCATGAACTGGCCGAACAGGCCGCAGCCGAAGTACAGCAAGAGCCAGCGAGCACGGCCGAACACCCGCTCGGCGAGCGTGCCGAAGACCGCCAGCCAAAGCAGGTTCGAGACCAGGCCGAACGCCAAGGCGTCCTGGAAGAACATCCCCGTGACCAGGCGGTACCACTCGCCGTCGTCGATCCTCGCCGCGTCGCGGACGACCGCGTCGTACAGCGGCCGGTGCGCCAGCTGCGCGATCCCGCACGCCAGCGTCACCAGGAACACCGCGGCGGTGAGGTACGGGCGGCGGGCTCCCAGCGTGAGTCGCCCGAACGGGCTGCGGGATGCGGCGCGGGTGGTCATGGACGAAAATCTAGGCGCGACAACGCCGCCGTACCCCCGACGTTTGTCACGAACCTCCACGGGAAGGCACTGGCATGCGAGCGACAGTCATCTACGGCGCCGGCGACGTCCGGGTCGAGACCGTTCCCGACCCGAAGCTGGCCGAGCCCACCGACGTCGTCCTGCGGGTCGTGCGGTCCTGCATCTGCGGGAGCGACCTCTGGCCGTACGCCGACATGGAGCCGCGCGAGCACGGCCGCCGGATCGGGCACGAGTTCCTCGGGATCGTCGAGGAGACCGGCGCCGACGTCACCACGGTCAAGAAGGGCGACCTCGCCGTCGCGCCGTTCGTGTGGTCCGACAACACCTGCGAGTTCTGCCGCGAAGGCCTGCAGACGTCGTGCCTGCACGGCGGCGGCTGGGGCGCGAAGGGCGTCGATGGCGGCCAGGGCGAGGCCGTGCGCGTCCCGCAGGCCGACGGCACGCTGGTCAAGCTCCCGCCCACCGAGGACGACGACCTGCTCGCGTCCCTGCTCACGCTGTCGGACGTCTTTTCCACCGGCCACCACGCCGCAGTGAAGGCGCGTGTGAGCGAGGGCCAGAACGTCACCGTGATCGGCGACGGCGCCGTCGGGCTTTCCGCCGTCCTCGCGGCGAAGCGCCTCGGCGCCGGCCGGATCGTCCTGATGGGCCGGCACCGGGCCCGCACCGACCTCGGCCGCGAATTCGGCGCGACCGACGTCGTCGCCGAACGCGGCGAGGAGGGCGTCGAGAAGGTGCGCGAACTGACGAACGGCCGGGGCACGCACGCCGTCCTCGAGTGCGTCGGCACGAAGGGCGCCTTCGAGATGGGCATCGGGGTGGTGCGCGCGGGCGGCGCGGTCAGCCGGGTCGGCCTGCCGCAGTACGAAGAAGGCCCGATCGGTGTGGGCGTGTTCCGCCGCAACGTCACCATCACCGGCGGGGTCGCCCCGGCCCGGCACTACATCCCCGAGCTGCTGCCGGACGTTCTCGACGGCCGGTACCAGCCCGGCCGGGTCTTCGACCGGACCATCGACATCGAGGGCGTGCCGGACGGCTACCGCGCCATGGCGAACCGCGAGGCGCTGAAGGTGCTCATCAAGCCGTGACCCGTCCGGGTGGGTTCCACTTTCGGGGGTTCCCACCCCGCATTGCCGATCCGGCCAAAGCAGGCCGCGCCCGAGCAGCACGTAATCGCTGCTCGGAGAGCCGTCGGCCGTGGCTGCGGTCGGATTGGCAATGAACGGCACAGTACGTTGGTACGCATGGACATGATCACCCCCGAGCCGCGTCCCGCCTGGATCGCCGGCCGCCCGGAGGCGGGCGCCACCACCCTCGTCGTGCACCACCCGTACGACGGCAGCGAGGTCGCGACGGTCGCCGTGCCCGGGCCGGAGCAGGTCGAACGCGCGGTCGCCGCCGCGGTGTCGGTCGCTCGCGAGCTCCGCGCCACCCCGGCGCACGTGCGCGCGGGCGCGCTCGAGCACGTGTCCCGGGTGCTCGCCGCCCGTGCCGAAGAGATCGCCGAGGTCATCACGGCCGAGAACGGCAAGCCGCTCAAGTGGGCCGAAGCCGAGGTCAACCGCGCGGTGTCGGTGTTCCGCATCGCCGCCGAGGAGGCCCGCCGGTTCACCGGCGACGTCCAGCGCCTCGACACCGACCCGGCGGGTGAGGCGCGGCTGGCGCTGACCCGCCGCGTGCCGCGCGGGCCGGTGCTCGGCATCGCACCGTTCAACTTCCCGCTCAACCTGGTGGCGCACAAGGTCGCGCCGTCGCTGGCGATCGGTGCGCCGATCATCGTCAAGCCGGCCCCGCGGACGCCGCTGTCGTCGCTGATCCTCGGCGAGATCCTGGCCGAGACGGACCTGCCCGAGGGGTCGTTTTCCGTGCTGCCGCTGGGAAACGACGAGACGAAGGCGCTCGTCACCGACCCGCGGCTGCCCGTCGTGTCGTTCACCGGCTCGGGTCCGGTCGGCTGGTCGCTCAAGGACGCCGCGCCGCGCAAGCACGTCGTGCTGGAGCTGGGCGGCAACGCGGCGGCCGTCGTGCTGCGCGACTGGCCCGACCCCGAAGGCGCCGCGCACCGCATCGCCACCTTCGGCAACTACCAGGCCGGACAGTCCTGCATCGCCGTGCAGCGGGTGATCGTGGACGCCGCCGTCGCGGACGAGTTCGTGCCCGCGCTGCTGGAAGCCGTCGAGTCGCAGCGCATGGGCGACCCGTACGACCGCAACACCGACGTCGGCCCGGTCGTCGACGAGGCCGCCGCCGAGCGGATCGTCGCGTGGGTCGCCGAGGCCGTCGACGCGGGCGCGAAGCTGCTCACCGGCGGCACCCGCGACGGCGCGACCGTGGCCCCGACCCTGCTCACCGACGTCCCGGCGGACACCAAGGCCTGGGCCGAAGAGATCTTCGGGCCCGTGCTCGCGGTGTCCGTTGTGGACGGTGTGGACGAGGCCTTCCGCTCGGTCAACGAATCCGCGTACGGCCTGCAGGCCGGCGTCTTCACCACCGACGTCCAGCTGGCGTTCCACGCGTCGGCGGAGCTGGAGGTCGGCGGCGTGATCATCGGCGACGTCCCGTCCTACCGCGCCGACCAGATGCCCTACGGCGGCGTCAAGGGCTCCGGCGTCGGCCGCGAAGGCGTGCTGGCCGCGATGCACGACCTGACCGAGGAGCGCGTCACCGTCTTCACCGGCATCGACCTCTAGACGACGAGGCCCTGCCCGAACCGGAAGACGTTTTGGGGGTCGTACTTCCTCGCGACGTCCTGCAAGCGCTTCGCGTTGTCGCCGTAGTAGGCGGCCTTCCAGTCGGGCAGGGCCGGGTCGATGTAGTTGACGTACCCGCCGCCCGCGCCGGCCGCGGCGAGGCCCGCGACGACCTCACCGACCGACTGCGCCACCTTCGCCTGGGTCTTCACCGTCGCGGGCGCGTAGATCTGCACGCTGGCCAGCGCGTCGCGGTGCCAGAACGCCGTCGCGTCCTTCGCCGGCTCGCCGACCTTGCCGCCGAGGCCGTCGATGAGCAGGTCCATCCCCGCCCGGCCGTCGGCGAGAGCGACGACCTTCGCCGGGTCGACCGGGTTCGTGATGATCCGCGACGACGCGACGAAAGACTGCCGGGCCGAGCTGCCCGAGAAGTAGTTCATGGCGCCGAGGTAGTCCAGGCTCTTCACGGTGCGCTGCGTCGGCCGCGCGCCGGCGTTGGTCGTGAGGTTGTTCAGCAGCGTGTTCAGCCCGGACGGCGGACCGACGTAGCAGCCGCCGACGCGGCACTGCACCGGAGAGCCGCCGGAGATCACGATGTTGGCCCACAGCTCCGGCGGCATCGCGGCGATCCACTGCTGCCACGCGCCGAGCACGCCGGCCGCGGAACCGGACGGGAAGCGCAGCGAGAACACCGTCAGGTTCGGCGCGGGGTCGGTTTCGAAGGTGAACTGGGTGACGATGCCGAAGTTGCCGCCGCCCCCGCCGCGCAGCGCCCAGAACAGGTCCGGCTCGGAGCTCGCGGACGCCGTCACCACCTTGCCGTCGGCCGTGACGACCTGCGCCGAGCTCAGGTGGTCGCAGGTCAGGCCGTACTTGCGGGAGAGCACGCCGATGCCGCCGCCGAGGGTCAGCCCGGCGATCCCGACCGTCGGGCAGGAGCCGGCGGGCAGCGCGCGCCCGGCCCGCGCCAGCCCGGCGTACACGTCCTTCAGCTTCGCGCCCGCGCCGATGACGGCCTGGGTGCCCTGGATGTCCACTTTGTTCATCCGGGACAAGTCGATGACGAGCCCGCTCTGGGGAACCGAGTAGCCGGCGTAGGAGTGGCCGCCGCTGCGCGCGGCGAGCGTCACGCGCCCGGCGGCGGCCTGGACGCAGGCCTGCACGTCCTCGGCGCTCGACGCCGAGGCGATGGCGACCGGGTTGTTGCCGTCGAAGAGGGGGTTGAAGGCGCGTTTGGCGGTGTCGTAGCCGTCGCCACCCGGGCGCACGACGCCGCCGGCCAGCTTGCCGCGCAGGTCGTCCCAGTTCGGCGGACCGGTGGGCAGCCGGGTGGTGGGCGGCCCGGACGTCTCGGGCGGCGGCGCGCCCGTCGAAGCGGCGGGGGCCGAAGGGGTGCCCGGCCCGCACGCGGCGGCGACGGCACCGGCCGCCGACACGCCCGCGACCCGGAGGAACGCCCTTCTGTCCATGTGGTCGAAGACGTGCGGCCGTCCGCCGGGTTGCCCGGTCACCGGGCCGGCCTGCTCACGCTGTCCACATCGGACTCCTCGCTGCCGGGGACGCCCAGTTTAGGGCCGGACCCGGGGTTTCGCGCCCCTGATCGGTACACGGAGGACGGTCGCGGTCAGTTCACGGCCGCTTCACGACCAGGCGGGGATCCGCGGCACGTCGCCGTCGAGGCTCTCGCCGTCGGAACGCCCGCTCAGCCAGGCCAGGAGCTGCCCGCTCGTGCCGGTGACGGTCGCACCGGGGGCGGCGCCCATCGTCCATTCGCCCGTGCCCTCGGCGACCAGGCGCAGCGCGGGGAGGTGCGCGCTCCGGGAGTTGATCGCGTGCTGGACGACCTCACCGGCGAGCGGACCGAGCAGCGCCAGGACGCGGTCGAGGTCGTAGCCGCGATCGAGGTCGGCGAGGTGGATGGTCAGCTCGGACACCCGCATCCGCGCGACGACGGTCCCGCTGACGGGGTTGCCCTGCCGGTTGCGGGCCTCCCGCGCCCAGGCGTCGTCCGGCAGGCCGGCGGCGTACTCCTCGAAGCGCGCGGCGGACGCGACGAAGTCGGCGAGGATGTCGGCGGCCCCGCGCCGGGCACCAGCCTCGATGTCGGCTTCGCGGGCTTCGGGGCTGGCGTACATCGGCGTCTCGACACCGGTGTTCGCCCAGGTCAGGAGGTTCTTGAGGCCGTCGGCGTTGCGCGCGACGTGCGCCAGGACGTGGGCGCGCGACCACCCGGGCAACGCGCTGGGGGCGCGCAGCTCGGGCTCGCCGAGGCCACCGATGGCCCGCGCCCATTCGTCGTCGAGTTTCCGTACCGCGTCGAGCAGGGCGCGCGCCTTTTCGGATGCCGTCGTCACGGCCCCGAGTCTAGGACCGCCGGAGTGCCGCCGGGGCGTCGGCGGGAACGGCCGGGTTCTTCGGCGCCACCGGCTCCAACCGGACGTACGACGAGTCCTGCGCCGGCCGCTGGTCCGCCTCGCCCTTGTTCGGCCAGAACGAGAACGCCCGCTCGGCCTGGGCCGCGATCGTCAGGGACGGGTTCACGCCCAGGTTGGCCGTGATCGCCGCGCCGTCGACGACCGACAGGCCCGGGTAGCCGAACACCCGGTGGTACGGATCGATCACGCCCTCCTCGGCGGACGCGCCGATCGGGACGCCGCCGATGAAGTGCGCGGTCAGCGGGATGTCGAAGATCTCGCCCCACGTGCCGCCCGCGATGCCGCCGATGCGGTCCGCCGTGCGCTCGTTGGCCTCGTGACCGGCCGGGATGAAGCTCGGGTTCGGCTCGCCGTGGCCCTGCTTCGACGTGTACTTGCGCCGGCCGAACAGGCCGCGCTTCGTGTACGTCGTGATCGAGTTGTCGAGGCTCTGCATCACCAGCAGGATCACCGTGCGCTCGCTCCAGCGGTAGCCGTTGAGCAGCTTCGCCGCCTGCACGGGGTGCTTGAGCATGAACGTGACGGCCTGCCGCCAGCGCGGCACCGGCGACGCGCCGTCGGTGGCGATCGTCTGCAGCAGGCTCATCGCGTTGCTGCCCTTGCCGTACCGCACCGGCTCGATGTGGGTGTTCTCGTCCGGGTGGATCGACGACGTGATCGCGACCCCGCGGCTGAAGTTGCGGCTCTCGTCGACCTCGGTGCGGGCCGCGCCGATGATCGCCTCGGAGTTCGTCCGGGTCAGCTCGCCGAGGCGCCGCGACAGCTTGGGCAGCGTGCCGGTGTCCTTCAGCTGGTGCAGCAGGTTCTGCGTGCCCCAGGTGCCGGCGGCGAAGACGACCTTCTCGGCGGTGATCGTGGTCCGGAAGCGCTTCGACGTCGTCCCGGTCTTCTTCAGGTCGACTTCGTAACCGCCGCCGACCGGCCGCACCGACGTCACCGTCGTCAGCGGGATGACCTTCGCGCCGTCCTTCTCCGCGAGGTAGAGGTAGTTCTTGACCAGCGTGTTCTTCGCGCCGACGCGGCAGCCGGTCATGCAGGCCCCGCATTCGGTGCAGCCGGTGCGCTCGGGCCCGGCACCCCCGAAGTACGGGTCCTGGGCACGCGCGCCGGGCTTGCCGAAGTAGACGCCGACGGGGGTCGGGTGGAACGAATCGGCGACGCCCATGTCCTTCGCGACGTCGCGCATCACGACGTCGGACGGGGTGATAGTCGGGTTCGTGACGACGCCGAGCATGCGACTCGCCTGGTCGTAGTGCGGCGCGAGCTCGGACTCCCAGTCGGTGATGTGCGACCACTGCTTGTCCGCGTAGAACGGCTTGAGCGGCCGGTAGAGCGTGTTCGCGTAGACGAGCGAGCCACCGCCGACGCCCGCGCCGGCCAGCACCATGACGTCGTTGAGCATGTGGATGCGCTGGATCCCGTAGCAGCCGACCTGCGGCGCCCACAGGTAGCGCCGGAGGTCCCACGACGTCTTCGCGAACTCGTCGTCGGCGAACCTGCGCCCGGCTTCGACGACCGCTACCCGGTAGCCCTTCTCGGTGAGCCGCAGCGCCGCGACGCTGCCGCCGAACCCCGACCCCACGACGACGACGTCGTAGTCGAGGGCACCCGCACTGGTGGTGGTGTTACTGGCAGTCACACCTTGAGCGTAACCCGGGGTTCCCGTCCTGACCAGAGGTAAGTTACTGGCGAGTCACCCGTTTTGGCGCATCCATCGAGACCTTTGTGGGTAATTATCAAAGTGCTCGATGTCCACGTAGGCGAGACCCGTCGGCGGGACACGATTTCCGGGAGGGACCGACATGGGCCCCCAGCAGCTCACCGGTTGGCGCAAGTCGAGCCACAGCCACTTCGAGGAGAACGCGTGCGTCGAGATCGGCGCCGGTCCGGGCGTGGTCGGCGTGCGGGACACCAAGCAGTCGGTGCCCCGCCCGATCCTCGTCTACTCCGACAACGCCTTCGCTGCGTTCCTCGCGCACCTCACCAGGCAATAGTGTGCTCTGCCGGGAGCTGACCTCGTCAGCTCCCGGCCTTCGCATTGCCCAGCACCATCGCCGTGACCTGGCGCGCAGCTTCGCAGGGGTCGTTCTTGCCGATGTTCTTCTCGGACTGATCAACGCTGATGTCGACGGTTTGCGTATCACTGGTCCCCACGGCGACGGTGCATTCGCCCCTGGCCCGCTGATCACCGACGCCGTCGTAAGCGACCAGCGGATACCCGTCAACGGGCTCCAGCGGCTCGAAAAAGGGATAGGTCGTCCCCTTCGCGAGCCCTGGCTCGCGTACTCCCGGCCCAGCCCTGGGCGTGAGCGATCCTGTTTGCGTTCTTGCGGTCTTCCTTGAACTCGTCGGCCAGGTCGTCCCGGTCCTTGGCCAGTTCGCGGAGCGTCGCCTCGTCGGAGCCGAACCCGACCCTCGAACCAGCCGGCGCACCGTACGAACCCGCCACCGGAACACCGTTCGGGCCCGGCAACACCAGCAAGGTTCAAGCCTCACCGGCGGACGGTGAGCCCCACCCGCTGGAACTCCTTGAGGTCCGAATAGCCCGTCTTCGCCATCGCACGACGCAGCGCTCCGAACAGGTTCACCACGCCTTCCGCGTCGGACGACGGCCCGAACAGCAGGGTCTTCAGGTCGACGGCGTAGTCCGGCCCGGCCGCCACGCGCGAGCGCGGCAGTGACGGGTGCGCGGCCGCCGCCGTCCAGTACAGGCCCTGACCCGGTGCGTCCGACGCCGCGGCCAGCGGTGAGCCGAGCATGACGGCGTCCGCTCCGCACGCGATCGCCTTCGCGATGTCGCCGGAGACCGTCATGCCGCCGTCCGCCAGGACGTGCACGTAGCGGCCGCCGGTCTCGTCGAGGTAGTCGCGGCGGGCGGCCGCGGCGTCGATGATCGCCGTGGCCATCGGGACGCCGATGCCGAGGACGCGGTCGGTGCTCGTCACGCCCGGCGTGTAGCCGTGGCCGACGATGACGCCGGCCGCGCCGGTGCGCATCAGGTGCATCGCCGTGCGGTAGTCGCTGACGCCGCCGGCGATCACCGGCACGTCGAGGCGGCCGATGAAGTCCTTGAGGTTCAGCGGCTCGGCGTCGCGCTGCACGTGCTCGGCCGAGATGATCGTGCCCTGCACGACCAGGATCTCGACGCCGGCCGCGATCAGGTCCGGGGTCAGCTCGGCGGCGTGCTGCGGGCTGACGCGCGCGGCGACCGTGACGCCGGATTCGCGGACGGTCTTGATCGCCTCGGTCAGCAGGTCGAGCCGGATCGGCGCGGCGTGCAGCTCCTGCAGCACGCGCCCGACCGCGGTCGGGTCCTCGAGGTCCTCGGCCGCGCGGACCAGCTGGAAGATGGCGTCCTCGACGTTCGCGTGCCGCGCCCACAGACCCTCGGCGTTGAGCACGCCCAGGCCGCCCAGCTCGCCGACGGCGACCGCGGTCCCGGGCGAGACGATCGCATCCGTCGGGTGCGTGACGAGCGGCAGGTCGAAGCGGTAGGCGTCGATCTGCCAGGAGGTGGACACCACCGAAGACGACCGGGTCCGCCGCGACGGCACGATCTCGACGTCGTCGAGGTCATAAGCCCGCCGCGCGGTGCGGCCCATCCCGATCTCGACCAGGTCCCGCACGTGAAGCCTCCTCCGACGACGACAATCTGCCGTGCCCCATTGTCGCTAGTCCGCGTGGGTGACCCGCGCACGGGGGTTAGAACAGCAGCAACACCGGCAGCGCGCCCGCCGCGAACCCGGCCGTCGCGGTCAACGCGGCCAGCGCGGGCCGGTCCGCTTCCGCGACCCAGATCAGCGTGAAGACCAGCGCCATGACCTCGATCGCCGCCACGAAGACGCCGACGGCGACGGGCGAATTCCCGACCCTCACCCGGTGACCGCCGGCCTCCACGGCCTGCACCGACCGCCCGAACTCGGAAACGTCCAGGCGGACCGGCACTCCCGGCTCCAGGTCGAGTGTCGCGTCGCCCGATTCGACCTGGAAGCGCTCGCCGGCCGCCGTGCGGAGGACGAGGTCGTACCGGTGGCCCGTCGAGCTCGAGTCGTGCTGGCCCCGGCTCTCGACGGTGGCTTCTTCCCGCTCGGCCGGTCCGCCCGCGTCGAGGACCCCCCACGTCCCGAAGGCCAGCGCGGCCCCGGCGAGGGCCGCGCCCACCACGGAGACGACGAGGCTCCCGGCCACGGCTACACCCGCACGAAGACGATGACGGGCGCCAGCAGCGCACCCAGGGCCAGGGCCAGCCAGGTCGCCACCGGTGGGTAGACGTTCAGCCGGACCGCGCCGAAGTACATCGCGCCCAACGCGAGCAGGGCCGCGCAGATCAGCAGCACCGGCCGGATCACGCCCGGCCGCAGGTCGACCACGCCGCCGCCGGCGCTGAGGTAGGCGATGCTGCCGTCCGCCGTCGAGACGTCGAGCGCGACCGGCTGCCCGGCGGGCAGGTCGAGGCCGGGATCGACCGCTGTGACGCGGTAGAGCCGGTTCCCGGCGTCGATCGCGACGGTGTGGCTGACCGCCTCGTCGTCCCCGCCGACCGGGAGCGCTCCCCGCTCGTGGGACAGGACGTGCCCTTCGACGCGAAAGGTGGGCGCGTCGCGACCGGCCAACACCTGGCACATCAGGCAGACGATCCCGCCGAGGAACAGCGACGCGAGCGCGACGGCCGTGAAGAACACCTTGCGCAGCAGGCGCGTGAAGCGGCTGACCGTCATGCCGTCCAGTGCACACCAAAGTGGCCACGCAAGGCGATAGGCCGATTACCGTAAGCACGCTAGGTTACGAAAACTCAGAAGGAGACCTTCGCCACTGAGTCCGAACGCAGTACCGACTCCTGCTGGAACTGCTTTTCGTAGTCGGCGCGCAGGCCTTCGATCTCCCGCTCGGCCTCGCGGTCGGCGAACGGGTAGAGCAGTACGACCACATGGGTGTGCTCGCGCACGATCGTCCCGGACCCGCCGCGCCACCGGTCGTGAGTGAGAAACAGTGTTCTAACCCTGTTTCTCACTCACGACCGTCTGGGACTCGAGAGCCGGGCCGCGATCAACGAATGGCTCTGACCGACTTCGATACCGGCCCTAACGCGTCGTGTAGTTCGGGGCCTCGACGGTCATCGTGATGTCGTGCGGGTGGCTCTCCTTGAGGCCGGCCGCGGTGATCCGGACCAGCTGGGCTTCCTGCAGCTCGGCGATCGTGTTCGCGCCGGCGTAGCCCATGCCCGAGCGCAGGCCGCCGACGAGCTGGTGCACGACGTTGGCCAGCGGCCCGCGGAACGGGATGCGGCCTTCGATGCCTTCGGGGACCAGCTTGTCCTCGCTCAGCACGTCGTCCTGGGCGTAGCGGTCCTTGGAGTACGACTTCGCCTGGCCCCGCGACTGCATCGCGCCGAGCGAGCCCATGCCGCGGTAGACCTTGAACTGCTTGCCGTTGACCAGGATCAGGTCGCCGGGCGACTCGGCGGTGCCGGCCAGCAGGCTGCCCAGCATCACCGTCGACGCGCCGGACGCGATCGCCTTCGCGATGTCGCCGGAGTACTGGATGCCGCCGTCGCCGATCACCGGGACGCCCGCCGGGCGGCACGCCTGGTCGGCCTCGTAGATCGCGGAGATCTGGGGGACGCCGACGCCCGCGACGATCCGGGTGGTGCAGATCGAGCCCGGGCCGACGCCGACCTTGACGCCGTCCGCGCCCGCGTCGACCAGCGCCTGCGCGCCCGCGCGGGTCGCGACGTTGCCGCCGACGATGTCGACCGCGTCGCCCAGCTCCTTCTTCAGCAGGCTCACCGTGTCGACGACCGCCCGGGAGTGCCCGTGCGCGGTGTCGACCATCAGGACGTCGACGCCCGCGTCGGCCAGCGCCATCGCGCGCTTGTGGCCGTCCGGGCCGACGCCGACCGCGGCGCCGACGATCAGGCGGCCGTCCGGGTCCTTCGTCGCCTTCGGGTACTGCTCGGTCTTCACGAAGTCCTTGACGGTGATCAGCCCGCGCAGCTTGCCCGCGCCGTCGACGATCGGGAGCTTCTCGATCTTGTGCCGGCGCAGCAGGCCGAGCGCGGCGTCCGCGGACACGCCGACCTGGGCGGTGACCAGCGGCGCCTTCGTCATCACCTCGGACACCGGGCGGCTGTGGTCCACCTCGAACCGCATGTCGCGGTTGGTGATGATGCCCACCAGCGCGCCGGACGCGTCGGCCACCGGCACCCCGGAGATGCGGAACTTCGCGCACAGCGCGTCGACCTCGGCCAGCGTCGCGTCGGGCGAGCAGGTGACCGGGTCGGTGACCATGCCCGCCTCGGACCGCTTCACGACCTCGACGGCGGCGGCCTGCTCGTCGATCGGCAGGTTGCGCTGGAGCACGCCGATGCCGCCCTGGCGGGCCATGGCGATGGCCATCCGGGCCTCGGTGACGGTGTCCATCGCGGCGGAGACCAGCGGGATGCCGAGGGTGATGTTCCGGGTCAGCCGCGTGCCGGTGTCCACCGCGCTGGGCACGACGTCGGATTCGGCAGGCAGCAGCAGCACGTCGTCGAAGGTCAGGCCGAGCATGGCGAACTTGGCCGGCATGGGGGCGGTGATGCCGTCGCTGGTCATAGCGGGTGAAGGGCCTTCCTGACGCGGGATGAGCGGGGTCGCTGTGGCGACTCGGAGCCTTCCCCTCATGATATCCGCCGCTCGGCCCCGCCCCGGGCGGTGGGCGAGCCGCGGGGACCGCCCGGTACCGTGCAGGCCGTGGCGCATGATGTCCTGCCTCCAGACCCGTTCGCGGACGACCCGGACGACCCGGCCCGGGCGTTCCTCGTCGACGAGGACCGGCTGGACGAGCCGATCAGCGACTCCGAACGCACGGAGCTGCTGGCCGACCTCTCCGATCTGGCCGTCTACCAGGCGCTCCTCGAGCCCCGCGGGGTCCGCGGGATCGTCGTCGACTGCGGCGAGTGCGACGAACCGCACTACCACGACTGGCACCTGCTGCGGGCCAGCCTGGAGCAGCTGCTGGCCGACGGGCGGATGCGCCCGCACGAGCCGGCCTACGACCCGAACCCGGGCGACTACGTGAGCTGGGACTACTGCCGGGGCTTCGCCGACGGCGTAACGGCCAACGAAAGCGCCTACTGAGTCAGAACGCGAAAGAGCCCTGGTGAGCTTGCTCACCAGGGCTCTTTCGTATCCGAAGCTCTTACTCGCCGCCGGAGCTCTGGCCGCCGACGGAGGACTCGCTGCGGCCCGTGTTCGTGCCGGGGTCGTTGCCACTCGCGGCCGTGGTGCTCGGCGGCGGCTCGGTGGTCGGCGGCGGCGGCGTGGTGGTCGGCGGCGGCGGGGGCGTCGGGGTCGGCGTCCCGGTGCCCGGCAGGCTGGTGGTACCGCTGCCGCTGCCCGGGATGGACGTCGCCGAGCCGGCCGGCGGCACCTGCGTCGACGAGGCACCGGGCGGCACCAGCGTCGGAGTCGTCTGGGTCGGGCCCTGGACCGGCGCTTCCGGGTTCTGGAGCTGCGCGGCGAGCTGCCGGTGCTGCTCCATCAGCTGGTCGCGGTTGTCCTCGTCGCTGACCTGCGACAGGGCGGCCTGCGCGGCGTCGAGGGCTTCGCGGGCGGCGTCGAGGTTGCCGCCGGCGATGGCGAGGTTCGCCTTCTCGAGGTCGACCTTCGCGTTCGCGGCCGCCTCGACCGAGCGGGTGTGATCGGAGTACAGGACCTTCGCGAGGCCCCACAGGGTGTCGCCGGGTTCTGCGGAGCGCGCGGCCAGCCCGGTGCCGGTGAACGCGATCGCCAGCACAGCGGCGGCGACGGCGACCGGGACGAGCAGCCTGCGGCGGCGTCCGCTCGAAGCGTGTTGCTTCGCGAGACTCGCGGTGGTGACGGTCCGCACAGCGGTGTCGACGTCGACCAGTTCGGCCAGAGGCTCACTGTCGATGTCTCTTCGCCACGCGACCAGCAACGCGTTGAGCTCCTGATCGCCGAGGCCGTCGGCCAGCGCCGGATCGGACCCGCCGAGCGCGTCGAGCAGAGCATCGTCCGCTTGGACCGCCGACAGGTCGGCGGCGAACTCCGCCTCCGAAGACGACAAGCCATTGCCGAACACGTCATCGGGCTCGTAGCCCTTCTCGTGACCGGTCACTCAGATCACCTCCTCCGCGGCCAGGACCTTTCTCAGCCGCGCGAGGGCGCGGTGCTGGGCGACGCGGACGGCACCGGGCGTGGAGCCGACCGCATCCGCGGTCTCCTCCGCCGACAGGCCCACGACCACGCGCAACACCACGATCTCCCGCTGCTTGTCCGGCAGCACCTGCAACAACTGGGACATCCGCTCGTTCAGCTCACCTTGCAGCGCCCGCTGCTCGGGACCGACCCCGCCCTCGACTTCGTCGGGGATCTCGGCCACCGGCTCGGCCCGGTTGCGCGCCGCGGCGCGATGCGCGTCGGCCACCTTGTGCTGGGCGATCCCGTAGACGAAGGCCAGGAACGGACGGCCTTGATCGCGGTACGAAGGCAATGCCGTTAGCACCGCGAGACACACCTCCTGCGCAACGTCGTCCGCCGAAGCGAAAGATCGCTCCTGCCTGCCAACCCGGGCGCGGCAATACCGCACTACCAGTGGACGGATAGCAGCCAGCAGCCGCTCCACTGCCTGGGGATCTCCCTCGACAGCAGCGGCGACCGGTTCATCCAGTCCATCCCCCACATTGGCCATCGCAGACAACAGTCCCAGTGTTACGTGTAGGTGTGCAAAGAACCCGGCCCGTGGTCGCCTCCACCCCGAACCGGTGACCGCTACCGTACCTTCGGGCCGCTTCGGACCGGCGCGCGCGGTGCTTCCCGGCGCGCCGCACCGTCTGAAGGCACGGAAATACGGATGGTCCTGCAGACCCGCGGTCGTCATCGCCGATTCAACGAACGAACGGTGTCGCGGGTACGAGATCCGTCGGAGGGACGGGTGCCGGGACGGGGTTCCGCCCGGTGGCTGCCCGAAGGGGCGCCGGAGTGTGATGGGGACCACACAAGTGCGGGCCAGGGCGGTGCGCGCCCTGGCCCGTCGTCACCTGTATTCCGGCCGTGTCAGGATCGAGGAGAAGCCGCGGGGACGGGTCAGCTGACCAGGCCGCGACGGAAGCCGTGCGCCACGGCCTGCGCGCGGTCGCGCACGCCGAGCTTGCGGAACAGCCGCCGGGCGTGGGTCTTCACCGTGTCCTCGGACAGGTAGAGCTCGCGGCCGATCTGGCCGTTGCTCTTGCCCTGGCTCATCCCGCGGAGCACCTGAAGCTCGCGCTCGGTCAGCTGGACGCCCGGGTCGGACGGCTGACGGGGCGCGGGCACCGAGGTGCTCGCCAGGGTGTGGGCCAGTGCGGCGACCAGCTCCGGCCGGGACGCGTCCCAGCGGAGGTAGCCACGGGCACCGCCGGCGATCGCCGCGGCGATGCTGCCCGCGTCGTCGGGGGCACCGAAGACGATGACGTTCGCCTGGGGGTTGGCGGAGACGAGCCGTCGAGTGGCTTCGACACCTGTCGGGACCGCGCGTTGCGTTCCGACCAGCACGACGTCGACGGGCTGACGGGAGTACCGGGCCAGCAGCTCGTCACCGTGCGCTACGCAGTCGATGCGACTGACCCCAGGGACCGCGGACATCACTCGGGTGAGCCCTTCACGGACACTGCGTCGGTCGTCGCAGATCAAGACCGTCGTCACGGGGTTTCCTTCCTGCAGCCGGGTGACATTCCACTTCCCCTATCGGACGCTTTAGCCCGAACCTTGACACGATCCGGTGGCTTTTTTTGAAGTTTCTTAGCCCGGATGCCGGAACACCCCATTCCGACGGCTCAACCACCCGGGGCGGGGACCCATGGTGATTCCCCCGCGATCCTCCTCCCGCAAGGATCTGCGCTTCGTAACACTGCGTGCAACACCTCTGCCACTCTGAATCGATACTCCTCGGCGTGTCCTGGGCGCAGATCGGCCATGACGAGGGCGGCCGGCCACAAAAGTGAAAGCAGTTCGCATTCCTCGGCCGTCGCCATTGCATTTCCGACAAGACCGTCCGAAATCTCCCGGTGATCGGGAGCCCCGGCGGCCCGCAGGGCCACGGCCAGCACAATCCCGGATTTCACGACGTGCCGCCGTGCACCGCGGGCTTCGGCCGTTTCGAATGCGCGCTCGGCGTGCGGCACGGCGGCGGCGCCCTGACCTGCGGCGAGCTCGATCTCGGCCCCGACCCAGCCGCCGCGGACCCGGGCTCGCCACCGATCGTCCTCGCGGGTCGCACGCTCGGCGAGCCTGCGAGCGGCGCCGAGGCGCCCGAGGGCGAGGTTGTCGGCGGCCAGGCCGAGGAGGGCATCGGCTCGCGCGCCCGCGGCGTCGAGACCGTCCGGGTCGGGGCGGCTGTCCCGGCCGGCGGCTTTCGCGAAGGCCTCACCGTCGAGCGCACGAGCCTGCCGGTGGCCGCCCAGCTGCCTCCGGTGGGCGGCGAGGGCGCTGGCGGCGAGTGAGGCCTCGACCGGACCGGCTTCGTGCCTCAGGGGGCCAAGCAGAGCCGCGGCGGCGGCATACCGGCCTTGGGCGCCGAGCACGATGGCGGCGAGCAGCCGCCCCCGGGGGGTGCGGGCCCCTCCGCCGGCTCCGCGCGTGACGGCGGGGTCCGGGAGCGGATCGCTCCCGAACGCGGCGGCCCTGAGGGCGGGTTCGTGCACCCGTCCTTTCTAGCGGGTGGCACCGACAGAAACATGATCGAAGTGAGCCGCCTCGCGGATCGCCCGGTTCGCCCGAGGGCGGCGGCGGCCCGGACAGCCTTCCCCTGGGGTTCCAGCAAGATCGACGGTGCTGCTCTCGAGTTGACTCCGACGAGATGCCAGCTGGCGTGGCCTGCGGGCGGCAGCGGCCCGGACAGCACGCCCCCGCCCTTCCCTGGGGGGCGTCCCCTTGGCCAGTCTATCGGCGAGGCCGGACAAAACCGGGGGACCGCGGCCCCCGCGGCGAAGTTGTCCACAACCAAACCTCGCCTGTGGACAACTCGGGGTCTACCCCCGTCCGCCCACCAGGACGTGCTCGAGCCGGTCTGCCGCGCCCGGTAGGTCGGTCAGCAGCTCCACCTTGTCCGGCAGCCCCGCCGGGTCCCATCCGGGCCCGCACGCGAACAGCCGGCTCCGCTGCCTGCCCCGGGACACCCTCGCGAACAGCCGCGTGTCCGCCACCCCGCGGCGGTGGGCCCACAGGACCACCGCCGCCGGCGCGCTGCGGCGGACCGCCACCGCCAGCACCTCCGCCGGCAACGGCACCCCGAACAGCTGCGCCCCGATGCGGCGGCCGGCCAGGGACGCCGCCAGTGCGTACATCGGCATCGAGTCGCGCTCCTCCGGGACGCAGCCCAGCAGCACCGGGCGCGTGTTGCGGGGCTCGTCCAGCACCGGGGTCGCGCGGACCAGCGCCGCGAACACGCACTCCGCCAGCAGGTACTCGACCTCCGCGCCCGCGCTCGCGCCGCGCCAGCGGGCTCCCAGGGCCGACAGCACCGGCTCGACCACGCCCGTCCACGCCGGGAGGACGCCCAGCTCGGCGATCGTGTCCGCGAGCATCCGCTGGACCGCGCCCACGTCCATCGCCAGCGCCGCCGTGCTCAGGCGGCGGGCCAGTCGGGAACGGACCTCGAGTCCGTCGTCGGCGCCGGACACCCCCGGAGGGTCCTCGGGCTCCTCCGGCTGGGGCGGCCCGGAGCGCGGCATCTGCTCGAGGGCGTAGCGCGCGGCCTCGGCCGTCGACGCGCCGCTCAGCAACGCTCGCTGCATCAGTTCGAGGCGGCCGATGTCGGAGCTGCCGTAGCGGCGGTGACGGCCGTCGGTGTGCCGGCTGGGACCCAGCCCGTAGCGGCGGTCCCAGGTTCGGAGGGTGGACGGCGCGACCCCGAGCCGGCGGGCGACCGAGGCCACCGGCAGGGTGGGTTCTTCGGTACCCGACCCAGCTCCCACGAGCCTCAATATCCAGGCACTCAGCGCAGTCGGCAACCGGAGGCGAAACCCCTGCTCACACATCCGGGGGATGCCTAACGGCTGAATCGAACCGAATCGCTTGAACAACTATTGGCGCGCTTCTAACGTTACCGCCGTTGCACCGAATGGAGTATCGGCACCACAGCAGAGCAGCTAGCGGCATCGACCGATTGACGGAGGCGGTCAGGATGGCAGACACGCGCAGGCTCCCAGGACCCAACGCCGACATGTGGGACTGGCAGCTCGAAGGGTCGTGCCGGGGGATGGACAGCGCGTCCTTCTTTCACCCGGACGGCGAGCGCGGCCCGGCGCGGGCACGGCGGGAGGCCAGGGCGAAGGCGGTCTGCCTGAGCTGCCCCGTCCTGGAGATGTGCCGCAGCCACGCGCTGGCCGTGCACGAGCCCTACGGCATCTGGGGCGGGCTCTCGGAGTCCGAGCGGGAGCACCTCATCAAGTCCGACAAACGCGCGCTCAGCATGTCCGGCGGCTGAGCGCCCCACAGACATCGGAGGGCGGCACCGGGTGGGGTGCCGCCCTTCGTGCTGTTCCGGACACAAAGAAGCGGGGCGGCACTCCCGAGGGAGTACCGCCCCGCTCTCGCCTGAATCAGTGCGAGTGGCCGTGGCCGCCCGCGGCGGGCTCTTCCTCGGCCGGCTTCTCGACGATCGACGACTCCGTCGTCAGCACCAGACGCGCGATCGAGGCGGCGTTCGCCACCGCGGACCGGGTCACCTTGACCGGGTCGACGATGCCGGCGGCCAGCAGGTCGGTCAGCTCGCCGGTGGCGGCGTTGAAGCCCTGGCCCCAGCTCTGCTCCCGGACCTTGTTGACGATGACCGCGCCCTCGTGGCCCGCGTTGGTCGCGATCCAGAACAGCGGGGCGGACAGCGCGTCGCGCACGATGCGGACACCGGTCGCTTCGTCGCCCTCGAGGCCGAGGCCGCCTTCGAGCTCCTTGACCGCGTGGACCAGCGCCGAACCACCGCCGGGCAGGATGCCCTCTTCGACGGCCGCCTTGGTCGAAGCCACGGCGTCCTCGATGCGGTGCTTGCGCTCGTTCAGCTCGGTCTCGGTGGCCGCGCCGACCTTGATGACCGCGACGCCGCCGCCGAGCTTCGCGAGCCGCTCCTGCAGCTTCTCGCGGTCCCAGTCGGAGTCGGTGGTCTCGATCTCCTTGCGGATCTGCGCGACCCGCCCGGAGATGGCGTCCTTGGTGCCGGCACCGTCGACGATCGTGGTGTCGTCCTTGGTGACGACGATCCGGCGGGCCTTGCCCAGCGCGCCGAGGTCGACGTCGGACAGCTTGCGGCCGATCTCCGCGGAGATGACCTCGCCACCGGTGACGACCGCGAGGTCGTCCAGGAACGCCTTGCGGCGGTCGCCGAAGAACGGCGCCTTGACCGCGACGGCGGTGATCGTCTTGCGCAGCGAGTTCACCACGAGAGTGGACAGCGCTTCGCCGTCGACGTCCTCGGCGATGATGAGCAGCGGCTTCTTGGCCTCGACGACCTTCTCGAGCACCGGCAGCAGCTCGGCCAGCGACGAGACCTTCTCGCGGACGAGCAGGATGTAGGCGTCCTCGAGGATCGCCTTCTGCTCCTCCGGGTTGGTCGCGAAGTGCGCCGAGAGGAAGCCCTTGTCGAACTGGACGCCCTCGGTGATCACCAGCTCGGTCGCCAGGGTCGACGACTCCTCGATGGTGATGACGCCGTCTTCGCCGACCTTCTCGACGGCTTCGCCGAGCAGGGCGCCGATGGTGGCGTCGCGGGAGGTGACGGTGCCGACCTGGGCGATGTCCTTGCGGCCCTTGACCGGGGTGGCCTTGGCCTTGAGGACCTCGATGACCTTCTCCGCGGCGGCCTCGATGCCGCGGCCGATCGAGGTCGGGTTGGCGCCGGCCGCGACGTTGCGCAGGCCGACCTTCACCAGCGACTGCGCGAGCACGGTCGCGGTCGTGGTGCCGTCGCCGGCGACGTCGTTGGTCTTGGTGGCGACGCTCTTGGCGAGCTGCGCGCCGAGGTTCTCGAAGGGGTCGTCGAGCTCGATCTCACGGGCGACGGTCACGCCGTCGAGGGTGATGGTCGGGCCGCCGAACTTCTTGTCGAGCACGACGTGACGACCGCGCGGGCCGAGGGTGACCTTGACCGCGTCGGCGAGCTTGTTCACCCCGCGCTCCAGCGCGCGACGAGCGTCCTCGTCGAAACTGATCTGCTTGGGCATAGCGTGTTCCGCTTACCTTTCGGTGTCTTTGAAACGCAAGAACGCCCCGCTCCCCGGCGTTGTGCGGGGCCCGGGGCGTCATGCGCTGCGAGCGGACGTCAGTTGATGACGGCCAGCACGTCGCGGGCGGACAGGATCAGGTAGTCCTCACCGTTGTACTTGACCTCGGTGCCGCCGTACTTCGAGTAGATGACGACATCGCCGACGGAGACATCGAGCGGGACGCGGTTGCCCTTGTCGTCGATGCGGCCCGGGCCCACGGCCAGAACCTTGCCCTCCTGGGGCTTCTCCTTGGCGGTGTCGGGGATGACGAGGCCGGAAGCGGTCGTCTCCTCGGCCTCACTCGTCTGGACAACGATCTTGTCCTCGAGCGGCTTGATGTTCACGCTCACCGGGTTGACCTCCACGGTCGTCGAAAGCGTTGGCAGGATGTGGTTACGGCTCTACCACCCCCGCCGTCGCGGGTGCCGGGGCTGTCGGGCCGTGCGATTAGCACTCTAGCCACGTGAGTGCCAGTCGTGCAAGGAGGGTCCCCACCGGCGTGTGAAGCAGCCTCGAACGACCCCCTGACCGGCGCCAACACAGACCGCCCTAGACCTCCCCCGCCCCTCGTCCCCGCCGCAGTCAGCGCCGGAGAGCCGGGGTCAAGGGTGAGCGAAGCTCATCGCGAAGCGACGCCGAAGGCGCCCGTGAGGCCGGGTATCCGGTGTTGAACAATCGAGCGACGAGGAGCGGTCACCGCCTCTTACCCCTGGCGTGAGTTTCTGGTTAGGTTCTCACCACCTGGCACCAGAACCCTGGGGGTTTATGCCCATGTCAACCCGTCCCCTCTCCAGAGCGGCGGTCCTCACCGCCGCCGTCTCCCTCACCGCCGCGCTGGCCACCGCCCCGGCCCAAGCAGCCACCACCGAACAACGCCAACGCGACTTCACCGCCGCGGCCACCGAGTTCGGCGTCCCCGAGAACGTCCTCCTCGGCGTCTCCTACCTGGAGTCCCGCTGGGACTTCAACGCCGGAACGCCCAGCACGTCGGCCGGCTACGGCCCCATGCACCTCACCGACGTGAGGGAAGCCGGAGCAGCCACCTCCCACCACGACGAGGGCACCGAAGACCCCCGCGGCGACGACGCCCGCCCCGCCCTCCACCCGGAGGCCGGTCCCGCCACTCCCCCACCGGGTCTCCAGACCATCGACGAGGCCGCCCAGCTCACCGGCCAAACAGCCGAGACCCTCCGCACGGACCCGGCCCAGAACATCCGGGGCGGCGCCGCCCTGCTCGCGAAGTACCACGCCGGCCAAGCCGACTGGTACGACGCCGTGGCGCGCTACAGCGGATCCACCGGCGAAGCCGCCCAGACGTTCGCCGACGAGGTCTTCGACACGATCAAGACCGGCGTCGCCCGCACCACGGACGACGGTCAGCAGGTCACCCTGGCCGCGACGCCGGACGTCGCCGCGAAGCAGCACCCCGGCAACCCCGCGAACGTCGAGTGCCCGAGGACCGTCGCCTGCGAGTCGGTCCCGGCGCCGTACCAGGAACTGCCGAACGACGACTACGGCAACCACGACCTGGCCAACCGGCCGGTCAGCCAGAAGATCGACCACATCGTCATCCACGACACCGAGGGCTACTGGGACAGCGTCCTCAAGCTCGCCCAGGACCCGACGTACGTGAGCTGGCACTACACGATCCGCTCCAACGACGGCCTGATCGCGCAGCACGTGCCGACCAAGGACGTCGCCTGGCACGCCGGCAACTGGTACATCAACGCGAAGTCCATCGGCATCGAGCACGAGGGCTTCGCCGCGAAGGGCACCTGGTACACCGAAGCGATGTACCGGTCGAGCGCGAAGCTCGTCGGCTACCTCGCGCGCAAGTACGACATCCCGCTCGACCGGGCGCACATCATCGGCCACGACAACGTGCCGGGGACGGTCCCGTCGACCATCGCGGGCATGCACTGGGACCCTGGCCCCTACTGGGACTGGTCGCACTACTTCGACCTGCTCGGCGCGCCGCTCGGCGGGTTCGGGCTGCCCGGCTCGTCGCTGGTCACCATCGACCCGGACTTCGCGAAGAACCAGCCGATCTTCACCGGCTGTGACGCCGTCGGAACGCCCTGCGCGGCAAGGGGTTCCGAGGCCGTCGTACTGCACTCCGAGCCGAATGACGCCTCGCCGCTGCTGAAGGACGTCGGCCTGCACACCGACGGCTCGCCGTCCACCATGGCCGTCTCCGACGTCGGCAGCCGGGCCGCGACCGGGCAGCGGTACGCCGTCGCCGACGTCAGCGGCGACTGGACCGCGATCTGGTACCTCGGGCAGAAGGGCTGGTTCCACAACCCGCGCGGCGCCCGCGTCGCGAAGCCCGCGATCGGGCTCGTGGTGACCCCGAAGCCGGGGCTGGCGACGATCCCGGTCTACGGGCGCGCGTACCCCGAGCCCGAGGCCTACCCGGCGAACGTCAAGGTGCAGGCCATCACGCCGCTGCCGTACACGCTGGCGGCCGGGCAGAAGTACTCCTCGGCCGGGACGGTCGGCTCGGAGTACTACTCGGCCACGACGTTCGACGTGGCCGACCACGTGGTGGTGAAGGGCAAGCTCAAGTACGTCCAGATCCAGTTCGGGCACCGGATCGCGTTCGTCAAGGCGGACGACGTCCGGATCCTCCCGGCCTTCTGACCGAGGGCGGAGGTCGCGCTCACGCGTCGAGCGCGACCTTCGCCCCGGCCGCCTGCTCGGTGTTGCGGCGCGTCTTCGCCCAGCCGTTGCGGCCGCGGATCAGGCGGAACAGCGCGCGCCACGACGTCACGTAGAACGTGTAGATGTACGCCGCGTAGGCGAAGCCGAGACCGATGCCGCGCAACACATTGCGGCTGCGCAAGCACTTCAGCTGGTAGATCGGGCCCCAGACGAGGAACGGGAGCAGCCCGAACGAGCCGTAGATGGCGAAGAGGATCCATGCGCCGCCGGTGAACCACGTCCACATCTGCGCCGGGTCGCCCGCGGTGCTCGCGATCAGCAGGATGAACGGGATCGGGTACAGCAGCGAGCCGAGCAGCTGCAGCCACGGCTGGGCCAGGTAGTACATCATCTCCGCCGCGCCGAGCGTGCTGACGTGCGGCGAGTCCCAGATCCGCCGCAGGTACCGCGCGCACTGCATGGTGCCCTGGCCCCACCTCGTGCGCTGCACCAGGAACCGCCGCAGGCTGTACAGACCCTCCTGCGCCACATGGGAATCCGGCGTGAACCCGGTGCGCCAGCCTTCGGTGAGCAGGTGGACGCCGAGCTCGAAGTCCTCCAGCAGCGAGCCGCGCCACGGCTGTTCGTCGGGGCCGGCGATCGAGTCGAGCGCGGTGAGCCGGGTGAACTGGCCGTTGCCGCCCATGGAGATCGTGCCGGTGAAGCCGCGTGACGTCTGGATCGCCGCGATCGCCGTCCGGAACTCGAGGTCCTGCAGCTGCGCCAGCTTCAGGCCGAACCAGCGGCCGACGGGGTTGCGCGTCGGCGGGGGCGTGCCGACGTTGCTCATCCAGACGTCGAGCTGGACCGCGCCGATCCCCGCGTCGCCGAAGAGGTGGTCCGCCGCGCAGACCTCCAGGCAGTTCGGGGCCGGGCGGCCGTCGGCGTCGACCACCACGACCACGACGTCGTCGCGGGTCGCCTCCGGGCCCATCCAGTCGTTGAGCGCCCGGTAGGCGGCGTTGAGGGCGTCACCCTTGCCGGTCCGGGCCTCGGGGCGCACGCGCGGCACGAGGTGCAGGTACGGGTCGTAACCGCCGTGGCGCCGCCACAGCATCCGCACGACGCGGGCGGTGCGGTCGTCGGAGTCGTCGTCGACGACCCAGACGTGCGCCTTGCGGAACGTCGTGCGCAGGTAGCGGATGGTCTCGCGGATGACGGACTCTTCGTCGCGGCACGGCACGAAGAAGTGCCACGTGAAGTCCGCCGGATCACCCACCGGCGCGGGTTTGCGGCGCAGGTACGGCACGACGATCACGACGACGTACACCAGGAACGCCACGCTCATCGTCAGCGCGAACGCCTGCGTGATCGCCAGCAGGACCTTGACGCTCATGCCTTCTTCTTCCGGGTGGCCAGCCAGACGAACAGGACCAGCGAGACGGCGCCACCGAGCACGCTGACCATCGAGCCGAGCAGCGTGTGGCCCCAGTAGTAGCCCTCGTCGGTGCCGAACTCGTGGACCAGCCCGACGATCGTCAGAATGCGCAGTTGATTCACCAAGACGACGACGAGCGCGGAAATGCCGAGGGAAAAGAAGAGCCGCTTCGCATTGGCTGGCCGGAAGTACAGCATCGCCATCGTCACAACGAGCAGTGGCAGCAAAAGGAACGCGGAAGAACATTCCGGCGTCATTCTCAACCCGAATGGAGTAGCACTGCTCAACCCAAAGTAAACGGACTCCCGATCGGGCGCTACATAAACACCCGATGTAGTGATGAGATCGAGGATCACGCCGGCGAGGCGCACTTCCAGTTCGCGGTAGAACCGCTCGGCCAGCACCAACGCGGCCCCCGCGACCATCAGCGCACCGAGTGCGATGACCAGGGGAAACTTCGTCGTACCTGAGTTCGGAGCGCTCGCTACGGCCACGACGGTCCTCTCGGTGTCGGTTCTTCGGTCAAGCTGCGGACCCCGGGCGAGCGTAAGTCATGGACGCCCCGCGATTCCACTCGGAGGTGGGGTTTGACCGGCCATTCGGCAGAATCGCCGTCGAACTTGCTAGGCCGACCGGGTGACGTCGGGTTCGACCTGCGAAAACGCCCGAAAGCACTACCCGATCCGGTGATCAACCCCATTTTGTGTGCTATTCGCGGCGGTCTTGGCGATAGTCGATTCGCGTGCCGAATCGAGGCAGGCAGGATCGATCCGCGCCCGCGGTCACGCTTTCACCCGGAAACTCAGCGAATTCGGAGGATCAGTTGATGAAGAGCTCCCTCGTACGCCGTGGCGGGCTGCTCGCCGCGGTCGTGGCGAGCGTCGTGCTCGCCGGCGCGACCCCCGCTTCGGCGGCCCCCGGCGACGGTTCCGCGTACGGCGTCGACGTCAACGTGACGCTGCTCGGCCAGCCCGCGGTCAAGGTGGGGCCGCTCGCGGCCGCGAACACCGCCGGACCGACGACGAACACCCTGGCCAGTGCGAACGCGGCCGGCATCCTGACCGCCGGCGTGATCACCACCGAGGCCAAGCGCGACGACAACTCCGGCGCGGTGACGGCGAAGGCGACCACCGCCGACGTCGGCCTGCCGCTGCTCAAGGCCGCACTCGGCACCGTCGGCGTCAAGACCGTCGAAGCCGTCTGCACCGCCACCCAGGAAGGGGTGAAGGGCAGCAGCACGCTGGCCGACGCGAAGCTCGGCAGCATCGGCGCGGTCGACGCCAACCCGGCGCCGAACACCCAGATCAAGGTGGCCATCGGCCTGGTCAACGTCGCGACGATCATCCTCAACGAGCAGATCAAGAACGCCGACGGCAGCCTCACGGTCAACGCCATCCACGTGAAGCTGCTCGGTGGCGTCGTCGGCGCACTCGGCTCGGGTGACGTGATCGTGTCCTCGGCGACCTGCGGCCCAGCCGCGCCGCCGATGCCGCTGGCGTCCGGCGCGGGGCTGTGGATCGGGCTCGGCCTGCTCGGCGCGATCGCCCTGCCGGTCGGGACGCGGATCTACCGCCGTCGCGCGGCACAGGCCTGAGTGAGGCCCGGATGTACAAGATGCCGGGTGCGGGCGTCGGCGTGGCCGGTGGCGGGGTGGGCACCCTCGCCGCCACCGGTGCCGACGTCGGGTGGTGGCTGGCCGTCGGGGTGCTCCTGGTCCTGCTCGGGACCGTCGCGCTGATCGCCGTCCACCGCCGCAACCGCCGCCTCTCCCAGGCGCGGGAGCACTGAGGCCGGGGCCGTCGGCGTGCGCCCCTCGCACGCCGGCGGCCCTTGCCGACGATTTGCTGGACACTGGACGATGTGGAGAAGGGGCACCGCGGGGTGGATGTGATGTTGCTGGCCGGGACGCGGCCGGAAGCGCTCAAGCTCGCGCCGCTGGCACTCGCGCTGGAGGAGCACCCGGCCATGCGGCCGATCCTGGTCCACAGCGGGCAGCACGCGGGCATGGTCGAGCAGGCCCTGTCCCCGTTCGGCCTGGTCGCGGACGCGTGGCTGGACGTGCCGCCGCGCGTGACCGGCGGCCAGGCGGAGCTGGTCGCGGGCCTGCTGCCCGCGCTCGACGACGTCCTGCGCCGGTTCGCCCCGGCCGCACTCGTCGTCCAGGGCGACACCACGACGACGCTCGCCGGCGCGCTGGCGGCGTTCTGGCTGGGCATCCCGGTGGTGCACCTCGAAGCCGGGCTGCGCACGCACGACCTCACCGCACCGTTCCCGGAGGAGGGCGCGCGGCAGATGGTGTCCCGCCTGGCGGCGCTGCACCTGGCACCGACCCTCGGCGCGGCCGCCGCGCTGCGCTCGGAAGGCGTTGCGCGGCAACGGATCGCGGTCACGGGCAACACAGTGGTCGACGCGGTACTGGAGATCGCGGCACGCGACCTCCCGGCGCGCGACACGGCGCTGGCGCTGCTGGAGATGGAGATCGCGGAGGCGGACGAGCGGCTGGTACTCGTGACGTCGCACCGCCGTGAGTCGTGGGGCGAGCCCCTGGAGCGGACGCTGGCCGCGGTGCAGCTGATCGTGGCCGAGCACCCGGACGTGCAGGTGCTGTTCCCGGCGCACCCGAACCCCCAGGTCCGCGACCAGGTCGAGGCGGCACTGGGCGGCCTGCCACGCGTGACGGTGACGGACCCGCTGGAGTACCCGGACCTGGTCCGCGCACTGCGCCTGGCATCACTTGTGCTGACGGACTCGGGCGGCATCCAGGAGGAGGCGCCAACGTTCGGCACACCGGTGCTGGTCCTGCGCGACGTCACCGAGCGGCTGGAGGTCGTGGAGGCGGGCTGCGCGTGGCTGGTGGGAACGGACACGGAACGAATCGCCGACACGGCGGCGCGTCTGCTGAGCGGCGAGCTACAGCCGGCGCAGGTCGGAAACCCTTACGGCGAAGGCAAAGCGGCCGCACTGGCCGTGGCGGCAATCGAGGAGCTACTGGGCGTGGGCTCCCCGGCACACAAGCACGCGGCGGCGTCCTGACGCGCACCCCGGAAGAAAGGGACCCACACCCCCCGCAACCCCGATCCGAAGCCAGAACACGGCCGGCGACGCCGGGTCAAGGCATCTTTCCCGTCTTGACCCGGTGCCGCCGGCCGTAGTCACAATGGGCGAGCGGGGTGGCGGACGCCCCTAGAGCGACACCACCGACACCGGCAGAGCCGGGTTAGCACTGAAGTCCAGCGACGCGGTCGGACGCTTGGCCGCCACCACATGCGCACCCAGCGCCGCGATCATCGCCCCATTGTCCGTGCACAGCCGCGGCCGCGGAACCCGCAGCTCGATCCCGGCCGCGGCACAGCGCTCAGCCGCCAGCGACGACAGCCGCGAGTTCGCCGCAACGCCACCCGAGATGACGATCGTGCCAATCCCCTGCTCCTTCGCCGCACGAATCGCCTTCATGGTCAGCACATCCGCAACGGCCTCCTGGAACGACGCAGCAACGTCGTCCACCGGGATCTCCTCACCGCGCCGAGCCGCACCCTCGACCCAGCGCGCCACCGACGTCTTCAAGCCCGAAAACGAGAAGTCGTTCTTCGCGTCGCGCGGACCCGTCATGCCACGCGGGAACGCGATCGCGGAAGGATTCCCGTTCTTAGCCGCCTTGTCGATCGGCGGACCGCCCGGGTACGGCAGGCCCAGCACACGCGCAACCTTGTCGTACGCCTCACCAGCTGCATCGTCCACAGTGGACCCCAACTCGGTGATCTCCGACGCGATGTCGTCGACGCGCAGCAGCTGGGTGTGCCCACCGGAGACCAGCAGCGCCAGGCACGGCGTCGGCAACGGCCCGTGCTGCAGCGTGTCCACCGCGATGTGCCCGGCCAGGTGGTTGACGCCGTACAAGGGCACGTCCAGCGCCGTCGCGTAAGCCTTCGCCGCGGACACGCCGACCAGCAGCGCACCGGCCAGGCCAGGGCCGGCCGTCACCGCGATGGCGTCCACATCGGACAGTGCGAGCCCGGCTTTTTCGAAGGCACGCGAAGTCGTCGGGACCATCGCCTCGAGGTGCGCGCGGCTCGCGACCTCGGGCACCACGCCGCCGAACCGGGCGTGCTGCTCGACGCTGGAAGCGACCTCGTCGGCGAGCAGCTCGACCGTGCCGTCGTCGTGCAGGCGGACCAGGCCGACGCCGGTCTCGTCGCACGAGCTCTCGATGCCCATGATGATGCGTGACATCAGCCCGCCACCTCGTCTCGCGTCCGCGCCGGGCGGACCATCGTGTACGCGTCGGCGCCGGAGGGCTGGTAGTAGCGCTTCCGGATGCCGAGCCGTTCGAAGCCGTGGCTCTCGTACAGCGCGAGAGCCGAGTCGTTGTCCGTGCGGACCTCGAGGAACACCGGCGCCTCGAACTCGTCGGCCCGCTCCAGCAGGGCCCGCAGCAGCGCCTTGCCGATGCCTCGCCGCTGGTGCTCGGGCGCGACGCCGATGGTGTGCACGGTCGCCTCGTACTCGCCGCGCCGGCGTCCGACGACGGCGAGCCCGGCGTACCCGAGCAGCTCGTCGCTCTCGTCCGGGCGCGCGGCGAGGTAGAAGTTGCCCGCGTCCAGCTCCGAGTGGAAGGCGCGGGAGCTCCACGGGTCGTCGCCGGGGAAGAGGATCTGCTCGATCTCGACGCACCGGGCGATGTCCCGGCGGCGCAGCGGCTCGAGTCTCACGGCGCGGTCACCCGTTTCGGCGCGGTGGGCTCGGCGGCGTCGGGACGGCGCAGGTACAGGGGCGTCAGCGGCGCGGGCGTTTCCTTCGCCAGCAACGCACTCCGCGCGACCTTCACCAAGCCGGCGGGCGACGGGAAGCGCGGCTCGATCGGCTGGACGTCGAGCGCGTCGGCGTACAGCACCGCGCCGTCGCCGGCCGCGACCTCGATCCCGGTCTCCAGCTCGGCCGGGCGCTGGACGTGCGGGCCGTCGGTGCGGTTCCCGGCGGCGTCGTACGCGGCGCAGTAGACCTCGCGGCGGCGGGCGTCGGTGAGGACGAGGAAAGCGCTGTCGCTCCGGACGACGTCGGCGGCCAGCGCGTCGAGGCTGCAGACGGGGTACACCGGGAGGCCGAGGGCGTGCCCGAGCGCGGCGGCGGTGGCCATCCCGGCGCGCAGGCCGGTGAAGGGGCCGGGCCCGACGCCGACGACGATCGCGTCGAGGTCCTTGAGCGACACTCCGGCGGCCTCGGCGGCGGCCAGCGCGTGCGGCATGATCAGCTCGCCGTGGGCGCGAGGGTCCACTGTGACGCGTTCGCCGCGCGTCTCGACCCCGTCGCCGTCCGCCTCGACGACGCCCGCGGTGACCGCCGGGGTCGAGGTATCGATCGCCAGTACCAACACGGTAAGCAAGCGTACGACCAGGGCCTTCGGCCGCTTGCTGCAGGGGACTGATCCGCACGGTAACGTGCGGGGCGAGTGCGACTCTGGGAGGTCCCCGCGGTGCCCGACCCGTTGTTCCCCACCCTCGCGTCAGGTTCGGGCAAGGAAGCCCTCCGGTTCGGCGAACAGGCTCTTGCTTACCGTGAACTCGCCGCGGTCGCCGGCGGTCTCGCCGCCGGGCTGCCCCGTGGCCGGGTCGCGGTCTGGGCGACCCCGACTCTCCACACGAGCGTCGCCGTCGTGGCCGCGCTGCTGGCCGGCGTCCCGGCCGTGCCGCTCAACCCGAAGATCGGCGAGCGTGAGCTGGCCCACATCCTCGCCGACAGCGAACCGGAGCTGGTGCTGGCCGAACCGGGCGTCGAGCTGCCCGAAGGCCTGGCGGCGCTGCCCCGCCATGACATCCCGCTGACCGGCGAAGCCACGCCGATCCCGGACGAGCCGGACCCCGAGACGCCCGCGCTGATCGTCTACACGTCGGGCACCACCGGCCCGCCCAAGGGCGTCGTCCTCCCCCGCCGGTCGATCGCGACGACGCTCGACGCTCTCGAGGACGCCTGGGGCTGGACCGGCGAAGACGTCCTCGTGCACGGGCTCCCGCTGTTCCACGTGCACGGCCTGATCCTCGGCATCCTCGGCCCGCTGCGCCGCGGCGGTTCGGTGCGCCACCTCGGCCGCTTCTCGACCGAAGGCGTCACGCGCGAGCTGGCGACCGGCGCGACCATGCTGTTCGGCGTCCCGACGATGTACCACCGCATCGCCGGCGAGGTCGCCACGGACACCGCACTGGCGGAGGCGCTGAAGAACGCACGGCTCCTGGTTTCCGGGTCGGCCGCGCTACCGGTGCACGACCACCAGCGGATCACCGCGGCGACCGGCCAGCAGGTCGTCGAGCGCTACGGGATGACCGAGACGCTGATGAACACGAGCGTCCGCGCGGACGGCGAGCGCAAGCCCGGCACCGTCGGCGTCCCGCTGCGCGGCGTCGAGCTCAGGCTGGTCGGCGAAGCCGGCGAGACGATCGAGGACCTCGACAGCGTCGGCGAGATCCAGGTGCGCGGGCCCAACTTGTTCACCGAGTACCTCAACCGCCCGGACGCGACGGCGGCCGCGTTCGACGGCGGCTGGTTCCGCACCGGCGACATGGCCACCCGCGACTCCGACGGGTACGTGCAGATCGTCGGGCGCAAGGCGACCGACCTGATCAAGAGCGGCGGCTACAAGATCGGCGCCGGCGAGATCGAGAACGCGCTGCTCGAACACCCCGGTGTCGCGGAGGCGGCCGTCACCGGCGAGCCGGACGACGACCTCGGCGAGCGGATCGTCGCGTGGATCGTGCCCGACGGGGAGCCACCCGGCGCGGAGGAGCTGGCCGACCACGTCGCGAAGCTGCTCGCGCCGCACAAGCGCCCGCGGGTCGTCCGCTACCTGGACGCGTTGCCGCGCAACGACATGGGCAAGGTCATGAAGCGGGCGCTCGGTGACTAGGCAGCCGGCGCGCGAGGTCGTCGGGGCGATCGCCAACGGCTTCGTGGAGTTCCCCACGCCGTTGCGCGACGAGCCGGCCGACGGGCCGATCGGCTGGCCCGGCTACCGCGAAGCACGCTCCGCCGCCGAAGAGCGCACCGGTGAGAAGGAGTCCGTCGTCTGCGGGACGGCGAAGGTCGGCGACGTCGAGGCCGTGCTGATCGCGTTCGAGTTCGGGTTCCTCGGCGGGTCGCTCGGGCAGCGCACCGGCGACCGGATCGAGGCGGCGTTCGCGCACGCGCGCGACGCGCGGCTGCCGGTGGTATCGCTGATTTCGACCGGCGGCAGCCGCATGCAGCAGGGCATGCGCGCGTTGATGCAGCTGCAGCGGGTGGCCCGGGCGTCGGCGCTGACGCGGGCGTCGGGCATCCCGCAGATCTCCGTGCTGCGCGACCCGACGACCGGCGGCGGCTGGGCGACGCTCGGCGCGGGTGCCGACGTCATCCTCGCGCTGCCGGAAGCACAGGTCGGCTTCGCGGGCTCGCGAGTGCGTCCGGACGGCTCGCCGGAGGCGTACACGGCGGAGGCCAAGTACGAGTGGGGTCAGGTCGACGCTCTGGTGTCCCCGGACGCGCTCGGCCCGACCCTGGAACGGTGGCTGCGGCTGCTGACCGCACGCTCGTCGGCGGCCGCTCCGCCACCTTCGGCGCTACGAGCGGCTTCGCTGCCTTCGACGGGCTGGGAAGCGGTGGAGGCCGCGCGTTCCCCGCGTCGGCCGCGAGCCGTCGAGTACCTCGACGCGTACTTCGACTGGCGCTCGGACGTCAGCGGCGACCGCACCGGCGGCGTCGACCCGGGTGTCCTGTGCGGCTTCGGCTGGCGCGACGGCCGGACGATCGCGTACGCGGCCCAGTGCGGCACACCGACGTTGCCTTCGGGCTTCCGGACGGCGGCGCGGCTGGTCAAGCTGGCTTCCCGGCTGGGCATCCCGGTGCTGACCCTGGTCGACACCCCGGGCGCGGCGAACGACGCGGCGGCCGAGCAGGCCGGCGCGGGCGGCGCGATCGCGGCGATGTTCGAAGCGGTCGCGACGGCCTCGATCCCGGTGACGACCTTGGTGATCGGCGAGGGCGGCTCGGGCGGCGCACTGGCGTTCGCGGCCCTGGAGTCGACGTGGGTGACCCCGGACGCGTACTTCTCGGTGACCTCCCCGGAAGCCGCGGCGGCAATCCTGAAGCGACCGGCTTCGGAGGTGCCGGACATCGCCAACCAGCTGCACCTGCGGCCACAGGACCTGGTGGACCTCGGGGTCGCCCGCGCGGTCGTGAGTGAGAAACAGGGTTAGAACACTGTTTCTCACTCACGACCTCTTCGCGAGCTTTGTGCCGCCGACGGGTCCATCCGTGGTTGGATCTTGCGATGGGGTATCGACTCAACAGGCGAGCGGCGTTCGGTTTGGGGACCGCCGTCGCCGCTGGAAGCATTCTGGCCGGCTCTCCCGCGTACGCGCAGGAAGCAGACATCGAGGCCAGCCCGGCCACACCGGACCGGGCCAGGCAGAAAGTGCGGCGCGTCTACGACACCGCGGCCGCTGAGGCAGGCGGCATCTGGAACTCCTACATCAGCGTGGCCGACGAGGTGGCCGTCGACGTGGCGTCCGACGAGATCGTCGAGGCGTACAGCGTCAACAAGGTGGCCGTCGCGGTCACCTTGATGGACAAGATCGACCGTGGCCTGCTCACCCTGGACCAGCAGGTCCAGGTGCCGGCGAGCATCGTCGTGCCGGGTGGTGACGGCATCATCATCCTGGACCAGGCGTACCCGAGCGCGTTCACGCTGGGGCACGTCCTGTCGCTGTTCCTCACGGTTTCGGACGACACGTGCGTCCGGCTGGTGGGGCTCGTGGTTCCGGCGGCCGAGATCAACCAGATCCTGGTGACCAAGGGCTTCCCCAAGACCCAGGTCACGCCGGTGGCCAACCCGAACCGCTACTTCCTCGGCCAGACCACTCCGCGCGAGACCCACGACCTGCTGAAGGCACTGGTCGCGGGCACGTTGCTGAGCCCGGCGTCGACGGAGTACCTGCTGTCCATCCTGCGGTCGCAGGTGGCGTTCACCGACGGTATCCGCCGGGAGATGTCGTCCGTCGATCGGGCGAGGATCGCCACGAAGGCGGGCTGGCTGAACGACGGCCGCAACGAGGCGGGCATCATGTTCGACGCCGCGGGCAAGCCGGTGCTGATCTACTCGATGTTCGCGCACGGCCAGGCGAACCCGGAGGACTTCGGGGCCACGCACCCGGTCCGGCAGGCGAGCGCGAAGATGGGGCCGAAGTTCCTGCGCGCGGTCGACAAGATCGCGGGCGCCGGCGCCAGGACCTTCCGGGCACCGGCCTACCAGCAATACAACGGCGGCTGACCGCAGCTACCTCGTGAGTGAGAAACAGGGTTAGAACACTGTTTCTCACTCACGAGGTCTTGGCGAGCTCCGGAACCCGGTCGACCCAGGTGCCGTGCGGTTCCAGGGTGACCTCGCGGACGTCGTCCTCGCGGCGGTCCAGCCGCACCACCAGGTAGTCGGCCGACAGCCGTTCCGCCGAACCCTCGCCCCACTCGACCACGATGGCCGAGCGTTCCAGGTCGGTGTCCAGGTCGAGGTCGTCCAGCTGGGACAGGTCACCGCCGAGGCGGTACGCGTCCACGTGCACCAGCGGCACTCCCGCCGCGCCCGCCGGGTGGACGCGGGCCAGGACGAACGTCGGGGAGCTGACGCGGCCGCCGACGCCGAGGCCGTCCGCGATGCCGCGGGTCAGCGTCGTCTTGCCCGCGCCGAGGGGACCCGCGAGCAGCACCAGGTCGCCCGCGCGCAGCGAACGGCCGAGGGACCGCCCGAACTCCATCGTGTCTTCGGGCTTCGGGTACAGATGCGTCAACGCTGCCACCACCAGTTTCGCCGGGCTGAAGTCATGCCGTCCACACCGGAACAGCGTTGCAGGAGATCGATCAGGTGGCTGGTCACCAGCTCGGGCTGTTCGAGCAGCACCATGTGCCCGGCGCCGCGCACGCGCACCAGCTCCGCGTCGGGCAGCTCGGACGCGATCCGCTCGGCGTGCGAGAACGGCGTGAACCGGTCCGAATCGCCGCCGATGACCAGCACTTCCGCGTGCTTCAACCCGGCCAGCGCCGCGTACCGGTTGTGGCTGCCGAGCGTGTCGACGAAGTTGACGAGCCCGCGGACCGGCGTCACCTCGAGCATTTCGAGCATGAAGTCGACCAGCCTCGGCGCGACGTCGCGGCTGCCGAAAGCCAAGCGCCGCACGGCTTGGCGCGTCAGCTGCCCACCCGCGGCGCGAACGAACTCCACCAGCCCCGGCTGCCAGCCGGCGAGACCGCCGGCGGCGCGCGTCAGCGGGTTGTACTTCGAGAGCAGCGAACGCGGCAACCCGCGTGCGCCCACTTCGCCCGCCGCGGTCGCGATGAACGCGACGCCTTCGACACGCTCTTCGAACAAGGAAGGAAACTCGGCGGCCAGCTCCATGATCACCATGCCGCCCATCGAGTGCCCCATCAGCACGAGGGGCCCGTCCGGCACCACGGACCGCAGCACGACGTCGAGGTCGCGCGCCAGCTGCTCGATCGTCGAGTTCTCCGCCGAAGCCGCGCCGGACAGGCCGTGGCCGCGGTGGTCGTAGTACACCTGACGCACGCGCGGCAGCCGAAGCGACTCGAGGTCGCGACGCTGGAAGTGCCAGCAGCGCCGCGAAAGCGCGAAGCCGTGTACCCCCACGACAGTCAGTTCGGGCTTGCCGCCGTCCCCCGGGTCGATCTCCTCGACCGAAAGCGGCGTGCCGTCGTCGGCCGCGACCGTGTAGACGCGGTCGGGCTTCAGCTCCCCCAGCGGCTCGTCCACGTACGGATCCTCACTGTGCCGCCGCTGCTGCGCGGCGACGATTGCGGCGGCGGCCGTCCCGGTGGCGATGGCCCCGACCCCGCCGGCGATGGCCAGCAGTCGACGTGAAGGTGTCACGAGCGCTCTCCCAGATACCGGCGCCGCACCCGCGGGCGGTACATCGAGGTGACGACCTCGTAGTCGATGGTGCCCAGCTTGTCGGCCCATTCCCGGGCCGTCGGCTCGCCGTTCCCACCGGCGCCGAACAGGACGACCTCATCGCCGACGGACGGCTCGAAGTCACCGCAGTCGACGACGAGCTGGTCCATGCAGACCCGCCCGGCCACCGGCCGCCGCTGCCCGCCGAGCCAGACGTCCATCCGCCCGGACAGCGACCGCGGGACGCCGTCGGCGTACCCGGCCGGCACGAGCGCCAGGTTCGTGTCGCGCGAAGCCGTCCAGGTGTGGCCGTAGGAAACCGATTCGCCGGCTTCGATGCGCTTGACCAGCGCGACCGTGGACCGGAACGTCATGGCCGGGCGCAGGTCTTCGGCCTGCGGCACCGGATTCAGCCCGTACATCGCGATGCCCGGGCGGACGATGTCGAAGTGCAGGTCCGGCCGGGTGAGCAAGGCCGCGGAGTTCGCCAGGTGCCGCTTCGGGTCGAGCCCGGCGGCGCGGGCGGCGTCGTAGGCCTCGGCGAACCGCTTCGCCTGGAGGTCGGTCGCCGGGTGGTCCGGCTCGTCCGCGCACGCGAGGTGGGACCAGATCGCGACGACTTCGACCCGCGGTTCGGCGGCCGCCGATTCGACCAGCTCGGCCCACTGGGCGGGCGGGCAGCCGTTGCGCGAGAGCCCGGTGTCGATTTTGAGGTGCACACGAGCCCGGGTACCCACCGGCGTGGCGGCCGCGATGCGGCGTAGCTCACCCACGGAACTGGCCGCGAGGTCGACGCCGGCCTCGATGCCCGGCGCGAAGTCGACGTCCGGAGTGTCCAGCCAGCTGAACAGCCGGGTCGTGATCCCGGCTTCGCGCAGGGCCAGGGCCTCGCCGAGCGAGCACGTGCCGAGCCAGCCCGCGCCGGCCTCGACCGCGGCGCGCGCCACCGGCAGCGCGCCGTGGCCGTAGGCGTCGGCCTTCACCACGGCCATCACCTCGGCACCGGGCGCGCGGGCGCCCAGCAGGGTGAGGTTGTGGCGGATCGCGTCGAGGTCGATGTCGACCCGGGCGCGGGAGAAACTGGGAGTCATGGCGACTCCCAGTTTCCCATGACCCGAGGTCAGGGCAGGCGCAGCCCGGACGTGGCGGAGAACACGTGCAGCTCGTCGGGGCGGATCCGCAGGTGCAGGGTGTCGCCCATGGCCGGCGGCGTGCGCGGGTCGACCCGGACGACGACGTTGGGCCGGGTGTCGTCGGCGTCGGTCTGGGCGAGCTTGCCGTAGACGAAGGCGTCCGAGCCGAGCTCCTCGACCAGGTCCACCTTGATCGGCAGGGCGCCGTCCTCGTTCGTCACGACCTCGAGGGCCTCGGGGCGGAAGCCCAGGGTCACGGTGTCGCCGTCGGCGGCGGCGATCGTCTCGCGGGTCAGCGGCACGCGCGCGCCGCCCACCTCGGCCCCGTCGGCCGTCAGCTTCGCGGTGGCGAGGTTCATCGCAGGCGAGCCGATGAACCCGGCGACGAAAGCGTTCGCGGGCCGGTCGTACAGGGCGCGCGGGGTGTCGCACTGCTGCAGCAGACCGTCCGACAGCACGGCGACGCGGTCACCCATCGTCATGGCCTCGACCTGGTCGTGCGTGACGTAGACCGTGGTGACGCCGAGGCGGCGCTGCAGCGCGGCGATCTGCGTACGCGTCGACACTCGCAGCTTCGCGTCGAGGTTCGACAGCGGCTCGTCCATCAGGAAGACCTGCGGCTCGCGGACGATCGCGCGGCCCATCGCGACGCGCTGGCGCTGACCACCGGAGAGCGCCTTCGGCTTGCGGTCGAGGTAGTCCACGATGTCGAGCAGCTTCGCGGCCTCGAGGACCTTCTGCTTGATCTCGGACGCGGGACGCCCGGCGATCTTCAGCGCGAAGCCCATGTTCTGCGCGACCGTCATGTGCGGGTACAGCGCGTAGTTCTGGAACACCATCGCGATGTCGCGCGAGCGCGGCGGCAGCTGCGTGACGTCGCGGTCGCCGATCCAGACGGCGCCGTCGTCGATGTCCTCGAGGCCGGCGAGCATGCGCAGGCTGGTCGACTTGCCGCAGCCGGACGGGCCGACCAGCACCAGGAACTCGCCGTCGGCGATCTCCAGGTCCAGCGCGTCGACCGCGGGGCGCTCCGAACCGGCGTAGCGCCGGGTCGCCTTGTCGTAGGTGATGGAAGCCATCGGTCAGTCCTCTCCGAGATTCCGCCGGACCCCGTACGCCGCTTCGCGGGCTTCGAGGTGGCGCTGCTGGATCCGGTGGCCCTCGGCGCGCTGCGCCTCGGTCGGCTCGTCCAGCTCGAGCCGGGCTTTCGTGTTTTCCTGCCAGGACGGGGGTTCCGCACTGGAAGTCAGGGCCCAGGCCGCCTGCCGCGCCGCGCCGATGGCGACGTACTCGGCGACGTCGGGCAGCTGCACGGGCACGCCGAACACCAGCGGTGCGACCGCGCGGACGGCGGCCGACTGCGCGCCCCCGCCGATCAGCAGCACGCGGCCGACGTCGAGGCCGTGCGCGCGCACCGCGTCGAGGCCGGCGGCGAGGCCGCAGAGCATGCCTTCGACGGCGCTGCGCGCGAGGTTCTCCGGGGTCATGTTCACCCTGGTCAGCCCGGTCAGCGAGCCGGTCGCGCCGGGCAGGTTCGGGGTGCGCTCGCCGTCGAGGTAGGGCAGGAAGGTCAGGCCGCCGGCGCCGGGCTCGGCCCGCAGCGCCAGCCGGTCGAACTCGCTCAGCGTCGCGCCGAGCATGGCCGCCGTCGCGGTGAGGACGCGCGCGGCGTTGAGCGTGCAGGCGAGCGGCAGGAACCGGCCGGTGGCGTCGGCGAACCCGGCCACCTCGCCGGACGCGTCGGCCGCGCCGGTTTCGGCGACGCCGAACACGGTCCCGCTGGTGCCCAGCGAGACGACGACGTCGCCCGGCTGCAGCTCGAGCGCGAGGGCGGCGGCCATGTTGTCGCCCGTGCCCGCGGAGACGAGCACTCCGTCCGGGGTGTGGCCGGCGGTGTCGGCCGGGCCGAGGACGGTGGGCAGCTCCGGCGTCCGGCCGCCGAAGGCGTGGGCCAGGACGTCGAGGCGGTAGGCGTTGTCGGACGGCGAGAAGTACCCGGTGCCGGACGCGTCGCCGCGGTCGGTGACCGGGGCGCCGCCGGTGAGCTTCCAGGTCAGCCAGTCGTGCGGGAGCAGCACGCGGGCGACGCGGTCGGCGAGCTCCGGCTCGTGGTCGGCCAGCCAGCGCAGCTTCGTGACGGTGAAGCTGGCGACCGGCACCGAGCCGACCGACTTCGCCCAGACCGACGGCCCGCCGAGCTCGTCGATGAGGTCGAGCGCCGACTGCGCGGAGCGGGTGTCGTTCCACAGCAGCGCGGGGCGGACGACCTCGTCGTCCTCGTCGAGGGTGACCATGCCGTGCTGCTGACCGCCGACGCCGATGGCCTTGACGTCGTCGAGCAGGCCCTTCGTGGCTTCACCGAAGGCGTCCCACCAGGCGGCGGGGTCGACCTCGGTGCCCTCGGGGTGCGGCGCGCGGCCGGTGCGGACGATCTCGCCGGTTTCGGCGTCGCACACGACGACCTTGGTCGACTGCGTGGACGAGTCGATGCCGGCGACCAGCTCAGCTGTCATAGGGCTGCCCCTCTGCGACGTGTTCGACGATCTCGATCGCGGTACCGGCGTTGAGCGCGGCCTCGATCTCCTCGGTCGGCGTGGTTTCGCCGGTGATCAGCAGGTCGTAGTCGCCGACGTCGCCGTGCCCGTAGGTGGCGGTGCGGCCGAACTTCGAGTGGTCGACGACGAGGACCGTCCGGTTCGCGACCCGCAGCGCCGCCTTCTTCAGCTCGGCGTAGTCGCGGTCGGGGTGGAACAGCCGCCCGACGGCGACGGCGGTGACCGAGACGAACGAGACGTCGGCGCGGAGGGAGTCGAGCAGGTTCAGGACCTCGGGGCCGGAGCAGGAGTCGTACTCGGGCGAGTACCGGCCGCCCGCCAGTACGACGTCGACCTTCGAGCCGAGCAGCCGGGCGGCGTGCAGCGAGTTCGTGACGACGGTGAGGGCGTCGATCTCGGCGAGGCGCTTGACCAGCGGGAGGAGCGTGGTGGAGTCGTCGACGAAGACGGTCTGGCCGGGCTGGACGTGGTTCGCGGCCGCTTCGCCGAGGGCCTCTTTCTCACCGTGGTGAAGGGTGTCTCGGAAGCGGGCGGCGGTCTCGATGGTGAGGGCCGGGTAGGCCTCGACCTTGCCGCGCAGCTTGCGCAGGAGACGGCGCTCGGCGAGGTCGTCGAGGTCGCGGTGCATGGTCATCAGGCTGACCCGGAACCTCGTCGTCAGGTCGTCGATGCGGGCCTCGCCCTGCTCGATGACGTGGTCGAGGATGTCCTGCCGCCGCTGTTCGACGACGGCATCGGACGGCCGGGTCTTCCGGTCTCCAGGTGCTGTGCCGCCGCTCACACGGCATTCTTACCAGATTTAGCGCCCGGAGTTAACAGAGAACTCGATAAGTCTTCTCAGGACGTCAGCGAGCGGATCGCGCGGATCGCCTCCGGGATCGCGTGGACCAGGCCCGACGCCGACGTCGGGGCGTTCTGGGCCGCGATCGCGCCCGCCAGCGAATGCACGTGGGCCGCCGCCGCGGCCGCCAGCCAGGGGTCCAGGCCCGCCGCCAGCAGGGCGCCCACCAGGCCCGACAGCACGTCGCCCGAGCCCGCCGTCGCCAGCCAGGCCCCACGCGGGGTGTTGACCGCGACCCGGCCGTCCGGAGCCGCGATCACCGTGACGTGCCCCTTCAGCAGCACGACCGCGTCGTACTTCTTCGCCGCTTCGCGCGCTGCCGCCACCCGGTCCGCGCCGGGCTTACGGCCCATCAGGCGCTCGTACTCGCCCGCGTGCGGGGTCAGCACCAGCGGTGTGTCCGGGTCACGGGCGTCCAGGACCTCCGGGGACTTCGCGATGATCGTCGTCGCGTCGGCGTCCGCGCAGACCGGGACGCCCTGGCCGAGCACGTGCCGCAGCACGTCACGCCCCTCGGAGCCGGTGCCGATGCCCGGTCCGACCGCCCACGCCTGGACGCGCCCGGCGTCCGCGACCGTGCCCGTCGCGATGATCTCCGGCCACTGCGACCGGACGACGTCGGCCGCGTGGCCCGCGTAGCGCACCAGGCCCGCCGTCGCGCGCACCGCCGAACCCGCCGCCAGCACCGCCGCGCCCGGGTAGGTCGCCGAGCCCGCCGCGATTCCGACCACGCCCTGGCTGTACTTGTCGTCTTCGGGCCCGGGCACCGGCCAAGCCGCGGCGACGTCCACGATGTCGAGCCGCCGCAGGTCGGGGTCGGCCAGCTCGAGGCCGATGTCGACCAGCACGACCTCGCCGCAGTGGGTGGGCGCCAACGCGTGCACCGGCTTGAGCGCACCGAACGTCACCGTGCGGGCCGCCTTCACCGCCGGGCCGTCGACGGCGCCGGTGTCCGGGTCGACGCCGCTGGGCAGGTCGACGGCGACGATCGGCGCCTCGACCAGCTCGACGAGCCGGGCCGCATCCGGACGCAGACCGCCTTTGCCGGAGATCCCGATGATGCCGTCGACCACGACGTCGGCCTTCGCGATCCACTGTGGACCGTCCTCGGGGGACACGATCCGGCCGCCGGCCCGCTTCAGTGCCTCGAGACCGGCGGGGTGCGCCTTCTCGGGCTTGAGCAGGATCGCCGTGACGGCGACCCCGCGTCGGCGCAGGAAAGCCCCGGCCCAGAGCGCGTCGCCGCCGTTGTCGCCCGAGCCGACCAGCAGCACGACCCGGCGGCCGGAGACCGCACCGGTGTGGTCTCCGAGGAAGTCCGCCAGCTGCACCGAGAGCCCGAAGGACGCTCGGCGCATCAACTCGCCTTCGGGCGTCACGGCGAACGCCCGCCCCTCCGCCTCGCGAATCCGTTCCGTGGTCCAGATTCCCTGCACGGCGGAGCCTCTCTACGCTGTGTTATTCAACAGTCACGGACTTCGCCAGGTTACGCGGCTTGTCGACGTCGTACCCGCGGGCGCGGGCGATCTCCGCGGCCAGCACCTGCAGCGGCACCGTGGACACCAGCGGCTGCAGCAGTGTCGGCACCGCGGGGACCTCGATGAGCTCGTCCGCGAACGGCCGGACCGTCTCGTCGCCCTCTTCGGCGATCACGATCGTGCGGGCGCCGCGCGCCTGGATCTCGCTGATGTTCGACACCAGCTTCGAGTGCAGCACCGCACGGCCCTTGGGCGACGGCATCACGACGACGACCGGCAGGCCCTCTTCGATCAGCGCGATCGGGCCGTGCTTCAGCTCGCCGGCCGCGAAGCCCTCGGCGTGCATGTACGCGAGTTCCTTGAGCTTGAGCGCGCCTTCGAGGGCGACCGGGAACCCGACGTGGCGGCCGAGGAACAGGATCGCCTTCGAGTCGGCGATCCGGCGGCCGAGGTCGCGCACCTGGTCCACAGTGGACAGCACCTTCTGGACGGCCGCGGGCATGGCCTCCAGCTCGGCGAACTCGCGGGCGACCTCGTCCGGGTACTTCGTGCCGCGGGCCTGCGCCAGCGCCAGGCCGACCAGGTAGTTGGCCGCGATCTGGGCGAGGAACGCCTTGGTCGAGGCGACGCCGATCTCGGGCCCGGCGTGCGTGTAGAGCACGGCGTCGGACTCGCGCGGGATCTGCGCGCCGTTGGTGTTGCAGACGGCCAGGACGCGCGCCTTCTGCTCGCGCGCGTGCCGGACGGCTTCGAGCGTGTCCGCCGTCTCGCCGGACTGGGAGACGGCGACGACCAGCGTGTCGCGGTCGAGGACCGGGTCGCGGTAGCGGAACTCCGAGGCCAGCTCGACCTCGACCGGCAGCCGTGTCCAGTGCTCGATGGCGTACTTGGCGACCAGGCCGGAGTGGTAGGCCGAACCGCAGGCGACGACGAAGACCTTGTCGACGTCGCGCAGGTCCTGGTCGGAGATGCGCTGCTCGTCGAGGATGATCCGGCCGGACTCGAAGTGCCCGCGAAGGGTGTTCGCGAGCGCCTCGGGCTGCTCCTCGATCTCCTTGAGCATGAAGTACTCGTGGCCGCCCTTTTCGGCGGCGGAGAGGTCCCAGTCGACGGTGAACGGCTTGGCCTGGGCGGCGTCGCCGTGGAAGTCGGTGACCTCGTAGCCCTCGCGGGTGATGACGACGAGCTGGTCCTGGCCCAGCTCGACGGCCTCGCGGGTGTGCTCGATGAACGCGGCGACGTCGGAGGCGACGAAGTGCTCGCCCTCCCCGACCCCGACGACCAGCGGCGACGACCGGCGCGCGGCCACGATCGTGTCCGGCTGGTCGGCGTGCGTCACCACCAGGGTGAAGGCGCCTTCGAGCCGTCGGCAGACGGCGGCGACGCTCGCGGCCAGGTCACCCTTGGTGTCGCCTTCGGTGTAGGCGCGGGCGACGAGGTGCGCGGCGGTCTCGCTGTCGGTGTCGCTGGCCATCTCGACGCCGTCGGCTTCGAGCTCGGCGCGAAGGGCGGCGAAGTTCTCGATGATGCCGTTGTGCACGACGGCGACGCGCTGCGAGGCGTCGCGGTGCGGGTGCGAGTTCCGGTCGATCGGCGCGCCGTGGGTGGCCCAGCGGGTGTGGCCCATGCCGGCGGTGCCGGTGATGCTCTCCCGGCCGACCTTGTCGAGCTCGGCTTCCAGGTTGGCGAGCCGGCCGGCCTTGCGCTCGACGGTCAGCTCCCCGCCGTCCAGCACGGCGATCCCGGCCGAGTCGTAACCGCGGTACTCCATGCGACGGAGCCCGCCGAGGACGACGTCCAGAGCCGGGCGGTGCCCGACATATCCCACGATTCCACACACGAGCACCAGCCTAACGAGGGATATTCAGCGGGTTGACTGGGTCTGGAAAGTGGGTTTTACCTGCGTGAATGTTGCGCCCGATGGTCCGGACCAATGCTTTGTCACTCACACGTGGGGGCTGTTGGTCCGCCACCCCGAAGCCTGATTGTGACTACGGACGGCAGCACCGCGTCAAGGCGGGAAAGATGCCTTGACCCGGTACTCCCGTCCGTGTTCGGGCTTCGGATCGGGGTTGCGGGGAGGTCTGGGTGGCTGAGTCTGGTGCCTGTGCTGCTTCTGGCGGGCCGGGCCGTCCGGTACGCCGGCTGATCGTCGGTGCGGCGGGCGCGCCGTGCCGGGGGTCGGGCGCTAGGGTTCCGGGCATGGCCAGCAAGCCCAAGCAGCTGCTCGCGGAGTTGACGCACCCGGGTCCGCACGAGGTTCTCCGGGGCAACCTTGCCCTGGTCGGGCTGCCCGGCGTCGTCTACACACCAGGTGCCGGGCTCGGGTTGCCCGCTCTTGCCTTCGGGCACGGGTGGCTGCAGCCGCCCGATCGGTACCGGCAGCTGCTGCACCACCTCGCCAGCTGGGGCATCGTCGCCGCCGCGCCCGCTACCCAGCGGGGTCCGCTGCCGTCGCACCGGTTGCTCGCCGCCGACCTGATGACCACCCTCGACGTCGTCACGACCGTGCGGCTCGGGCCGGACGGCATCAGCGTCGACCCGGCCAAGCTCGGCCTCGCCGGGCACTCCACCGGGGGCGGCTCCGCCGTCCTCGCCGCGGCTCAGGACGCGCAGTCCGAGCACCCGCGGATCAAGGCGGTCGCGACCATCACCGCCGCCCAGACGCTGCCGCCGGCCACCGAGTCGGCGAAGGCCATCACCGTCCCCGGGCTGCACCTCGCCGCCGAAGAGGACCTCGTCGCCCCGAAGATCGGGCACGCCGAGGCCATCACGAACGCCTGGGGCGGCGAAGACGTCCAGCTGCGCACCCTCGGCAAGTCGACCCACCTGGGCGTCACCGAGGGACGGCACTGGTCGCAGCTGATCATGCACGGCAAGCCGCACCGCAAGACGCAGCAGCTCACGCGTGCCCTGTTCACGGCGTTCTTCCTGACGCACCTCACCGGCACGGACAAGTACCGGGCGCTGCTGGAGGCCGACGTCAAGCGCGCCCCCATCGAGCGCGAAGAAGAACCCGCGCACTGACGCGGAAAGGGCCCGGCCGGAGCCGGGCCCTTTCGAAGAAACTCAGACCAGCCAGCTCGTGCTGGAGAAGTCGTCCTCGTCCTCGATCTGACGCGCGTGCCGCCCCCGCTTCGACGGCTCCGGGGCCGGTTCCGGCACGGGCTCGGGCCGGGGCGCCGCCGCCGCGGGCAGCGGGGTGCCGTAGCTCGGCGTCGGGTACGGCGTGCGGCCGGTGTCCGCTTCCTCGTCCTCGACGCCGAACTCCATCAGGGACTCGCGGCCCTTGTCGGCCAGCGTCTTCTCCGTCGCCCAGCCGCCCGCGCTCTCCTTGCGCTTGGTGAGCTCGTCCATGTGCTCGGCGTACTTCTGCGCGGCGGCGAGCTCGTTCTTCAGCCCTTCGCGGGCCTGCTTCTCGGCCTCCGCGACCCGGCGTTCGCGCAGCCCCCGCTGCTCGTCCTGCTCGCGCGCCGCGGCGTCCATCGTCGAGATCGCCGCGCGATACCGCTCTTCGGCGCTGCTCATCGCCCCTCCTCGCCCCTGGTCACCGGTCGTACCGGATCGAACGGTCACCCTCGTCGTCCAGCGAGCCGCTGATCCGGCCCTTGGCCCCGCTCGTCTCGAAGACGCCGCCCTCGATGCGGTACTGGCTGGGCCCGCGCTGCTGGTCGCCGCCGCCACCGCCACCCGGGGCGCCGCCCATCCCGCCCATCATGCCCATGCCACCCATGCCGCTCATCCCGCCGGACGAGCTCGCGGCGGCGGCCTGGTGGCCGCCCGGGTCGACCGGGGTCGCGCCGAGACCGCCACCGTCGGACATCGGCATCGACGCGTCGCTGCCCGTCTGCGCACCGGGATCCAGCGACACGGCACCGGCGAAGTCCGCCGACCCGCCGCCCGTGACGGCGGACCCGAAGTCGCTCGCCCCGGCCGTGGTCGTCGAGTCGCCGCCACCACCGCCGGCCACGCCGGAGTCACCGCCGGCACCCGCGTCGGCCACGGCCACCGCCGGCTCCGCGCCGACACCGCTGCCGCCGCCGAAGTCGCCGGAGAAGTCCTGGCCACCCGGGGCGGTGAAGCCGCCCCCGCCCGCGCCGGCCGCCGCACCCTGCGTGAACGCCGGGTCGGGGTTGGGCGGCGACGGGTCCTTCGTCAGCGGCGACTCGGCGTCCGCGTCGTGCCGGATCGCGGACCCGGTGCCGTCGGTCGCCGACGCCGGGCCGGTCTTGAGGTCGCTCGCCTTGGGGTCGTCCTTCTCGTCGAGCGTGTACGTCGTCGGCTCGCCCTTGCCGTCGTCGACGGTCACGATCGTCGGGCCGTCCGGGCCCTCCGGCCGCTCGGCCGTGATCTCGAGGTTGCCGTCCTTGATGTGGATCTTGCCGTCGGGACCCGGCTTGTAGCTGCCGTCGGCCGAGGGCTGCCCGTCCTTGACGGCCTGCTGCGAGCCCTGCGGACCGAAGCTGCCGTCGGCGGCCTTGGCGCCGTCCTTGCCGTCCTTGCCCGCTTCGGCCTTGTCGTCGTCACCCCAGTCGAGGTGGTAGTCCTTCTTGTTGCCGTGGCCGTCGTCCACGGAGATGTCCTGCTTGCCCTGCTTGTCGGGCTCGGACATCTCGATCGTGTTGTCGCCCTTCTTGACCGACACCGTGTCGGTGTCGTCGGTGTTCTTGATGGCTTCACCGGTCGTCGGGTCGATCGGGTACGGCTTGCCGGTGTCCGGGTCCATCTCGAGGGGCTTCCCGGTGATCGGGTTCTTGCCGTCCTCGGGCTTCGCCGGGTCCGCGGCCGCGGGGGGCTCGGCCGCCGACGGCGTCGTGCCGCCCCCGCCGGTACCGCCGCCCGTGCCACCCCCGGTGCCACCGCCCGTGCCGCCGCCGGTCCCGCCGCCGTTGTCGTTCTTGCCGGGGCCGCCGGTGTTCTCCTTGCCCTTGTCCGTGCCGCCGGTGTCCGTGCCCTTGGCCTCGGTGAGCTGGTTGCGGTAGCCGTCCATGTACCGCTCGAGCGCGCCGAACTGCTGGTCGATCGTGTCCTTGGCGGACTTGCAGGAGCCGTTGAAGGCGTTGATCAGGCCCTGGTACTCGGTCGCGAACGCGCCGTCGCGCCAGTAGCGGCAGACGTTGCGGCCGTACTCCTTGTTCTCGTCGTTGAAGCCGCAGTCGTCGTTCTGCAGCCGCTCGGCGAGGTTCGTCTGGTTGCCGTTCTTCGCGTTGACGGCGTCGACCCAGCCGGCGACCTTCATGAAGTCGTCGAACTCCTCGGTCTCGCCGTTGGCGATCTTGAGGACGTCCTTGGCCATGTTGATGTCGGCCTGCGCGACCGTCGTGCGGTGCAGCTGCAGGACCTCGTCGACCTTCTTCTTGACGGCGTCGTAGACGTGCGTCACGGTCTGCGGGATCAGCTTCGCGGCGCCGTCGATCTGCTGCGAGAGCTCCTTGGCGTGCGGCTTGATCGTCTCGTCGTACTTGATCTCCGCCGCGTTCGCGCCCTTGCCCTTCCACTCCCCGAAGAGGGTCTGGAGCTCGGTGTCGCTCTTGCTCAGCGTGTCTTCGACGACCTTGTGCGCCTTGGCGAGGTCGTCGGCCTCGGTGAGGAACTTCTGGAACTGGATCCCGCGGTTCTCGTGGAACTTGTCCTTGAGGTCCTTCTGAGAGTCGATGTGGCCGGACCCGCCCTTGATCTTGTTCCAGATCTCGTCGGTCCACAGGACGAGGAAGTCGACCGTGATGTTGCCCTGGTCGAGCATTTCGTCGGAGGTCTTCGCGCCGGCCCCCAGCGTCGGCGCAGCGATTCCGTCGAGGTTCTTCTTCGCCGTGTTCTTGCGGTCGGTCTGGGCCTGTTGTTCCTTGCCCTTCGCCGCCCCGTCCTGCTGGGCTTCCTTGAGCGCGTTGTCGACGTCGTCATCGGATCCGGACGGCGCGAGCGGGGTCGTCAGCCAGTTCCGGTCGGAATACCCGTCGATGTATTCCTTGGCGTACTTCTCTTCTTCGTCGTTGAAGTTCCAGGTCGCCTTGTCGTACGCCTCCATGAGCGCGGACTTCTTGTCCATGGAGACGTTCGGGTCGTCGAGGACCTTCTTGATTTCCGCCCAGTCCGCCATTACTTGCTCCCCGCCGCGTTCGCCTGTGCGCCGGCGTTCGACTCCTGCGCGGTGTACTTGGAGCCGGCGGTCCCGATCCCGCTGCCGAGGTTCATCAGCGCGTTGGACAGCCCGGTCATGCCCGCGCCGATCTCGTCGATCCCGGATTTGTACTTGCCGTAGCCATCACCGTGGACCCGGCCGAAGTCCGCCTGCGCGATTTCGGTGGGCGCGACCTTCTTGGCCTCGGCGGCCGGGTCGTCCGCGACGTCGTTGAGGCGGATCTGCGCCCGCGTCATCGCCTCGGAACTCGCTTCGTAACCGTTCGGCATGCTCGGCTTTCCCCCTTCGATCCACAGCCCCTGTTCCGGGTGTCAGGACTGTGACGCACCCGGACGCCGTTCGGTGCCGTCGCGGATGCACACAGAGTCTAGCGTTCGGCCGAGCGGCCGACCTGGGCTTTGCCCAAGTGCACTCACCCGGTCGGGTGCTGCGCGGCGATCGCTTCGGAAATGACTTCGGCGACGCCGCGGACGTCCACCAGCCGGTCGAGCTCGTCCAGGTCGACGGAGACGCCGTAGCGCACCTCGACCCGGGCGAGCAGCTGGACGCGCTGCCGGGACGTCATGCCGATGTCGTCGAACGGCGTCGTGTCGGTCAGCCGCTCGAGCGGGAGCTGCAACGCGGTGCAGACGATCTTCCTGATCTCGTCGGTGTACTCGCCCGCGTCAGTCATGGGGCCCATTCTCGCCCCACCAGCGGTCGCGGGCGGCGGCGCGGGACACCTTGCCGCTGGAGGTCCGCGGCACCGCTCCCGGCGGAACCAGCCACAGGGCACGCAGCGGCAGGTCGTGGCCCGCGGAGACGGCCCGCCGCACGGCCGTCTCGACGTCGGCGTCCGGCGCCGCGCAGCCGGCCACGACCGCGACACCCTCGCCGTGGCCGTCCCGCACCGCGAACGCGGCGACGCGCCCGGCCCGGACGCGCGGGTGCGCGGCCTCGACGGTGGCTTCGATGTCCTGCGGGTGGTGGTTGCGGCCGTCGACGATGATCAGGTCCTTGAGCCGCCCGGTGACGTACAGCAGGCCGTCGTGGAGGAAGCCGAGGTCGCCGGTGCGGAGCCAGCCGTCTGCGGTGAAGGTGTCCCCGCGGTCCGGATCGCCCCAGTAGCCGTCGGCGACGTTGGGACCGGACACCCAGATCTCCTTGTCGACAATGCGGATCCGCTGGCCGTACGGCCGCCCCACGGACACCAGCTCGCCGCGGCCGAACGCCGTGACCGTCGGGCCTTCGTCGCCCGCGCTCGTGACGAACACCGTCGCCTCGGCCAGGCCGTAGCAGGGCTTGTGCGCCGCGCGCGGCAGCCCGAACGGCGTGAAGGCGCGGTCGAAGGCCTCGACGCTGGCCGCGCGGACCGGCTCGCTGCCGTTGAGGACCGAGTTGACGTGCGAGAGGTCGACGTCTTCCAGCTCTCCGGCGGCCTCCGCGGCCAGGTCGAAAGCGAAGTTCGGTGCGGCGGTGATCGCGCCGGGGTGCTCGGCGAGCAGCCGGATCCAGCGCAGCGGGTCGCGCACGAACTCCATCGGCGTGAAGAACACCGAGTGCGCGCCGAGGAAGACGGGGGTGCCGATGAGCAGCACGAGACCCATGTCGTGGAAGAACGGCACCCAGCCGGCGAGATGGGTCGACGCGTCGGCGTGGTAGCACTCGGTGGTCTGCCAGCAGGCGGCCACGAGCGCCCGGTGCGAGATCACGGCGCCGGCCGGCCGGCGCGTCGAGCCCGACGTGTACTGCAGGTACGCCGGGTCGGTCATCGCCACCTCGGCGGGCGGCTCGGCGGCGTCGGGCGCGATGTCCTCGACGGCCAGCGCGAAGACCGGCGGGATCTTGTCCAGGAGGTCCTTCGAGGTCAGGCAGGCCGCCGGGGTGGCGTCCGCGAAGGCGGACTCGATCCGGGCGCGGCCGGTCCGGCCGGTCGGGACGGACAGCGGGACGGCGACGCGACCGGCGTAGAGCGTGCCGAGGAAGGCGACGACGTACCCGAGGTCCTGGCGGGCGACGATCGCCACCCGGTCCCCCGGCCGCGTGCGGCGCCGCAGCTCACGCGCGACGCCCCGGACGCGGTCGAGCACCTCGGGCCAGCTCAGGGTGTGGTCGGCCGGACCGGGGAAGGTGCGGCAGGTGAACGCGGGACGATCGTGGGCGGCGTTGCGGCGCAGGTAGTCCGTGAACGGCGTGGTCAGGACCTCTTCCGGGACATCTGCGGGCGGCACGGCCTCATCCTGCCCTACCGTGGGCAGGCGATGGACGAGTTCGAACGGCACGGGATCGGCGTGGTCTCCGGCCGCGACGCGTGCGCGCACGCCCTGCGTTCCCCGGATCTGACGTCCGATCCGGGCGCCGGCTCGCCGAGCGTCCTGCTGCGCGACGGCGACGGCCACGCGCGGGTGCGCGGGGTGCTGCGGGAGATCATCGCCGGGCTGGACCCGCTCCCGGACGCCGTGATCACGTCGATCGAGGCCGTCGTGGCCGGCCTGGGAGCGTCGTTCGACCTCGTGCGCGACTTCGCGCGGCCGGTGGCGGGCGCGGTGACGTCGGCGGTGCTCGGCGTCCCGCTCGACGACGTCTTCCTCGACCACCTGGAGAAGACGACGGCGAACCTCGACGTCTTCGCCGGCAGCGACCGGGCGGGGCAGGCGTCGGCGTTCCGGCTCGCGGTGCAGCTGAGCCGGACGTCGGCCGGGCCGGGCGGCCTGACGGCGTTGCGGGAGGCCCACGCGGCCGGGCGGCTCGACGAGGACGAGCTGATGCTCAACCCGGTCGTCCTGGCGCACGCCGCGTACGAGAACTCGCTGAACTTCCTGGCGTGCGCGGGCCTGGAGCTGGCCACTTCCGGCCCGCGGAGCGTGCGTGACCTGGTGACGTCGGTCTGCCCGGCCCGGTACGTCCTGCGCTTCGGCCCGGACGGCCCGGTCGCGGTGTCGCTGACCGACGGCCTCCCGTTCGGCCTGGGACGCCACGCGTGCCCGGGGTCAGGAGTCGCGCTCGCCGAGGGCGAGATCGCGCTCACCGCGTTGGCGAAGCTCCTCGACGGCGGCTGCGAGGTCGGCGAGGTGGTGTGGAAGACCCACTCGGTGTTCCACGGCCTGGCCTCGGCGCAAGTGGTCGTGAGTGAGAAACAGGGTTAGAACACTGTTTCTCACTCACGACGGGTTACGAGACCGCTGAGACGACGCCCGCCAGGCGGTCGGCCGCGGCCTGCGCCGTCGCCTGGGCCGTCGCCTCCACCATCACGCGGACCAGCTGCTCGGTGCCGGACGGGCGCAGCAGCACCCGGCCCTCCTCGCCCAGCTCGGCCTCGACCTCGCCGACGGCGTCGCGGACCTCGCTCGAGTCCGCCACCGCCGCCTTGTCCGCGACCGGGACGTTCACCAGGACCTGCGGGAGCCGGTTCATCACGGCCGCCAGGTCTTCGAGCGACTTGCCCGTCTCGGCCATGCGGCTCATCAGGCGCAACGCCGTGAGCAGGCCGTCGCCGGTGGTGGCGTGGGCCGGCAGCACGACGTGGCCGGACTGCTCGCCGCCGAGGGCGAAGCCGCTCGCGCGCAGCTCCTCGAGGACGTACCGGTCGCCCACCGCCGTCGTGACGACGGTGATGCCGTGGGCCTTCATCGCCAGGTGCAGGCCGAGGTTGCTCATCACGGTCGCGACCAGCGTGTCCTTGACCAGCTCGCCGGACTCGGCGAAGGCGAGCGCGAGCACCGCCATGATCTGGTCGCCGTCCACCAGCTCGCCGGCGGAGTCGACGGCCACGCAGCGGTCGGCGTCGCCGTCGTGGGCGATGCCCAGGTCGGCGCCGTGCGCGACGACCGCCTCGCGCAGCTTGTCGGGGTGGTTCGAGCCGCAGTGCTCGTTGATGTTGACGCCGTCCGGCTCGGCGAACAGCGCGACGACCTCGGCACCGGCCCGGCGGTAGACCTCGGGCGCGGCGGCCGACGACGCGCCGTTCGCGCAGTCGACGACGACCTTCAGCCCGGCGAGCGAGTGCGGCGTGACGTTCAGCAGGTGGGTGGCGTAGCGGTCGAGCGCGTCGTCGACGTCGTGGACGCGGCCGACGCCGGCGCCGGTCGGGCGGACCTTGCCGTCCGCGAGACCGGCTTCGATCTCGTCCTCGATGCCGTCGGGGAGCTTGTGCCCGCCCGCGGCGAAGAGCTTGATGCCGTTGTCGGGCATCGGGTTGTGCGACGCGGAGATCATCACGCCGAGGTCGGCCTCGAGCGAGCCGACCAGGTAGGCGACGGCGGGCGTCGGCAGCACGCCGACGCGGAGCACATCGGCCCCCGCGGAGGTGAGGCCCGCCACGACGGCGGCCTCGAGCATCTCGCCGCTGGCACGCGGGTCGCGGCCGACGACCGCGACCGGCCGGTGCGAGCGGTCGTGTGCGGCGAGCACGCGGGCGGCGCTGGCCGCCAAGGCCAGCGCCAGCTCCGGCGTCAGCTCCGCGTTGGCCAAGCCACGTACCCCGTCGGTACCGAACAGGCGTGCCATCGATCGACCTCCTCAGTGCGGCTGCGCCAGCGCAACCGACCATCACAACGTAGCGACCCTCCCGGGCCGCACTACCCCTGGATGTCGCTCCGGACACGGGGGCCCGAAAACGATACCGCCGGTAAAAACGCCGAAGCGCCCATCCGATGGACGGATGGGCGCTCCGGTGGGTTGCGCCAGAGGCGCGATCAGCGCTTGCTGTACTGCGGGGCCTTGCGGGCCTTCTTCAGGCCGTACTTCTTCCGCTCCGTGGCGCGCGCGTCACGGGTCAGGAAGCCGGCCTTCTTGAGGGCCGGGCGGTCGTCGGCGTCGACCTCGATGAGCGCACGGGCGATCGCGAGGCGCAGCGCGCCCGCCTGGCCCGAGACGCCGCCACCGTGCAGGTTGGCGAAGATGTCGAACGAGTCCGGCTTCTCGACCAGGACCAGCGGGTCCTTGATGAGCTGCTGGTGCACCTTGTTCGGGAAGTACTCCTCGAGGGTGCGGCCGTTGAGCTTGAACTCACCGGTGCCCGGGACGACGCGCACGCGGACGACGGCTTCCTTGCGGCGGCCGACGGTCTGCGCGTTGCCACCGGCGGCGCGCGACGGGCGGGGCGCCGAGGCGCTCTCGCTCGTGGCGACCGGGGTCTCACTCGTGGCGACCGGCGTCTCGCTGGTCGCGGCTTCGCTGGTCTCGACGGCGCCGGTCTCGGTCGCCTCGGTGGCCTCAGCGACCTCGGGGGTCTCGTTCTCGGTGCTGGTCACAGACTGTTCCTCACTCACTGCGCGACCTGCGCGATCTTGGTGATCTCGCGCGCCTGCGGCTGCTGCGCGGCGTGCGGGTGCTGCGGGCCGGCGTACACCTTGAGCTTCTTCGCCTGGGCGCGGCCGAGCTTGTTCTTCGGCAGCATGCCCTTGACGACCTTCTCGACAAGGTGTTCGGGCTTGGTGTCGAGCAGCTCGCCGAACGAGCGCTTCCGCAGACCGCCCGGGTAACCGCTGTGCCGGTAGGCGAACTTCTGCTCGCGCTTGTTACCGGTGAGCGCGACCTTCTCGGCGTTGACGATGACGACGAAGTCGCCGGTGTCCATGTGAGGGGCGTAGGTCGGCTTGTGCTTGCCGCGCAGCAGCGTGGCGACCTCGGTCGCAAGCCGGCCGAGCACGACATCCTCGGCGTCGATCACGTGCCAGGCACGAGTGACGTCGCCGGGCTTGGGGCTGTACGTGGGCAAGGGTCTACCTCGTCGTCAACATTGCGTGTGGGTTCTGTGCGGGCCTAGCGCGCTGATGCGCCGCAACGCACAACGACATATGAAGATACCCGCACGTCCACCGCCGCCGTGCAGCGGGGTGGGTTGGCACGGCCGTACAGGCTCCGACCGGCCCGGGCGCAGCCGGACTCTACCCGGTTTTCCCGCCGAAGTGCCCGCACCCGACGCCCCGACACGCGAGGATGAGACGATCCGGGCGCCCGGCACCGGGAGCACAGTCGAGCGGGGGACGCGATGAGGAAACGACCGACGGCGATCTTCGTCCTGGCTGCCGTCCTGGCCCTCGTGAGCGCCTGCGGCACGGCCAAGGCGGGCACCGCGCTGCCGAAGGGCGACGACGCGGCGGACTACGTCGGCGGCAAGTTCGAGCAGGTCATCGGCAAGCTCGGGGACGCCATCACCGACACGCGCGACGTCACCAACTCGCTGGTCGCCTACTTCAAGTTCGACGACAAGTGGATCCACAGCACCGTGACGTCGGCCCGCACCGGCAGCCCGGAGAGCCGGGCGGTGCGGCACCGGTCGCAGAAGAACCCCGACGAGATCATCGACACGTACACGCCGGCCGACGGCGCCGTCGAATACACCTACCTCGGCCCGATGTACGTCCAGAAGGGCGTCTCGCCGACGGCGTGGGTGTCGATGCCCAAGCCCGAGGCGGGCCTGATCCTGCCGTGCGCCTGGGGCGGGGTGCTGACCCCGTGCCGGATGGCGGACTCGACCGTCGACGCCTACAAGGCCGACAAGCGCGCGGTCCGCGGGGCCAAGAGCCTCGGCGACGGCAAGACCGCGCTGACGGTCACCGTGCCGTTCGAGATCTTCGTCAAGAACAAGGTCGAGATCCTGCCGCCCAGCATCACGAGCCAGGTCGGGCCGGAGCTGAACAAGGCCATGGTGCCGACCACGATCACGCTGAACCCGGACGGCAGCCTGGTCTCGTTCGTGATGGACGCCAAGTTCTCCGGCGACGGCCACCAGGTGGAGCTCAAGTACGACTTCCGGTTCACCGGCAAGGCCAGCCTGCAGGACATGCCCAAGCTGCCGGACGCGGCGCAGATCACCGTGCTGCCCGACCGGGCGGCCATGGACGACTTCTACCGCCGGCTCGGCGAAGCGCAGGGCCAGTGACCACCGCCACGACCCGAGGTGAGCACCGATGACCCAGCCGCCCGACCCGCAGCAGCCGCAGTGGTGGCAGCCGACGGCGAACCCGCCCGGCGCCCCGTCCGGGTGGCAGCCGGAGCACCAGGCGACCGGCCCGCACGCCGGCCAGTGGCAGCAGAACGCCGACCCGGGCACGGCGTCCGGTTCCTACACCGGCCAGTGGAACCCCGCGCAGCAGCAGCCCGGCCCGAGCGGGTCGTTCTCCGGGCCGTGGCAGCCGGGGCAGCCGAACCCCGGTCCGTGGCAGCCGCCGTCGCAGCCGGCGCCTCAGCAGCCGGGCACGCCCGGCGGCGGGTGGCCGGCGCCGCCTTCCCAGCAGCAGTACGGCGGCGGGTTCCAGCCGTCGCAGTACGGCGGTCTCGGGGCGTTCTCCCCGGAACCGGCGAAGAAGCCGAAGTCGAAGAAGCCGCTGCTGATCGCCGGCGCCGCCGTGCTGGTGCTCGTCCTCGGCGGCGGGGCCGCGTGGCAGCTGGGCGCGTTCCGCGGGAACGTGCTCGAGCAACAGTCCCTTGAGGACGGTGTGGTCAAGGTCCTCAACGAGAGCTACGGCGAGCCGGACGTGAAGAACGCGCAGTGCCCGGCGAACGAAGCCGCCGAGAACGGCACGACGTTCGACTGCACGGTGAAGATCGGCGGCCAGGACAAGAAGGTGACGGTGCGGGTGCTCAACGACCGGCCCGAGTACGAGGTCGGCGCGCCGCACTGAGTTTCCCTTGCCGCACAACGGTTCCGACCCAAACGGTTCTGGCACGAACGAAAACGGCGGGCCCCGCACCGGAGTGCGGGCCCGCCGTGGTTTCCGGGACTACCGGCTCAGAACAGGCCTTCGACGGCGTTGTCCGTCGACTGGTAGCCGTCGGCGATCTGCGGCAGGGCGGCGGCGATCTGCGCCAGAACCTGCTTCAGGTCCTCGAACTTCTGGTCCCAGGTGCGCTGGGCCTGGTCGTACTGCTCCTTGGCGGAACCGGTCCAGGTGGTGACCAGCGGCTTGAGGTCGTCCTTCAGGCGGTCGAACGCCTGCTGGAGCTCGCCACCGGTGCTCTGGCAGTCCTCGGCGGCCGCGTGGATGGTGGCGTAATTGACGACAATGCCGGCGCCATCAGGCATGATGTGCTCCTTCTGTGCGATGAAAGTTTTGGTGGGTGGAAAGGAAGTTCAGGGGTGAAGCTCAGCCGAGCGCGTCGAAGCCCTTGTTGACGGCCGACAGGATCTCCTGCTGCTGCTGCTCGGAACGCTCGTACTTCGAGCCCGCCTCGCGGAGGAGGTCACCGATGCGCTGCAGGGCCTGGTTCATCTGACGGGCGTCGTCGTCGAACCGCCGCATGACGTTGTCGAACGCCTTCTGGGCGTCACCCTGCCAGCCGGCGCGGGTGGCCTCGATGCGGTCGCGAAGGGTCACGAGGTTGCTGTCCATGCCCGCGCGCACCTCGGTGACGCGGCCTTCGGCCTCGGTGAACTGCTGAACTGTTCCCTGGAATCCGGCTCCGGCGCTCATACCGGTACCCCCTTCAGAAGAGTGATGTTGTCCGTACCGCTCTTGCTCGTTTGTACGGCCCTACGACGCAGACATTGCCACGTCCGGTTCCCCCTTGTCGTGCTTTGCCCGCAAGTAGTTGCTTGCGTGAACGCTCGCACCGGGAACCGATCGCCGCGCGTATTCCGCGAGCGACCCGGGACGGCGACGCGTCACCCGGAAATATGTTCTCCACCAGCGTGGTTAGCACACGCACAGCGATCACCGGCCGGTACTCAGGCGTCGCGATTCATGATTCGCATCTGGGAAAAGTCTTCGTCCTCGTCACCCGTTCGAGGGGCACGAGCGGAGGATTGCGAACGCGAAGGAACCGAATCGGCCGGATCCGGAACCGCCACGGCCGGCAGCCCGCGGGCGCGGCGGAACCGTTCGGCGGCGGCGCGCAGCGTTCCGGGGGTCGGGTCGCCGGACTTCGTGCCGCGGCCACCGCGCTTCAGCAGTTCGACGTTTTCGCTGTGGTGGCGCCGGCTGCGCGCCTTCGCGTTCCCGGTGACGCGCCGGGCGTGCGTCACCGCGTCTTCGCCGGTGCGCCGGAAGGCCGACGCGGCGCTTTCGAACTCTTCGGACGGCACCGCGGGCCCTGCTCTCTCAGTTGAGGATCTCGACCGTCCGCACGGCCTGCGTGCAGGCGGCGGCGACCCGGTCGCGCAGCTGCGCCGTGGCGTACTGGCAGCCGACGTGGACCCGGATCCGGCCCTTGGCCACGACGTACCAGTCGACCTGGAGGTCGGGCCGGTCCTTCTTGATCTCGTGGTAGCCGATCACGGTCTTGCCCGCGTACGACAGTGCCGGGTTGAACGAACTGTAGTACTCGGGGTGCTCGTCCACGCCGCCCTTGATGTAGTCCACCAGCTTCTGCGGGTCCGCCGTCGCGTCGTAGTCCATCACGAACTCCTGCGCGACCAGCAGGTCGTTGCCGTCCCGGGACTCCTGGGGGTGGATGACGACCTGCCGGTCGGCGACCCGGTCGTCGGTCTGCACCCAGTCCTCGGGCGCGACGAACTTGAAGTCGTACTGCGAGAGCGTCCGGCCGGTCTCGGCTTGGCCGCCGGGGTCGCCGAACACGACGATCCCGGCGACGACGAGCGCGGCCACGACGACCACGGCACCCACGACGAGGCCGAAGAGCCTGCCCCGGCTCCGCATCTTCTCCGACGCCGCGGTGGCCCCGCCGGGGCGGTTGCCGGGCGGGCCGGGGGGCGGCGCCCACGGCGGCCGGGCCACCGGCTGCCCGTGTGGCGGTGACGGCGGCGGGGCGGCGCGGTTCGGGAACCCGTTGGCGGGCGGGACCGGCGTGCGCGGCGGTGCCGGACGCTGGCCCGCGTCACCGGGGCGCGGTGCGACGTCGCCGGGGCGGACGACCTCGGTGCGCTGCGCCCCGGGGCTGAGGGCGCCGCCCGGCACGGCTCCCAGCCGGGCCATCGCTTCGCCGGGCAGCGCGCCCGTGCGGTCCGGGTCCACCAGCACCGCGCGCAGCGCACCGCGCGCGACCACCGTCTCGGGCTGGTCGAGGCTCGTCGGCACGACGCCGGTGCGTTCGTGCACCAGCCGCGAGATCATCGGGATCCGGCTCGACCCGCCGACCAGGAAGATCGCCGTGAGCTGCTTCGGCCGCAAGCCGGCGTCGCCGATCGCCGCGACCGTCAGCTCCACCGCGCGCCCCAGCGGCGCGGTGATGAGCCGCTCCAGGTCTTCGCGCGTCACGTGCGCGTCGGCGAACGGCGGCGGCATCGGCACGTCGGTGTAGGCGTGCCGCGACAGCGTTTCCTTGGCTCCGCGCACGTCTTGGCGCAGCACGCGGCGCCGGCGCCGGTCGACCAGCTCGCGCCCTTCGACGAGCTGGCGCCACGCGTCCTGGTCGGCGCCGGCCACGAGCGAGCCGACGTGCTCCAGTAACGCCTGGTCGATGTCCGCGCCGCCGAAGGCCGGATCTCCCCGGGTGGCCAGCACCTGGAAGCCGCCGCGCTGCGGACGGCCGGCGCGGTCGCGCGCGGTGTCCGGGGGCAGCCGCCGCACCACGCTGACGTCGACCGTGCCGCCACCGAGGTCCAGCACCGCCAGCGCGTCGCCGGGACGGCCGCTGAACTCGACGGTGCGGTCGTTCGTCACGTCCTGCGGCGCGAACGTCGCCGCGTGGTAGACCGCCGCCGCGACCGGCTCGGGCACCAGCGCGACCTCGCGCGCCAGCCCGCCGGCCGCCTGCCGCAGCAGCCGGGTGCGGATGGCACCCCAGTCCGCGGGGTGGGTCAGCACCAGGAGATCGACCTCGGCTTCGCCGGCGAGGCGGCGCGCCTCGGCGACCGCGCGACCCAGCACGGCGTGCACGACGTCGGTGACGCGCAGGACGCTGTCCCCGAGCAGCAGCTCGCCTTCGTCGATCCGGCGCTTCGGGTTCGGCTCGTAGCGCGCCGGGTCGACGGCCGCCTGCCGCTCGGCCTCCTGGCCGACGAACAGCGTGCCGTCCGCCGCCGCGAACACCGCCGAGGACATCAGCGGCTGGCCGTCGATCACCACGACCTGCGGATCGCGCCCGTTCACCGAGGCGACGACGCAGGTGCTCGACGTCCCGAAGTCCACCGCAACCCGGACCGTCACCAGCAGCTCCCGCAGTACTTGTCGCGATCCCCCGCGCCCGGCCGACGGGGCGCGCCCTCGAGGAGGAACCTACCCCGTCGCCGGACGCGCCTGGCCGCCGTGCTCAGTCGGGCTGGATCCACGACACCTGGATCAGCTGCTTGCCGGACTTGCGGGTCAGCAGGTTGCCCCGGCCCGGCGGCATCGCGCTCGGCTTGATGTTGCCGACCAGCGCACCTTCGTCGCGAGAACCGTTCATGACCAGGCCAGGCGCCGCGATCTCCTTGAGCTTGCCGATGATCGGGTCGTACATCGACTTGCTCGCACCACCGGTGCGGCGGACCACGATCAGGTGCAGGCCGACGTCCTTGGCCTGCGGCAGGAAGTCGGAGATCTTCCGCAGCGGGTTGTTCGTCGACGTCGCCACCAGGTCGTAGTCGTCGACCAGGATGAACAGCTCCGGGCCCTTCCACCACGACCGCGTCTTCAACTGCTCCTGCGTGACGTCCGGCCCCGGCAGCCGCCGGGTCATCGAGTTGAAGACGTCGCCGACCATGCTCTCCAGCTGCGCCGCCGACACCGCATACCCCAGCAGCGAATCACCCTGCACGAACCCGAGCATCGAGCGCCGGTAGTCGACCAGCAGGATCAGCGCTTCCTTCGAGGTGAACCGCTCGGAGATACCGCGGGCGATCTGACGCAGCAAGTTCGTCTTCCCCGACTCGCCGTCCGCGAACGCGTAGAAGTGCGGCTCGGCGTTGAAGTCCAGGTAGATCGGCTGCAGGTCCTCTTCGTTGACCCCGATCGGGATCAGCTTGGAATCCCGGTGCTGGTCGAGCTTGAGCACCTCGTCGTAGGTGATCATCTCCGGCAGCAGCCGGACCTGCGGCGCGACCCGGCCACGCCACGCACCCTTGATCTTCGCCACCGCGTCGGCCACGCCGGCCGCGATCGTCTCCGGGTCACTCGACCCGTCGATGCGGGGCAGGCCACCCAGCATGTGCAGCTTTTCGCGGGTCAGGCCGCGGCCCGGGCGCCCAGCCGGGATGTTCACCGCGACCCGCCGGTCGATGTCGGACTCGGTCGGGTCACCCAGCCGCAGCTCGAACCGGGTCCCGATCATGTCCTTGATCGCCGGACGGATGTCGGCCCACCGGTTCGCCGCGATCACCACGTGCACGCCGTAGGACAGACCCTGCGTCGCCAGCCGGGTGATCGTGGTTTCCAGCTCCTCGAAGTCGTCCCGCAGAGCCCGCCAGTTGTCGACGATGAGGAACGCGTCGCCGAACGGGTCCTGATCCGCCCGGATCTCCCCGCGGCGCTTGCGGTTGCGGAACTCGGTCATCGAGTCGATGCCCATCGCCCCGAACCGGCCCTCCCGCTCGGTCAGCAGGGTGGTCAGCTCGGCCACGATCCGGCGCGCCTTGTCCGGCTCCCGCCGCGCCACCGCGACCCCACCCACGTGCGGCAGGTCCGCGAGGCCGGCCAGGGTGCCGCCACCGAGGTCGAGGCAGTAGAACTGGGCCTCTTCCGGGGTGTGGGTCAACGCCATCGACATGATCAGCGTCCGCAGCATCGTCGACTTCCCCGACTGCGGCCCACCGACGATCACACCGTGGCCCGACGCACCGGAGAAGTCCGCCCACAGCGGGTCACGCCGCTGCTCGTACGGCCGGTCGATGATGCCCAGCGGCACCTGCAGCCGGCCGTTGCCGAAGAAGCCGACCGGGGACAGCCCGCGGTCGTCGGTCGGGTTCAGGTTGGGCAGCAACGTGTCGAGGGAGTTGGGGTCCTTCAACGGCGGCAGCCACACCTCGTGCGCGGGCGGGCCCTGCCCGATCAGCCGCGACACGATGACGTCCAGCTCGGAAGGTTCGACCGCCTCCTCGGGCTGCTGCTGCACCACTTCCTTCGGTGCCTCGATCTGCTCCGGCTCCGGTTCCTTCGGCAGCTCCACGAAGTCCGGGACGAACAGCTGCGGCCGCTTGTCCGCCCGCACCACGGTCGCCGCCGGCCCGGCGGCCTGGATACCGGCCGGACGGTAGGGGCCCGAGACGTAGGAAGCCTTGAACCGCACCAGCGTCGAGGTGTCGAACTTCAGATAGCCGCCACCGGGGACCGAGGGCAGCTCGAACGCGTCCGGCACCCCGATCGCGGCGCGGGACTCCGCCGCGGAGAACGTCTTCAGACCGATCCGGTAGGACAGGTGCGAGTCCAGGCCGCGCAGCTTGCCCTCTTCGAGGCGCTGGGAGGCGAGCAGCATGTGCATCTGCAGCGACCGGCCCAGCCGGCCGATCGCGACGAACAGGTCGATGAAGTCCGGCTTCGCCGCCAGCAGCTCGGAGAACTCGTCACAGACGATGAACAACGCGGGCAGCGGGTCGAGGTCGGCGCCGTTCTCGCGGGCTTTCTCGTACTCCCAGACGTTCTTGAAGTTACCGCCGTTCTTCAGCGCTTCCTGACGGCGGTTCATCTCCCCCGCCAGCGCGTCCTTCATCCGGTCGACCAGCGTGACCTCGTCGGCGAGGTTGGTGATGACCGCCGAGACGTGCGGGGCCTTGTCCAGGCCGAGGAACGTCGCGCCACCCTTGAAGTCGACCAGCACGAAGTTCAACGTGCTGGAGGAGTGCGTGGCGAGCATGCCCAGCACCAGCGTCCGCAGGAACTCCGACTTGCCGGAACCGGTCGCGCCGATGCACAGGCCGTGCGGGCCCATGCCTTCGGCGGCGGCTTCCTTGATGTCCAGCTCCACCGGCTGGCCGTACTCGCCGACACCGAACGGGACGCGGTAGCGGTCACGGATCGGGCGGGGCCGCCACGCCTGCTGGACGTCGAACGTCATCGGGTCACCCGGGATGCCCAGCAGCTCCAGCAGCGACGGGTTGGACAGCAGCGGCTCTTCGTCGCTCGTGTCCTGCCCGGCCGCGCCACCGACGCGGTAGGGCGAGATCAGGCGGGCCAGCGACTCGGTCTCGACCAGGCTGAGGGTGTCCGGGCGGCCGAACCACTCGACCCCGCCGGCGCTGCGCGCGCCCAGCCGGTCGGCTTCCACGACCAGCCGCAGGCCGCGGCGTGCGGCGAGGTTGCCGATGGAGTCCGACAGGTCGACCAGCGTGACGCCGACCAGGCCCTCTTCGAGGATGATCTGCTCTTCGCGGGTGACCTCGGCGTCGTCGATGATGATCACGACGTGCGGCTGGTCCGGAGCGGGCGTGGCGTTGCGGGAGAACCGCTGGCGGTCACGCAGCTCTTCGTCGAGCCAGTTCTCGATCTGCGCCAGCGAACCGGCCATCATCCGCAGCTGGCCGATGCCGTCGGCGAGCGTCGGGTGCTGGGCGTGCGGGAGCCACTTCGCCCACTCCCACTCCTCCTTCGCCCGGCCCGCGGTGGCGACCGCGATCAGGACGTCGTCGGGGCTGTGGAAGGTGACCATCTGCGCGAGCATCGCGCGGGTCAGGCCGCGGGTCAGCGCCCGGTCGCCCTGCATGCTCACCGCGGCGAACCCACGCAGGGTGATCTGGGTGGGCAGGTCCGGCACGATCGAGTGCGCGCGCACGAACCGGCGCAGCGCGAGGGTGGCGATCGGCTCCAGCTCGTCGACCGGCCCGGTCTGCGGCGGGACCAGCCGCGTCGCGAGGCGGTGCGAGCTGCGCCCGACGCGCAGGTGCAGGAAGTCCTGGTCGTTCTGGCGGCGCTCCCACATGCGGCGGCTGGCGGCCAGCGACCACAGCGACTGCGGGTCGGGGTGCACCCACTCGAGCGCGGCCCGCTGGTCGACCATCGCCTCGCGGGCGCGGTCACGCATCTGGCCCAGGTAGCGCAGGTAGTCCTTGCGGTCTTCGTCCATCTCGGCGCGCTTGGCGCCGCCGCCCTTGCCGCCACCGCCGGCCATCATCCCGAGCGTCCCGACGACCATCATGCCGCCCATGGCCATCATCATCGGGTTCCGGTTGCTGGCCTGGAACATGAAGACCATCATCCCGAGCGACGCGACGATCATGACGACCGGAAGCGCCTTCATGACGATGTTGCCGGGGATGACGCGCGGCACCTCGGGCGGCGGCTCGAGGTGCACCTCACCGCCCGGCGGACGCGGTGCCGCCAGCCGCGGCGACTTCTTGAACTGCAGCGTGCTCATCGAAGGACCCCTCATTCAAAACTCGACGATGGCGGCCACCGCAAGGTGTGCGAACAACCTATCGAACGCCGCGGGGGAATTCCGCCGGATGCCCGAACCCCCCGTGAACGCTGCCCCACCCTCGTCCAGCGAGTGTACGGCCTGCCACCGACAGTAACGCCGCGTTCCGGGACCCGACCTGTGGATGACAGTGAATTTCGGACGTTCGATGATGTCGGCACCGGGGTTCGGTATAAGTTCCCCCGGGAGCAGTCTCGACCGAGCGGGGGCAGTGCAGTGGCTACGGGCACGACAGTTTTCAGCAGGGTGACGGTCGTCGCGCCCTCGACGCGGATCGATGTGGCCCTGCCCGCCGACGTCGCGGTGGCCGATCTCCTGCCGATGCTCCTGGACATGGCCAAGGAGTCGTCGCCGGACGGCGGGGCCCGCCACGGTGGCTGGGCGCTCGCCAAGCTCGGGGACGCCCCGCTCGACCCGAGCCGGACCCTGGCTTCGCTCGGCGTCGTGGACGGCGAGCTGCTCCAGCTGCGCAAGCGCAACGAGAACCCGCCGCCGCCGCTGTACGACGACGTCGTCGACGCGATCGCGGAGTCCTCCCCCGACAGCTTCCGCCCCTGGACCAAGGAGACGGCGAACCGCTTCGGGCACGTCGCGGGCGGGCTGGCGCTGGTCGCCGCCGCCATCGCGCTGTTCATGAGCGGCTCGCTCTACGGCGGCAACGCGCTCGGCGCCGCCATCGCCGGCGGCATCGGCGCGATCGCGTGCGTCGCGGTCGGCGCGACGCTCGCCAAGGCCTACCAGGCGGAAGCGACCGGGGTGCTGATCGCCGCGGCCGGCGGCCTGCCGCTGGCGTTCGTCAGCGGCTTCTACATCGTGCCCGGGCTGTCGATGCGGGCGAACCTGCTGCTGGGCGCGGTCCTCGTGATCATCGTCGCGTCGGTCTGCATCATGGTCATCGGCGCCGGCATCACGACGTTCATCGCCGCGGCCACCGCGGGCACCTTCGGCGCGCTGGCCTTCCTGTTCGGCACGCTCGTCGCGCACCCCGCCGCCGGCATCGCGGCCGGCACCGTCGCGGTCGCTCTCGCCTGCATCTCGATCCTGCCGCGCGCCACCATCTGGCTCGCGAAGCTGCCGCTGCCGCACGTCCCGGGCAGCGCCGAAGAGCTCAAGGAAGACTCCGGTTTCCCGGACTACCGGGCGATCGAGCGCCGGACGGCGATCGCGCACGACTACATGACCGGCCTGATGGTCGGCTGCGGCGTCACGGTCGCGATCTCCGCGATCATCGCCGCGAGCGCGCCCGGCGCGTTCGGGATCATCCTCGGCGTCGTCGCGACGCTCGTGCTGCTGCTGCGCGCCCGCGCGTACGCGAACGGCAGCCAGGCGGTCGCCCTGCTCACCACGGGCCTCGTCGCGGCGACCGGGATCGCGATCGGCTGGCTGGTCTCGGCGAGCGCGGAGAACCGCCTGCTCTACGTCTTCGGCATCCTGATCCTGCTGGCCGCCGGCGCGCTCGTGGTCGGCGTGATCTTCCCGGGTCAGCGCTTCTCGCCGCCGCTGCGGCGCACGGTGGAGATCATCGAGGCGCTCTGCATCGCCTCCGTGCTCCCGCTGGCCCTGGGCGTGATGGACCTGTACACGACCCTGCGGCACCTGAACTTCAAGTGACCGGATCGGGTGAATCTCGGATGGCAGTAGGACGGCGTTTCGGCGCCACCCGGCGGACCACGACGGCGTTGCTGACCGGCACGATCGGCTTCCTGTCCTCGGTGGCCGTCGCGGTGCCGGTCTGGGCGCAGCAGGCGCCCGCCGACGGCTACTTCGCGACCCCGCCCCCGGTGGACATGACCAAGCTGCTCCCGGACTCCGGCCAGCCGGACAAGAAGTACAAGCAGTCGAAGGGCTGCGTCCAGCGCAGCACGCTGGGCCAGAACATCGTGCTGAAGAACCGGCCGTGGGGCCAGGACTACCTGCAGATCACGAAGGCCCAGGAGATCGTCAAGGCCGCCACGAACGGCGGCGTCGGCCGGGGCGTCAAGGTCGCCGTGGTCGACACGGGCGTGACGAAGCACCCGTGGCTGCCGAACCTCGAGTCCGGTGGCGAGTACGTCGCGACGCCGACGAACGGCCAGCCCAAGGGACTCGAGGACTGCGACGGCCACGGCACCGAGGTCGCCGGGATCATCGCGGCGAAGCCGGACAACCCGGAGGTCGGGTTCATCGGCGTGGCGCCGGACGCGACCATCGTGTCCTACCGCCAGCTGAGCGAGAACTACGAGCCCGACACCTCGACGTCGACGCCGCCGGCGAGCAACACCGCCGGGGGCACGCCGTCGTCGAGCACCACGCCGCCCACCGGTTCGGGGTCTTCGCTGCCGCCGAGCGGCGAGGGCGGTGGCGGCTCCGGTTCCGGTGACGGCGACCGGACTTCGCCCGGGCAGTCGAACGGCGGACGCCAGCTGGAGAAGGCCGGCACCGCGGGCACGCTGAAGACGCTGGCCGAGATCATCCGCGGCATCGCCGACCGCAAGTCGGCCGACGTCATCAACATGTCGGTCGACAACTGCCGCACGGCGACCGGCAGCATCACCGAAGGCGAGCAGCAGGTCCAGGCGGCCGTGCACTACGCGGCGCTGGCGGGCATCGTGGTCGTCGCCGCCGCCGGCAACGCGACGGACACCTGCCCGCAGAACGACCAGCCGGACGCGCGGAAGCCCAAGACGATCGTGACGCCGCCGTGGTTCGCCGACGACGTGCTGTCCGTCGGGGCGATCGACCAGTACGGCAGCGTGGCCCCGTTCAGCGTGCACGGCCCGTGGGTGGGCGTCGCGGCGCCGGGGACGCAGATCATCTCGCTCGACCCCGCCGAAGGCTCCCGCGGCCTGGCGAACCTGACGTTCGAAAGCGGCGACAAGGCCAGCGAGATCCAGGGAACGAGCTTCGCCGCACCGTACGTGGCGGGCCTCGCGGCGTTGGTCAAGGCCAAGTACCCGACCCTCGACGCCAAGGGCATCATCAACCGCATCAAGGAAACGGCCCAGCACCCGGCGGCTCCGGGCGGCCGCGACAACTTCGTCGGCTACGGCGTCATCGACCCGGTGGCGGCGCTGACGCAGAGCCTCCCGTCCGAGATCGGGAACCAGGCGCCGATCCCGCCTCCGCAGCTGGCCCAGCTCCCGCCGGCGAACGACCACAGCTCGACCCCGATGATCGTGGCACTGGCCGGCACCGGCGGCGGTGTCGTGGCGCTGCTGATCACGCTGTTCGTGATGCGCACCATCCGCCGCAACCGGCCCGAGGAAGCGGCTTCCCGGCGCTGACGCTTCCCCGGCCGGGGAAGCGGGTCACTTCGCCGGCGGTTTCTTCTTCTGCTGCGGGTCTTCCTCCTCGCCGATGACCGGCGGGGCCACCAAGCCCGGCTCCCCCAGCAGTTCCGACGGCGACGTCGTCGGACGTGTCTTCGACTGGCGCCGTCCTTGGCCACCGCCGCCGCCGAAGGCTCCGAAGCCCATCATCGGCATCATCGGCATGCCCGACGACGACTGGTTCGCGGCGTCCGGCTGGTCCGGGGCGGCGACCGGCTGGGCCGCGGCCGGCTGAGCCTCCGGCGTGCCCGCGCCGGTGTGCTTCGGCTCCGCCGGGTCTCCGCTCGCCGACGACGGCGTCGTGGCCTCGTCGGAACCGGAACCGGAAGCCGAATCCGCGGCGGCGGGCGTCGTCGTCGGTTCCTCGGCGGCGGAGGTGCCGATGACCGAGTCGTCGTGCAGCCGGAACCGCTCGTCCGGGTACCGGTGCGCGATCTCGATGCTCCGGGCGGTCGCGTCGGGATCGTCGACGCCGTCGCACAGCCGGTCGAACGCCTCGAGGACGTCCCGCGCCGTCTCGTACAGCGCCTTCGCCGAATCCTGCGTCTCGCGCAGCTGGACCCGCGCCCGCTTGGCGCCGCCGCTCGGCAGCGTCATCGTCTCGGAGATCAGGTCCGCCGCGTCGACCAGCACTTCGGTGAGGTCGACGACGACGTGGCGGAGGGTCGTCACCAGCTCGTCGAGCGAGCCGGCGAGGACGGTGAACGCCTCCTGGAGGTCGCCGCCCGCGGCCCCGATCTCCCGCATGTACGCGACGAAAGCGTCGGCGTCGCGGCCTTCCCAGCCGCCGTCGAGGCGGCCGAGGCCGTCGTCGAGGCGGGTGGACACCTCGGCCGCGGTGGCGGCGGCCTGGCGCAGCCGGCCGGCTTCGGCGCCGAGGTCCCCCCAGCGGCCGATCAGCGGGCGGAAGTACGTCTCGACGGGGTCGATCAGCCCGAGCTGGTGCGAAACATCGGTGAGGTAGGCCAGGTACGGCTCGGCCGTGGCGGCGATCTCGTCGCCTTCCGCGTCCGGGGCGAACGCGACCACGGGCGCGGCCGGCGCCGGGGCGGTCTTCTTGGCCAGCGGGTGCGGAATGGAGTCCGTGGCGCCTTCCGGTTCGGCGAACATCATTCGACCCGCCCGGCGCGCTCGATCAGCTCGGCGGCCGCCGCGTCCTGCCCGCTGTGGCGCACCGTGACCTGCCGCAGCGCTTCGGCGGCCGACTTCAGCGCCTCGGCGCCGTCGGACAGCTGACGCCGGAGTGCACCGGCCGCGCGGCCGTACGACTCACCGAGCCCGATCTGCGCCCCCAGAGGGCCGTAGGACTCGCCGGAGACGCCCTCGCCCCCCACGTCGGCCGCGGCCGCGTGCAGGTCGTCAGCGGCCTCCTCGGCGGTCCGGGCGTACTCGGCGACGACCACGCCGTCCATCCTCAAGCCGGCCATGGCACCTCTCCGCTCACCAGAAGATCTCCTCGAGCGTGTGACGTCCGCCGGCCCCCGGTGGTTCCGCCTCAGCCGCCCGCTTGCGGAGTCGCGACCGGGAACGTGCCGGCGTTCGGGTCGATCGGCACCGAGTCGAACTGCTTGAGCACGTCCTGGGTGTTCAGCGAAGCCCCGGTCGGCAGCAGGCCGATGATCGACTCCGGCGCGGGCTGGCGGTTGTTCAGGCCGATCGCGTCCGCGGTCGCGGCGTCCGGGACGCTGTAGCGGATACCGCGGTCGGAGATCAGCTGGATCGCGCCCTTGCCGAAGCTGGCCTTGCCGGTCGCGGACTGGACCACCGCGCCGAAACCGGGCTGGAGGTAGAACCCGTTGATCGGCACGCGGTTCGGGCCCGGCGTGGTGACCTTGGTGGTGGCGAACTTGGCGCCGTGGCTGTTCTGGCCCGGCAGCAGGGTGTCGATGTACACCGACGTGTGGCCGTCGCGGTTGTCGCCCTCGCCGACCACGGACCAGCCGAGGCAGGCGACCGCCGAGTTCTTGGTGGCGTCGAGGACCGTCGGGACCGACCGCGGGAAGTCGTCGACCTGGATGTAGTCGGGGTCACCGGCCCGCAGCACGCGGATGCCGGACAGCTTGTCGAGGCCGAGTGTCCGCAGCTCGCTCGCGCTGCCGTGCTTCGCGACGCGCATGACGTCGGCGACCGCCTGCGACACCTGCTGGATGCCGGCCGTGGTGATGGCCCAGTACTGCGGCTGCTCACCCGTGGGCTGCGTGGAGAAGACGTCGCCCGCGGCCAGTCCGTCGAGGTCGGCCGGAGGCGCGCCGTCCGCGATCACCGGCGGGGTCAGGCGCGGGACCTCGGGGATCGCGTTCAGCAGGCCCTGCGTGATCTTGCGCGGCTTCTGGTTCAGCAGCTGCAAGGCCGTCGAGACCGCGTTGTGCGAGTCGCTGGTGTCGATCTCGGCGCGGACGGTGTTGGCGTTCGGGCGGTTCTGCGTGCTCGGCAGGCGGTAGATCAGGTAGGTCTTGCCGTTGTCCGCCGCCGCCAGCAAGGCTTCCTTCTCCCCCAGCTCGGTGCCGAGGGCGCTCGGGGCGACGCCGCCGAAGACGGACGTCTCGGTCTTGCCGATGTCCGGGTTCGGCTGCGTCGGATCGAGCAGGACCTGGTCGCACACCGCCCAGTTGGGGGTGATCCGCTGGGAGTCCGTCGGGATCAGCTGCGGCCCGTCCGGAATTCCGGTCAGCTTTCCGCGCGGGATGTCCTTCAGCTGTTCGTCGGAAACGACAGTGGGATTCTTCACAGCGGCGGGGCTCGCCGGGGCCGGGGCGGCGGCCGGCGCGGCCCCGGGGTTGTTGCCCGTGCTCGAATTCTTCTGCTGAGCCAGCAGAAGAAGCCGCGCCGACGCGAGGTTGAACGTCGGGACGAGGGTCTTCGGGTTCCCCATCACCACGTAGACCGTGCCGGACTGCTCACCGATCACGATGCCGCCGGCCTCCGGGACCGACGGGGCCGGGCTGAGCAGCCCCCAGACGACGAACACGATCATGCCGAGGGCGCCGAGCACGACCCCCACGATCGTGGCCCGCGTGTGGGTGCGCATCGGGTCGTGCAGCATCACGGCGTCGCGCCGGACCAGCGCCGACTGCATCCGGCGCAGGACGAACTTGTACGCCTGAACCTGAGACTTAGTCGTGGGTGTTGATGGCATTCTCGACCTACAGCTCTCCCCGTCGCGGTACGGTTCCGCAGGATAGCCGTACGGGGACCGTCTGGTGTGGGGTTTCTACCAACTCCGGCTAGGGTCGGATCCCCCGGGACCCGGCTTCCGGGGTACGCAGCAAGCACGAGGGGAAGAGAAAGCGCGGATGTCCGTCACCACTCCTCCACGTCCGCCTGGCCCGCCCGGGCCCCCGCCCTCCGGCCGCCCGCCGGGCCCGCCGCCGCGCCCCGGGAGACCCGGAGGTCCCGGCGGTCCGGGAGGCGTGCCGGGTGGCCCCGGTGGCGTTCCCGGCGGACCTGGCGGCCCCGGTGGTGGCCCCGGCGGACCCGGGATGCCCCCGCGCGGTCCCGGTGGACCCGGTCCCGGTCCTGGTGGCCCCGGCGGACCCGGTGGACGTCCCGGCGGTCCCGGTCCCGGTCCCGGTGGACCTGGCGGCCCCGGTGGACCTGGTGGCCCCGGCGGTCCGGGTGGTCCCGGCGGTGGCGGTCCGGGTGGACCCGGCGGTCCTGGCGGTTCTGGCGGTCCCCAGGGACCCGACGACAGCGGCCCTTCCACTCCCCCGCCCAGTCCCGTGCGGATGGCGCCCCCCGCGCGGCGCCGCTCGTCGGGCGTGAGCCTCGGCCCGCTTCCCGTGGCGAACCTCGTCGTGCTCGAGGTCGGTCTCGCGGTCGGGCTGGTGCTGCTCGCCATCGACATGTCGATGAAGTACGTCGCGATCGGCGTCGTCGGTTTCGCCCTCATCGTCGCTCTCCTGCGCTGGCGCGGCCGCTGGTTCACCCAGTGGGTAGGCCTGACGACGCGGTATTCCTTCCGCTCGCACGACCGCGTCGCCGAGCCGCTGCCGCCGAGCACGGTCGAGGAGCTGGCCGCCGAAGAGACCACCGTGACGGGCCCGGACGACGCCCGCGTCAACCTGCTTCGCATCGCCGTGCCGGACCTCGTCGTGGCGCACGGCGTCGACCACGAGCGCCAGCAGGTCGGGCTCGCCTGGAACGACGGCACCTGGACGGCGGTGCTGCTCGTCGAGCCGACACCGGCGCTGATCACCCAGGCCGGTGGCGCGCCGAGCCTGCCGCTGTCGGCGCTCGCGCCGTGCCTCGAAGACCGCGGCGTGGTCCTCGACTCGATCCAGACGATCTGGCACTGCTACCCCGGCAGCGCGGCGCTGCCGGCGGATTCGCCCGCGCTGAGCTCCTACATGGAGGTGCTCGGGCCGCTGCCCGCGGCCGCGCGGCGGACGACGTGGGTCGCGATCCGGCTGGACCCGAAGCGCTGCCCGGCGGCGATCCGCGAGCGTGGCGGCGGCGTCGTCGGCGCCCACCGCGCGCTGATCGGCGCGCTTTCGCGGGTGCGCAACGCGCTGGAGTCGCAGGGCGTGCCGACCCGGCCGCTCGACCCGGACGAGCTGCTGCGCGCGAGCATTTCGGCCGCGGAGCTGACTTCGGTCGCCGGCTCGCCGAACCGGGTGACGCTGCAGGAGCGCTGGTCCGGCGTGACCGCGGCCGGCATCGGCCACGCGAGCTACGCGATCACCGGCTGGCCGAAGGGCAAGATCTCCGGCAGCTTGAACGCGCTGACGAGCGTCCGCGCGCTGTCGTCGACGCTCGCGATGTCGATTTCCCCGGCGTCCGACGAAGGCAAGATCGGGCTGCGCGGCGTGGTCCGGCTGAGCGCGCGCAACCCGCGTGAGCTCGACGCCGCCGACCAGCGGCTGCGGGGCCTGGCCGAGCGCCTGGACGTGAACCTGACGCCGCTGCGCGGGCTGCAGGTCTCCGCGTTCGCCGCGACGCTGCCGATCGGAGGAACAGCATGAGCTCGCGTGTCCGCGACGCCGGGCAGAACATCGGGGTGGCGCCGGAGTTCACCGTGGACCCCGCGATGCTCGACGCGGTCAGCCCCTCGGGCGACCGCGGCGGCATCGTGCTGGGCTCGGGCCTGAAGGGCGAGCCGCTGACGATCTCGGCGCTGCGCTCGACGCCGACCCGCATCGTGCTGGTGGGCGGGCTGTACCTGGCCCGCCAGGTCGCGATGCGCGCGATGGCGGTCGGCGCGTGGGTCGTGGTCGCGACCGGGCGCCCGACCGAGTGGCAGGTGCTGTCCCGCGCGGCCGGCAGCGGCGACGGCCGTCCGTCACCCCTGGTGCAGATCAGGCGCCTGTCGCCGGTCGAGCTGCCGCGGCCGTCCGAGGACGCCCCGCTGCTGGTGGTGACCGACGGCGGCCCGACCCCGCAGGACCTGTTCCCGCCGCGGTCGCCGTGGCAGACGACGGTGTACGTGCTGCCGTACCTGCACCCGCAGGCGGGCGTGACGGCGAACGCGGCGGACCTGGTGCTGATGCAGCGTCTCCCGGCCGGCCAGGCCGAGCTGGCGGGCCGCATCTGGAACCTGCCGCCGCAGATGATGCGCCAGCTGACGATGCTGAAGGACGACCAGGTCGTGGCCCTCGGCCGCAACCTGTGGCGGCCGCTGCGGCTGGTGACGACGGGCAAGGAGCAGCAACTGCTCGGCCCGGTCCGCCGCGGCGACTGAGGTCTCAGCCGTCGTGAGTGAGAAACAGTGTTCTAGCCCTGTTTCTCACTCACGACCGGCGGGCGAGGTGCGGACGTTGCGCGTCTGCTCGGCCCGCGCCGCCAGTTCGGCGTCCGGCGGGTAGTCGACCGCGGTCAGCGTCAGGCCGTGCGCCGGGGCCACCGCGCTGTCGCGGACTCCGCTCGCCAGGACCTGTTCCGGCCAGCCGGGTGCCCGGCGGCCGTCGCCCACCAGGAGCAGGGCGCCCACCAGGCTGCGGACCATCGAATGGCAGAACGCGTCCGCCGAGACCGCCACCTCCAGCAGGTGCTCGTCCACCCGGCGCCACTCCAGGCGCTGCAGCTCGCGGATCGTCGTGCCCGTGTCGCGCTGCTTGCAGTACGCCGCGAAGTCCTGCAGCCCCAGCAGTGCCGACGCCGCCGCGTTCATCGCGTCCGTCGAGAGTGGACGGTTCCAGGCCAGCGTGTCCTTGCGGCGCAACGGGTCCACGCCCCACGGTGCGTCGGACACTCGGTAGCGGTAGTGGCGGCGGATCGCCGAGAAGCGGGCGTCGAAACCGTCCGGGGCCACCCGGGCGCCCAGCACCCGGACGTCGCCCGGCAGGAGGCGGTTCCAGCGGCCCGTCATGCGGGTCAGGTCCGGGATGCCGTCGGCGGAGACCGGGATTCGCCCGGCCGAGGAAGCGAGCGGCACGACGTCGACGTGCACCACCTGGCCCGTCGCGTGCACCCCGGCGTCCGTGCGGCCCGCGACCACCACGGACTTCGGCACCGAAGCCCCCGGCGGCTGCCGGTGCAACGCCTCCTCCAGGACCCCCTGGACCGTGCGTCGCGACGGCTGCCGGGCCCAGCCGGAGAAGTCCGTGCCGTCGTAGGAGACGTCCAGGCGCAGACGAACGAGCCCGCCCTCCCCAGGGGGAGTGGCGGGCTCGTCCGGAACGGCTTCCGTCGTCAGGACTCGTCGTCCTGCTGCGACGGCGGCAGCGAGAAGCCCGCGGCTTCGGCAGCCTCGGCGGAGGCGAACCACACCTCGGCCTTGGTCTGCTCGTAGTACGGGCTTTCCTCGGTGTGGTAGTACTTCGACTCGTCGTTGCCCTTGATCGGGAAGCCCTCGGGCTGCGTCCCGTCCTCGAGCGCGGCGTGGCTGCCCTCACCGTAGGGAGCCTCCGAAGCGGCTTCCTCGGTGGCGGGGGCCTCGACCGCGGCGGCCGGCTTCTCGTCCTTCGCGAACTTGGTCTTGCGAGCCCGCTCGGCTTCCGAAGTCACGGTCTTCTCGGGCACCAGTTCGATGACCGCCATCTTGGCGTTGTCGCCCTTGCGCGGCATCGTCTTGGTGATCCGGGTGTAGCCACCGTCGCGCTCCGCGAAGTGCGGACCGATCTCGGCGAACAGCTTGTGGACGACGTCCTTGTCACGGACGACGCGCTGCACCTGACGACGGTTGTGCAGGTCGCCCCGCTTCGCCTTGGTGATCAGCTTCTCGGCCAGCGGGCGGACCCGCTTGGCCTTCGCCTCGGTCGTCGTGATCTTGCCGTGCTCGAACAGCTGCGTGGCCAAGTTGGCCAGGATCAGCCGCTCGTGCGCGGACGACCCGCCGAGCCGGGCTCCCTTGGTAGGGGTGGGCATTGGTTCTCCTACTAGTTCAGCTCGCAGCGTCCAGGCACAGAGCCCTAGAGCTGCTCGGTCTCTGCGTAGTCCTGGCCATCGTCGTGGCCGTCCGAAATCCCGTCGGCGATGCCACCGACACCCTCCGACCAGCCTTCACCGTCGTAGCTGGCGGCAGCCGCGGTCGGGTCGAACCCGGGCGGGCTGTCCTTCAGCGCGAGGCCGAGGCCGACGAGCTTGAGCTTGACCTCGTCGATCGACTTGGCGCCGAAGTTGCGGATGTCGAGCAGGTCCGCCTCGCTGCGCGAGACCAGCTCGCCCACCGTGTGGATGCCTTCGCGCTTGAGGCAGTTGTACGACCGGACGGTGAGGTCCAGGTCCTCGATCGGCATCGCGTAGGCAGCGATGGTGTCCGCTTCCTGCGGCGACGGGCCGATCTCGATGCCCTCGGCGTCGACGTTCAGCTCGCGGGCGAGACCGAACAGCTCCACCAGCGTCTTGCCGGCCGACGCGACCGCGTCGCGCGGCGTGATCGACGGCTTGGTCTCGACGTCCAGGATCAGCTTGTCGAAGTCGGTGCGCTGCTCGACACGGGTGGCCTCGACCTTGTACGTCACCTTCAGCACCGGCGAGTAGATCGAGTCGACCGGGATCCGGCCGATCTCCGCGCCCGCCTGCTTGTTCTGCAGGGCCGGAACGTAACCGCGGCCGCGCTCGACGACGAGCTCGATCTCGAGCTTGCCCTTGCCGTTCAGCGACGCGATGTGCAGGTCCGGGTTGTGCACGGTGACGCCGGCCGGAGGCACGATGTCGGCCGCCGTGACCTCACCGGGGCCCTGCTTGCGCAGGTACATGGTGACCGGCTCGTCCTCTTCCGAGGACACCACGAGCTCCTTGAGGTTCAGGATGATGTCGGTGACGTCTTCCTTCACCCCGGGAACGGTGGTGAACTCGTGCAGCACGCCGTCGATGCGGATGCTCGTCACGGCCGCGCCCGGGATGGACGACAGCAGCGTACGACGCAGCGAGTTGCCGAGCGTGTAGCCGAAGCCGGGCTCCAGCGGTTCGATGGTGAACCGGGAGCGGGTCTCGTTGACCGTCTCTTCGCCGAGAGCCGGCCGCTGGGAAATCAGCATTCTTCCTAATTCCTTTCCAGACGACGCCCGCCATATGACGTCGAAGGGATGGCGCGGCGGCGGCGCACCTGTTGCGCCGCCGCCCTGCGTCCGACCGGGGCCGGACTACTTCGAGTAAAGCTCGACGATCAGCTGTTCCTGGACCGGAACATCGATCTGCGCGCGCTCCGGCAGCTGGTGGACCAGCACGCGGAGGTTGGACTGGACGACCTGCAGCCACGCCGGGACCGGACGGTCGCCGTAGGACTCCTTGGCCACGACCAGGGGCAGCATCGAGAACGACTTCGGCCGCACGTCGATGATGTCCCACTTCGAGACCTGGTAGGACGGGACGTTGACCTTGACGCCGTTGACCAGGAAGTGGCCGTGGCTCACCAGCTGACGCGCCTGACGGCGGGTGCGGGCGATGCCGGCGCGGTAGATCACGTTGTCCAGGCGGGACTCGAGGATCTGCAGCAGGTTCTCACCGGTCTTGCCAGGACGCCGGACGGCTTCCTTGTAGTACCGGACGAACTGACGCTCGAGAACGCCGTAGGTGTAGCGAGCCTTCTGCTTCTCCTGCGACTGCAGGAGGTACTCGGACTCCTTGATGCGCCCGCGGCCGTGCTGGCCCGGCGGGTAGGGGCGACGCTCGAAAGCCTGGTCGCCGCCGATGAGGTCAACCTTGAGGCGACGCGAAATACGCGTCGCGGGGCCGGTGTAACGAGCCATTTCTTCTTACTCCTCCCCGTTCCTCAGACCCGGCGCCGCTTGGGCGGGCGGCAGCCGTTGTGAGGCTGCGGGGTCACGTCCTGGATGGTGCCGACCTCGAGGCCGGCCGCCTGCAGCGAGCGGATCGCCGTCTCGCGACCCGAACCCGGGCCCTTCACGAAGACGTCGACCTTCTTCATGCCGTGCTCGGCGGCCTTGCGGGCAGCGTTCTCGGCGGCCATCTGCGCGGCGAACGGGGTGGACTTACGGGAGCCCTTGAAGCCCACGTGACCACTCGACGCCCACGCGATCACGGCACCGGTCGGGTCCGTGATCGAGACGATGGTGTTGTTGAAGGTGCTCTTGATGTGCGCGTGACCGTGCGCGACATTCTTCTTTTCCTTGCGGCGGACCTTCTTGGCCCCGGCCGCAGTACGAGACTTCGGTGGCATGTTCTGAGGGTTCTCCTGTTAGCGCGCGTTCTCTTGGTGAGCGGCGACCGCTTCGGCCTGTCCGCGCCGGATGATCGACCCGGCGTCGGTGTACAGGTTGCGGAGCGCCATCGGGCGGGCGTAGAGCGCCTTGGGCGAAACGCAAGCCGTGCCGCGGCGCTGGACGCCGCCCATCTGCACGACCTTCTTGCCCTGGACGCTCACTTCTTGCCAGCCTTCTTCTTGCCGGCGACCGTCTTCTTCGGACCCTTGCGGGTACGGGCGTTGGTCTTCGTGCGCTGACCACGGACGGGAAGTCCGCGGCGCCAGCGAAGGCCCTCGTAGCACCCGATCTCGATCTTCCGACGGATGTCGGCGTTCACCTCGCGGCGAAGGTCACCCTCGACCTTGAAGTTCTCTTCGATGTACGTACGCAGCTTCGCGAGGTCGTCATCGCTGAGGTCTTTGACGCGGGTGTCCGCGTTGAGCTCGGCAGCCTTGATCAGCTGCTTCGAGCGGGTACGGCCGATGCCGTAGATGTACGTAAGCGCGATCTCCAACCGCTTTTCGCGGGGGAGGTCTACGCCAGCGAGTCGTGCCATTGGCGTTGATGCTCCTTCATTGAATTCATCTTCAGGTCTGCTCCCCGTCCGGTTCCGGGACCGACTCGCCTGTCGTGCCCTCTGCTTGCGCTTCGGGTGTCCCGGCCCCGGCCTGAAGTCCGGGGGTGAACCGGACCACTCGCGTGGCCCGGCAGGTGCGGGGAGGTTGTGTAGCCGTCAATCCACTCTGCTCGAGTGCGAGTGATCAGCCCTGCCGCTGCTTGTGCCGCAGGTTCTCGCAGATCACCATGATCCGGCCGTGCCGGCGGATCACCTTGCACTTGTCGCAGATCTTCTTGACGCTCGGCTGGACCTTCACGTCTTCTGCTCTCCTAGTAGCTGCTCTGTCATCCGGGGCTTCGCCCCAGAGCCGGGGGCTCCGCCACCCGGAACCCCCGAAAAGCGACTCGTCGTGATCACTTGTAGCGGTAGACGATGCGACCACGAGAGAGGTCGTAGGGCGAGAGCTCCACGACAACCCTGTCCTCGGGCAGGATGCGGATGTAGTGCTGCCGCATCTTGCCGCTGATGTGTGCCAGGACCTTGTGACCGTTCTCCAACTCGACGCGGAACATCGCGTTGGGGAGCGGCTCGACTACGCGGCCTTCGACCTCGATGGCCCCGTCTTTCTTCGCCATGTCCTCCGCATTTCCTTGTCTGCACTGTCGGCCGCCACACCTGATCAACTCGAGCACTAGTGCTGGGTCGGGTGTTGCGTGGCACACTGGTGCCCAGGTCCCAAGATCGTGAAATCACGAGCGCGCGAGATCCGGGCGCGATAAGTGCGCCGACTTGACAGTGTACGCAACCCGTGTCGCGACCCCCAAACCGGGGGTAATCATGCTAGGAGAACGCGCAGGTGCACGTGACCTCGATCACCACTGAAGGGTGAATGCGCAGGTCAGGAGTCTTCCGGAGCCGTGAGAACCCACGGGCCTTCTTCGGTGATCGCCACGGTGTGCTCCCAGTGGGCCGCGCGGGAGCCGTCGGCCGTGACGACCGTCCAGCCGTCGTCCAGCTCGCGGGTCTCGCCGCCGCCGCCGGTCAGCATCGGCTCGATCGCCAGCGCCATGCCGGGCTTCAGCCGCGGGCCCTTGCCCGGCTTGCCGATGTTCGGCAGGAACGGGTCCATGTGCATCTGGCGCCCGATGCCGTGACCGCCGTACTCGACGATCATCCCGTACTCGATGCCGTCGTCGCGGCCCGCGCGTTCGGCGGCCGACTGGACGGCGTAGGAGATGTCGGTCAACCGGCCGCCGGCGCTGACCGCCTCGATGCCGGCCCACATCGCCGCCTCGGTCGCCGCGGACAGCGCCAGGTCGGCGTCGGAGACCTCGCCGATGGCCAGCGTGACGGCGGAGTCGCCGTGCCAGCCGTCGAGGATCGCCCCGCAGTCGACGGAGATGATGTCGCCGTCGGCCAGCACCTGGGTCTTCGCCGGGATGCCGTGGACGATCTGGTCGTTCACCGACGCGCAGATCGACGCCGGGAAGCCGTGGTAGCCCTTGAAGGACGGCACCGCGCCGGCGTCCCGGATCGTCTGCTCGGCCAGCTCGTCGAGCTCGGCCGTGCTGACGCCCGGTTTCGCGGTGGCGCGGACCGCCGCCAGCGTGCGGGCGACGACGAGCCCCGCAGCCCGCATCGCCTGCAGCTCGTCCGGGGTCTTGACCTCGATCATGCGCCCACGGCGGAGCACTTGCAGAACACGCAACCCTCCGAGATTCACGTGCGGTCGCGCAGCGCTTTCAGCACCCGGCCGGAGATCTCCTCGACGCTGCCGACGCCGTCGACGACCACGAGGATGTCGGCGTAGTACTCCAGCAGCGGCGCGGTGTCCGAGACGTAGATCTGCTGACGCCGGCGGATGACCTCTTCGGTGTCGTCGGCGCGGCCGCGGGACATGAGGCGCGCCACGACGACGTCCTCCGGCACCTGCAGCTGGATCACGGCGTCGAGCGAGACGTCGGCGTCGCCGAGGATCTCGCCGAGGACCTCGGCCTGCTTGGTGTTGCGGGGGAAGCCGTCGAGCAGGAAGCCGGCCTTCGCGTCCGGCTCCGCCAGGCGCTCGCGGACCATTTCGTTCGTGACCGAGTCGGGCACGAGCTCGCCCGAGTCCAGGTAGCGCTTCGCTTCCTGGCCCAGCGGGGTCTCCTGGCCGACGTGCGCGCGGAACAGCTCGCCCGTGGAGATGTGCGGCACGCGCAGCTGCTCCGACAGGGCCTCCGCCTGCGTACCTTTGCCCGCGCCGGGCGGACCCACGAGAACCAGCCGTGTCACTTCAAGAACCCTTCGTAGTTGCGCTGCATCAGCTGGCTTTCGATCTGCTTCACGGTGTCGAGCCCGACACCGACCATGATCAGCACAGCCGTGCCACCGAACGGGAAGTTCTGGTTGTTCCCGCTACCGGTCACCGACAGGAAGAAGTTCGGAAGGATCGCGATGATGCCCAGGTACAGCGAACCCGGAAGGGTGATCCGGCCGAGCACGAAGCTCAGGTACTCCGCCGTCGGGCGGCCCGGGCGGATGCCCGGGATGAACCCGCCGAACTTCTTCATCTCTTCCGCACGCTCGTCCACGTTGAACGTGATCGTGATGTAGAAGTACGTGAAGAAGATGATCAGGGCGAAGTACAGCGCGATGTGCACCCAGCTGGACTGGTTCACGATGTAGTTCTTGATGAAGACCTGCCAGCCGGAGTTGCTGTTCTGGTCGCCGACGAGGCGGCTGATCAGGTCCGGCAGGTACAGCAGGGAAGACGCGAAGATGACCGGGATGACGCCGGCCTGGTTCACCTTGATCGGCAGGTAGGTCGACGTGCCGCCGTACATCCGGCGGCCGATCATGCGCTTGGCGTACTGCACCGGGATCCGGCGCTGCCCCTGCTCGACGAAGATGACGCTCGCGATGATCACCAAGCCGAAGACGCAGATCATCGTCAGCGCGACGCCACCGCCGTTGCTGAGGATGTTGCCGCCCTCGACGGGGATGCGCGCGGCGATGTTCAGGAAGATCAGGACGGACATGCCGTTGCCGACGCCGCGCTCGGTGATCAGCTCACCCAGCCACATCATGACGGCGGTGCCCGCGGTCATCGTGATGACGATGATGGCGAGCGAGTAGACGCTGTTGTCCGGGATGATCGGCTGGTCGCAGTCCGGGAAGAGCTGCTTGCGGTCCGCGAGCGCGACCACGCCGGTGGCCTGCAGGATCGCCAGCGCGACCGTCAGGTACCGGGTGTACTGGGTCAGCTTGCCCTGGCCGGACTGGCCTTCCTTCTTCAGCTCCTCGAACCGCGGGATGACCACGGTCAGCAGCTGGATGATGATGCTCGCCGTGATGTACGGCATGATCCCGGTCGAGAAGAGCGACAGCTGCAGCAGCGCACCGCCGCTGAACAGGTTCAGCAGCTGGTAGACGCCTTCCTGCTGCGCCTGGGAGCTACAGGCCTGTACCGCCCCGTAGGAGATCCCGGGTGCCGGGATGGTCGCACCGATTCGGTAGACCGCGACGATGGCTAGCGTGAACAGGATCTTCTTGCGTAGATCCGGCGTCGCGAGAGCCGAGCGGAAGGCGCTGAACACGCGGGGGACCTCCTCGGCGTCGTCGGCCGTCCTCAACCGACGATCGGCTTGGCCGGCACGGGTGGCCGGCGGGAACACACAGCACTACTGGCACGCAAGCCAGGAACGCTTCGGGGCACACTCGTCCCGAAGCGTGTCGCCGACTCTAACAGCTTCACAGGGCGTGTCCGCAGTGCGTGTGCGTTTTCCGTACCAAGGTTGCTCCGGCGGGTTGATCCACATCGCCGGCTTGCCCGTAATCCTTGACACACGGGCACAAGATCCGGTTCAAGCCGTCGACGTCGCGAGCACGCCGGCCAGCCCCACGAGGACCACGCCGGTGCCGCGATCGACGTTGCGCCGCGCCCGCCGCGTCAGCTCGATCGACTTCACCGCGGCGCCGACGCCGACGTACACCGAGCCGGCCAGGAACTCGGCCAGCAGGTAGACCGCGCCCAGCAGCGCGATCTGGGCCGGAAAGGGCCCGTGAGCTGCGTCGATGAACTGCGGGACGAACGCCGTGAAGATGAGGATCGCCTTCGGGTTGGTGATCGCGACACCGAACTCCTTGCGCGCGACGCGCCACGCCGTCGCCGGTTCGGCCTTCGCTTGGGGACTGTCCGGTTCGTCGCCCTTGTGCCGGATGGTCGACCACAGGATCCGGACGCCGAGGTAGAGCAGGTAGGCGGCGCCGGCCCACTTGATGATCGTGAGGGCGGTCTCGGAGGCGGCCAGCAGCTGCCCGAGCCCGGCCGCCACGGCGGCGATCAACAGCGTGAACGCGGTCAGGCGGCCGAGCAGGCCGGCGAGGCCGCGGCGAACACCGTGCGTCATCCCGTGGTGGAGACCGAGCAGGTTGTTCGCCCCTGGCGTAAGCGCGATGAGCACGGACGCCCCGAAGAAGACCAGCAGCCACGACATGGTTCTCACGGTAGCTGCCGTGGCGAGCGGGTTATCCGGGCTCTTCCGGGGGCAGCACGGTGATGGCGACGCCGCTGGGCGGGGTCGGGGTGTCGGCGTAGGCGAGCGCGGGGTCGGCCCACTCCTCGCCGGGGCGCCGCCAGGCGGGCAGGTAGGCCAGCACGGCCGCGACGCCGGCCACGACGGTGGCCCCGATCAGCAGCCACATGCCGGCTTCCGTGGTGACTTCGAGGTCCATGCCGTCCGCCAGGGCGGACAACCCGGGCCCGCCCATGCCGACGGTGGTGACCACGCCGGCGGTGAAGACGGCACCCGCGGCGATCAGCCACCGCCCGGGACCGCGGCCCGGCCGCGCGAAGGCCGTGAAGGCGGCCACGGCCAGCACGAGGACAGCGAGGATCAGCGGGATGCCGACGGGCGATCCCCCCTGCTCGGCGACCTCCTGCCCGGGAATCTCGATGCGGCTGCCCCAGGCGGTTTCGGTCAGGGTGAGCTGGGCCTCGAAGAACCGCTGCCGGACACTGACGTGCTGCTGCAGCCGGAAGAGCGGCAGGAGGCAGCCGGCGACGGTCATGAGCGCGGCGACGGCGGTGAGGACGGGCGGGAGGAAGCGGAGGAGCCCGGTGGGTGTTTCGGACGGGGTCTCGGTGACCGGGATCGGTGCTGACTCGGGTGCTGGGGCTGGAGCCGGTGCCTGGATGGCGGTGACCGAGCCGGGTAGCTCGGCGACCGGGAACGGGAGCTGCTCGGCCGGCGGGTGAAAGGCGTGCGGATCAGTGGGTGGCGTGGCCGGGAAGAGCGGTGGAGCGGTCGGTGGGGCGGCTTCTGCCGGGAAAGCCAGCGGGCTCACCGCCTGGGTGGCTTCCACCGGACCGGCAGGCGCAGCCTCCGCCGCGGCAGCGAGCGGTGGGACAGCCTCCACCGGAAAGCTGAGCGGACTCACTGCCGGACCGGCGGGCGTCGCCTCCGCCGCGATCGCGTGCGGCGGCGCGGCTTCCACCGGGAAGGCCAGCGGGCTCACCGCCTGGGTGGCTTCCGCCGAAGCGGCAGGAGCAGCCTCCGCCGCGGCCGCGAGCGGTGGGACAGCCTCCACCGAGGTGCCGAGCGGCTCCCCCGCCCCCGGCTCCACGCCCACCGGCTTCGGGGCCTCGACCGGGAAGCTCAGCGGCGACTCCCCCGCCTCGGGCAGCGGGCCGGGGTGCTCGGGCGGCTTCTGCGACGGTCTGTCCACCCTGTGATCCTCCGTCCGGATCCGCGCGGCGGCAAGGTATCTGTCCGGTCAGTCGTCCTCCGGGGGCAGCACCGTGATCGCCACGCCGGACGGCGGTGTCGTCGTGTCCGCGAACGCCAGCGCCGGGTCGGCCCACCCGGGACGCCCCGCCGCGAACCGGCGGTGGCTCAGCACCGCCGCCCCCGCCGCGGCCAGGACCGCCGCCAGGAGCAGCCACATGCCCGCCAGCACCGTCGTGTCCACCTGGGCCGGGCGGTCGTCGAAGAGCCGGCTCGCGCCGTGCATGCCGATCGTGCAGACCGATCCCGCCAGGAACGCCGCCCCCGCCAGCGTGGTCCGCCGCGCGGCCGGCGACGGACGGCGGGTCGCCGCCTGACGGATGCCCAGGACCGCCGCGGCCAGGAGGATCGCGCTCGCCAGCAGCAGCGGGAACCCGAGCGGGACGGACGGCGAGCTGAGCTCGGCCTGGCCCGGGAACGAGTAGTCGACCCGCCAGGCCCGCAGCACCGACCGGGCGACCTCGTCGTCGCTCGCCCCCAGCAGCTGCTCGGTGAGGAAGAACGGCAGGAACGTCGCGAGCACCGTCAGCGCGAGAGCGAGCACCACGAGCACCGGGACGAAGAAGGCCAAGCCACGACGGTCCACCCCGCCGATCCTTCCGCCGGAGCAGGCCCACCACAAGCAGCTCCCGGGAACGCCGAAGGCCCGCCTGGCGAACCAGACGGGCCTTCGGGTTACTGCGAAACCGCTCAGTTGGTGGTGGCGGAGCCACCGGCCGCTTCGAGCTTCTCCTTGGCGGAGCCGGAGAAGCCGTCGGCGGTCACGTCGAGCTTGACGCCGTTGACGTCACCGGTGCCCAGCACCTTGACGAGCTTGCCCTTGCGGACGAGACCCGCCGCGGCGAGCTCTTCGGCGCCGACCGTGCCACCGTCCGGGAAGACGCGGGCGATGTCGCCCACGTTCACCGGCTGGTACTCGGTGCGGAAGCGGTTCTTGAAGCCGCGAAGCTTCGGGAGCCGCATGTGGATGGGCATCTGCCCACCCTCGAACCCGGCGGGCACGTTCTTCCGGGCCTTGGTGCCCTTCGTACCGCGACCGGCCGTCTTGCCCTTCGAACCCTCACCACGACCGACGCGCATCTTCTCGCGCTTGGCGCCCGGAGCCGGACGCAGGTGGTGGATCTTGATGGCCGTCATGCCTTGACCTCCTCGACCTCCACCAGGTGGCGGACGGTGTGGATCAGGCCGCGCACCTGGGGGGTGTCTTCCCGCACGACGCTCTGGCGGATCTTGCGCAGCCCGAGGGTGCGCAGCGACTCGCGGTGAGCGTGCTTCGTGCCGATCTTGCTCTTGACCTGGGTGACCTTGAGCTCAGCCATGTCAGACCCCCTGGCCCGCGCGCTGGCGCAGCATCCGGGCCGGAGCGACGTCCTCGAGCGGGAGACCGCGGCGGGCCGCGACCTCTTCGGGACGCTGCAGGCCCTTCAGGGCCGCCACGGTCGCGTGCACGATGTTGATCGCGTTGTCGGAGCCGAGCGACTTCGACAGCACGTCGTGGACGCCCGCGCACTCCAGCACCGCGCGCACCGGACCACCGGCGATGACGCCGGTACCGGCGGACGCCGGGCGGAGCAGCACGACGCCGGCCGCTTCCTCACCCTGGATCGGGTGCGGAATGGTGCCGCCGACGCGGGGAACGCGGAAGAAGTTCTTCTTCGCTTCCTCGACGCCCTTGGCGATCGCCGCGGGAACTTCCTTGGCCTTGCCGTAGCCGACGCCGACCTGACCGTCACCGTCACCGACGACGACGAGGGCGGTGAAGCTGAAGCGACGACCACCCTTGACGACCTTGGCGACGCGGTTGATCGTCACGACCTTCTCGAGGTGCGGGGTCTTGTCCTGGCCGGCCCCGCCACGGCCGCTGTCGCGCCGGTCCCGGCCGCCACCGCGACGGTCATTGCGGTCGTTGCCGCCCTGCCCGCCGGGTCCGCCCTGTCCGCCGCCGAATTGCCGTGTACGTCCCGGCATCAGGCTTTCCTTCCGTTAACAAGCTTCTGCATCGTCAGAACTCCAACCCCGCCTCACGGGCGGCGTCGGCGAGCGCGGCGATGCGGCCGTGGTAGGCGTTGCCCCCACGGTCGAACACCACAGCCGAGATCCCGGCGTTCTTGGCACGCTCGGCGACGAGGGCCCCGACCTTGGCGGCCTTGGCCTTCTTGTCGCCGTCGAACGACCGGAGGTCCGCCTCGAGGGTGGACGCCGACGCCAGCGTGTGGCCGGCCAGGTCGTCGATGACCTGCACGGCGATGTGCCGCGAGGACCGCTTGACGACCAGGCGGGGACGCTGCTCCGTGCCCGAAACCTTCTTGCGGAGCCGGAAGTGCCGACGGGCCTTCGCGACGCGGCGGCGGGTCGAGATGTCCTTGCCCACCGGCTTGCGCTTCGTAGTCGTGTCGCTCATGATCACTTACCCGTCTTTCCGACCTTGCGGCGGATCTTCTCACCCTCGTAGCGCAGGCCCTTGCCCTTGTAGGGGTCCGGGCGCCGCAGCTTGCGGATGACGGCCGAGATCTGGCCGACCTTCTGCTTGTCGATACCGGAGACCGAGAACCGGGTCGGGGTCTCCACCTTGAAGGTGATGCCCTCCGGAGCCTCGATCTTCACCGGGTGCGAGTAGCCGAGGGCGAACTCGAGGTCCGAGCCCTTGGCCTGCACGCGGTAACCGACACCGTGGATCTCGAGCTTCTTCTCGTAGCCCGCGGTCACACCCACGACCAGGTTGTTCACCAGGGTGCGGGTGAGGCCGTGCAGGGCCTTGCTGGTGCGCTCGTCATCCGGGCGCTTGACCAGCAGAGTGCCGTCCTCGTCGCGCTCGACCGTGATCGGCTCGGCGATGGTGTGCTCCAGGGTCCCCTTGGGGCCCTTGACGCTGATGTGCTGACCGTCGATGGTCACCTCGACCCCGGAGGGGACGGCGACCGGCAGCTTTCCGATGCGTGACATGTCTGTGCCCCCTTCCTTACCAGACGTAGGCGAGGACTTCGCCGCCCACGCTGTTTCGCTTGGCCTGACGGTCCGTCTGCAGCCCCGAAGACGTCGAGATGATCGCGACGCCGAGGCCACCGAGAACGGACGGCAGTTCGGTCGATTTTGCGTAGACCCGCAGACCGGGCTTGGAGACGCGCCGGAGGCCGGCGATGCTCCGCTCACGGTTGGGGCCGTACTTGAGCTCGACGATCAGGTTCTTGTGCTTCTCGCCCGGCTCGTCGCGGTAGCTCGCGATGTAACCCTCGCGCTTGAGGATCTCCGCGATGTTCGCCTTGAGCTTCGAGTGAGGAAGCACGACCTCGTCGTGGTACGCCGAGTTCGCGTTGCGCAGACGGGTCAAGAAGTCTGCGATCGGGTCGGTCATCGTCATGGTGACCTGTCAACCTTTCTCGCCTGGTTCCCCGCCGTCCGGAGCACGGACGGCGGGGCCTGTGGCGAAGTGGGAGTTCTGTATCGAGTTACCAGCTGGACTTGCGGACGCCGGGCAGCTCGCCCGCGTGCGCCATCTCGCGAAGGCAGATCCGGCAGAGCCCGAACTTGCGGAACACGGCGTGCGGCCGGCCGCACCGCTGGCAGCGGGTGTAGGCACGGACGGCGAACTTCGGCTTCTTCGCGGCCTTGTGGACCAGTGCTTTCTTGGCCATCGGCTCAGTTCTCCTTGAACGGGAAGCCGAGCTTGCGCAGCAGCGCCCGGCCCTCGTCGTCGTTCGTGGCGGTCGTGACGACGGTGACGTCCATGCCGCGCGGGCGGTCGATGGAGTCAGGGTCGATCTCGTGGAACATCGACTGCTCGTTGAGACCGAACGTGTAGTTGCCGTGGCCGTCGAACTGCTTCGGCGAAAGCCCGCGGAAGTCGCGGATACGCGGCAGCGCGATGGTCAGCAGCCGGTCGAGGAACTCCCACATCCGGTCGCCGCGCAGCGTGACGCGCGCACCGATCGGCTGACCCTCGCGCAGCTTGAACTGCGCGATGGACTTGCGGGCCTTGCGGACCTCGGGCTTCTGGCCGGTGATCAGGGAGAGGTCCTTGACCGCACCCTCGATCAGCTTGCTGTCACGGGCGGCGTCGCCGACACCCATGTTCACGACGACCTTCACGACGCCCGGGATCTGGTGGACGTTGGCGAAGGAGAACTCCGCCTGCAGCTGGCCCTTGATCTCTTCGCGGTAGCGCACCTTGAGGCGCGGCGCGACCTTCTCTGCGGTGGTCATCAGATGTCCTTACCGTTCCGGCGCGAGATCCGGACCTTCTTGCCGTCCTCGCCGATGCGGTAACCCACCCGGGAGGGCTTGCCGTCCGAGTCGACGACCATCACGTTCGAGACGTGGATGGGCGCCTCCTGCGTGACGATGCCACCGGACTGCGCACCGCGCTGGGTCTGGGTGATCCGCGTGTGCTTCTTGATCCGGTTCACGCCCTCGACCAGCACGCGGTCGCGCTCGGGGTAAGCCTGGATGACCTTGCCCTTGGCGCCCTTGTCCTTGCCGGCGATGACGACGACCGTGTCGCCCTTCTTCACCTTCATCACAAGACCTCCGGCGCGAGCGAAATGATCTTCATGAACTTTCGGTCGCGCAGCTCGCGGCCCACCGGGCCGAAGATGCGGGTCCCGCGGGGCTCGTTGTCGTTCTTGATGAGCACGGCGGCGTTCTCGTCGAACCGGATGTAGGAACCGTCCGGACGACGACGCTCCTTGACCGTGCGGACGATGACAGCCTTGACGACATCGCCCTTCTTCACCCCGGCAGCCGGGATGGCGTCCTTCACGGTGGCGACGATGATGTCACCGATGCCGGCGTAGCGCCGCCCGGAGCCACCGAGAACGCGGATGCAGAGGATTTCCTTCGCACCCGTGTTGTCGGCTACCCGAAGCCGCGACTCCTGCTGGATCACGTCAACTCCTGTATGTCGCGCCGGTTCTCGCCCCGACGAGCGAGCCTTGCGGAACTAAGGACTCACGAAGAGCCCTGCTTACTTGGCCTTCTCCACGATCTGCACCAGGCGCCAGCGCTTGGTCGCCGACAGCGGGCGGGTCTCCATCAGGGTGACCCGGTCGCCCACGCCGGCCTCGTTGTTCTCGTCGTGCACCTTGACCTTGGTGGTGCTGCGGAGAACCTTCGAGTAGCGGGGGTGCTTCTTGCGGTCCTCGAGCTCGACCACGATCGTCTTGTTCATCTTGTCCGAGACCACGTAGCCCTCGCGGACCTTGCGGTCGTTCCGGGCCGGCGTCTCGGTGGTGGGCTCGCTCATGCGGCACCTTCACTCTCGGCGTCGGGGGCAACGGACAGGCCGAGTTCGCGCTCGCGCATGACCGTGTAGATCCGCGCGATGTCCGTGCGGACGGTGCGCAGACGGCGGTTGTTGTCGAGCTGCCCGGTCGCCATCTGGAAGCGGAGGTTGAAGAGCTCCTCCTTGTATTCCTTCAGACGCAGGACGAGCTCTTCCGCGGTGAGCTCACGCAGCTCCGATGCCAGAGCACCAGCGTTCGCCATCAGAACTCACCACCTTCACGGGTCACGATGCGGCACTTCATGGGCAGCTTGTGGATCGCGCGGCGGAGCGCCTCACGGGCGGTCTCCTCGTTCGGGAACGAGATCTCGAACATCACGCGGCCCGGCTTCACGTTGGCGATCCACCACTCGGGCGAACCCTTACCGGAGCCCATGCGGGTCTCGGCCGGCTTCTTGGTCAGCGGGCGGTCCGGGTAGATGGTCGTCCACACCTTGCCACCACGCTTGATGTGACGGGTCATGGCGATACGAGCGGACTCGATCTGCCGGTTCGTCACGTAGCTGTGCTCAAGCGCCTGGATGCCGTACTCGCCGAAGCTGACCTTCGTGCCACCCTTGGCGGCGCCGTGGCGCTTCGGGGAGTGCTGCTTCCGGTGCTTGACCCTGCGCGGGATGAGCACGTCTCAGCCCTCCGTCTTTTCTGCGGTCTCGGTGGCCGGAGCCGCCGGGGCCTCGGTCGTGGCCGCAGCGGCGGCGCGACCGGCTTCGGTCGAGGTGGCGGTCGTGCCCGAGGCGCCGGAACGACGCGGACGGGACGGCCGGTCGCTGCGGTCACGGTCGCGACCACCGCGCGGCGCGCGCTCGGCGGCGTCACGGGCCTCGCGAGCCTTCAGGCCACCGACGAGCTCACCCTTGTAGATCCACACCTTGACGCCGATGCGACCGAACGTCGTCTTGGCCTCGAAGAAGCCGTAGTCGATGTCGGCGCGCAGCGTGTGCAGCGGGACGCGGCCATCGCGGTAGTGCTCGGAGCGGGACATCTCGGCACCGCCGAGACGACCGCCGCACTGCACGCGGATGCCCTTGACCTGCGGCGAGCGCATGGAGGTCTGGATCGCCTTCCGCATAGCGCGGCGGAACGCCACGCGGTTGGAAAGCTGCTCCGCGACCGCCTGGGCGACCAGCTGGGCGTCGGCCTCGGGGTTCTTGACCTCGAGGATGTTCAGCTGGACCTGCTTCTTGGTCAGCTTCTCCAGCGCGCCGCGGATCCGGTCGGCCTCCGCACCGCGGCGGCCGATGACGATGCCCGGCCGGGCGGTGTGGATGTCCACGCGGACGCGGTCACGGGTGCGCTCGATCTCGACCTTGGAGATGCCGGCCCGCTCCATGCCCGTGGCGAGGAGCTTGCGGATCTTGACATCCTCGGCCACGTACTCGGCGTACTGCTTGTCGGCGTACCAGCGCGACTTCCAGTCCGTGGTGATACCCAGGCGGAAACCGTGCGGGTTGATCTTCTGGCCCACTACCGGCCACCTGCCTTCTTCTTGCTCTGAGCCTTCTGCGCGACGGCCGGACGCGACTCCACCTCGACGGTGATGTGGCTGGTCCGCTTGCGGATCCGGTACGCACGGCCCTGGGCCCGCGGGCGGATCCGCTTGAGGGTGGGGCCCTCGTCGGCGTACGCGTTCTTGACCCAGAGCGTCTCCGGGTCCAGCTGAAGGTTGTTCTCGGCGTTGGCCACGGCGCTGGCGAGCACCTTCGCGACCGGCTCGCTGGCCGCCTGCGGGGCGAACCGGAGCACGGCCAAGGCGTCGGCGGCGCTACGTCCCTTGATGAGCTCGATCACCCGGCGCACCTTGGTCGGCGAGTCCCGGACGAAGCGAGCCCGCGCGTACGCCGTAGGCAGTTCAGCCTCGGTCGTCACGTCGTTCTGGGCGTTCATCGCTACTTCCTGTCTGGTTTCGTGCCCGCTCAGCGGCGGCGCGACTTGCGGTCGTCCTTGATGTGACCCTTGAAGGTCCGCGTCGGGGCGAACTCGCCCAGCTTGTGACCCACCATGGCCTCGGTGACGAACACCGGGACGTGCTTGCGGCCGTCGTGCACGGCGATCGTGTGACCCAGGAAATCCGGGATGATCGTCGAACGACGCGACCAGGTCTTGATCACGGTCTTCTTGCCCGATTCGTTCAGCGCGTCCACCTTCTTGAGCAGGTGGTCGTCCACGAACGGGCCCTTCTTGAGGCTACGTGGCATGTTGTTCTACCTCCCTGCTCAGCGCTTGTTCTTGCCGGTACGCCGGCGGCGGACGATGAGGGCGTCGCTCGGCTTGCGCCGGCGCGTACGACCTTCGGGCTTGCCGTTCGGGTTGACGGGGTGACGACCACCGGACGTCTTGCCCTCGCCACCACCGTGCGGGTGGTCGACCGGGTTCATGACGACACCGCGGACCGTCGGGCGCTTGCCGCGCCAGCGGTTGCGGCCGGCCTTGCCCCAGTTGATGTTGGCGTGGTCGGAGTTGCCGACCTCGCCGATCGTGGCGCGGTTGCGCACGTCCACGTTGCGGATCTCGCCCGAGGGGAGACGCAGCTGGGCGTACGGACCGTCCTTGGCGACGAGCTGCACCTTCGCGCCGGCGGACCGCGCCATCTTCGCGCCGCCACCGGGGCGGAGCTCGATCGCGTGGATCACGGTACCGACCGGGATGTTGCGCAGCGGCAGGTTGTTGCCCGGCTTGATGTCGGCCCGGGGGCCGTTCTCCACCGTGTCACCCTGGCGCAGCTTCTCCGGCGCGATGATGTAGCGCTTCTCGCCGTCGGCGTAGTGCAGCAGCGCGATGCGAGCGGACCGGTTGGGGTCGTACTCGATGTGCGCGACCTTGGCGGGGATGCCGTCCTTGTCGTTGCGACGGAAGTCGATGACGCGGTAAGCGCGCTTGTGGCCGCCACCCTTGTGCCGGGTGGTGATCTTGCCGGACGAGTTGCGACCGCCCGAACCGCTCAGCGGACGAAGCAGCGACTTCTCCGGGGTGGAGCGGGTGATCTCGGCGAAGTCCGAGACGCTCGAACCGCGACGACCCGGGGTCGTCGGCTTGTACTTGCGGATGCCCATTGTCAGCTCAGTCCTTTACGCGGTGGGTCCGCCGAAGATCTCGATCGCCTTGCTTTCAGGCGAAAGAGTCACGATGGCGCGCTTGGTGTCCTTGCGCTTGCCGAAGCCTGCGCGAGTCCGCTTCCGCTTGCCCTGGCGATTGGCCGTGTTGACACTGACCACCTTGACGCCGAACACCTTCTCGACCGCGATCTTGATCTGGGTCTTGTTGGCGTCCGGGCGGACGATGAACGTGTACTTGTGGTCCTCGAGCAGCCCGTAGGACTTCTCGGAGATGACCGGCGCGAGCAGGATGTCGCGGGGGTCCGGAATGGCGACCGAACTCACTTCTCGTCACTCCCTTCCGTGACCTCGCCCGACCGCGCGGAAGCCTTGACGGTCTTGCCGCGGGCGGGGCCGGCGACGAACACGTCGTACGCGGCCTTGGTGAACACGACGTCGTCGTTGACCAGCACGTCGTAGGTGTTGAGCTGGTCGGCCCAGAGCAGGTGCACCTCGGGCAGGTTCCGCAGGGAAACCCAGCTGTACTCGTCGTCCCGGTGCAGCACCACGAGCACGCGCTTCGCCTGCGTCACCGCGGCGAGAACGGCCTTGGCGGCCTTGGTCGACGGCTTCTCACCCGTCACCAGTTCGGTGACGATGTGCAGCTGGCCGGCGCGCGCCCGGTCGGAGAGGGCGCCACGCAGAGCGGCGGCCTTCATCTTCTTCGGGGTGCGCTGGGAGTAGTCGCGCGGCGTGGGGCCGTGGACGACGCCACCGCCGACGAACTGCGGCGCGCGGGTCGAACCCTGGCGGGCACGGCCGGTGCCCTTCTGCCGGTACGGCTTCTTGCCGCCACCGGAGACCTCACCACGGGTCTTCGTGTCGTGCGTGCCCTGGCGCGCCGCGGCCTGCTGGGCCACCACCACCTGGTGCATCAGCGCGACATTGGCCTGCACGTCGAAGATCTCCTCGGGGAGGTCCACGGTGCCGTCGGCTTTACCGGCCGGGGTCTTCAGCTCGACGCTTGTCATTCGGAGTTACCACCCTTCGCGGCGCTGCGCACGAACAGCAGGCCGCCCTTGGGACCGGGCACGGCGCCCTTGATCAGCAGCAGGCCGTCCTCGGCACGCACGGCGTGCACGGTCAGGTTCTGCGTGGTGACCCGGTCGTTGCCCATCCGGCCCGCCATGCGCAGGCCCTTGAAGACGCGGCCGGGGGTGGCGCAGCCACCGATCGAACCCGGCTTGCGGTGCACGGCCTGGGCACCGTGGCTCGCGCCCTGGCCCTTGAAACCGTGGCGCTTCATGACGCCCGCGTAGCCCTTGCCCTTGCTGGTACCGGTCACGTCGACCTCGACGCCGGCGGCGAACACCTCGGCGGTGATCTCCTGCCCGACCTCGTAGGTCTCGGCGTCGGTGGTGCGCAGCTCGGCGAGGAACCGGCGCGGCGTCACGCCCGCCTTGTCGTAGTGGCCGGTGCGCGGCTTGTTCACCTTGCGCGGGTCGACCGCGCCGAACGCCAGCTGCACGGCCTTGTAGCCGTCCTTCTCCTGGGTCCGAACCTGGGTGACCACGTTCGGACCGGCCTTCACGACGGTGACCGGGACAACCCGGTTCTGTTCGTCGAAGACCTGGGTCATGCCGAGCTTGGTGCCCAGGATGCCCTTCATCTGCCTGTCAGACATGAGTCTCTTATCTCCGCCGCTCGCCCGCCGCTACTACTGGATGTTGACGTCGACGCTCGCCGGCAGGTCGATGCGCATGAGCGCGTCGACCGTCTTCGGCGTCGGGTCGAGGATGTCGATCAGACGCTTGTGCGTGCGCATCTCGAAGTGCTCGCGCGAGTCCTTGTACTTGTGCGGCGAGCGGATGACGCAGTAAACGTTCTTCTCGGTGGGCAGCGGCACCGGCCCGACAACCCGGGCGCCGGTGCGCGTGACCGTCTCGACGATCTTGCGCGCCGAGGTGTCGATCGCCTCGTGGTCGTAGGCCTTGAGCCGGATGCGGATCTTCTGTCCCGCCATGGTGGCTGCTCGTTCCTTGTCGTCTCGTGCCGCTATCTCACAAACCCCGCCGCCGTGTCTCCACTTTGGCCTGGGTTTCCGCAGTTCAACGGCCCTGTCCCCGGTCCACGCGGTCGGGCGTGTCGCGCCCGACGCACAGACGGATCCCGCGGGATCGTCGTCTTGCCTGGTCTTCCTCAACGTGAGGAGGCTATGAGCCGGCTGCGCTTTTGCAAGAACGCCGTCTCACTGCCTTTGCCCGCTCGCCTACCCGAAGGAAGAGGCTCGGCGGACCGTGGCCACTCGCACCAGGGCGGCCGGACCCTTGAAGGGTCGGCCGCCCCAGGACGAGCAACCTGAATAGTGTCGCACACGTGATTTGACGCCCCTGACCCGGGGGTGTATTGCCCCCGGGTCTGGCGTTAAATCACTTGATGATCTTGGTGACCTGACCCGCACCGACGGTGCGGCCACCCTCGCGGATGGCGAAGCGCAGGTTCACGTCCATCGCGACCGGCTGGATCAGCGCGACCGAGATGTCGGTGTTGTCGCCCGGCATGACCATCTCGGTGCCCTCGGGGAGGGTAACGACGCCGGTCACGTCGGTGGTGCGGAAGTAGAACTGCGGGCGGTAGTTGTTGAAGAACGGGGTGTGACGGCCACCCTCGTCCTTCGACAGGATGTAGACCCGGCCCTCGAAGTCGGTGTGCGGGGTGGTGGTACCCGGCTTCACGACGACCTGGCCGCGCTCGACGTCCTCACGCTTGATACCGCGGACGAGGAGGCCGACGTTGTCGCCCGCCTGGCCCTGGTCCAGCAGCTTGCGGAACATCTCGACACCGGTGACGGTGGTCTTGGTCGACTTTTCCTTGATGCCGACGATCTCGACCTCTTCGTTCACGTTGACCACGCCACGCTCGACGCGGCCGGTGACGACGGTGCCGCGACCGGTGATCGTGAAGACGTCCTCGATCGGCATGAGGAACGGCTTGTCGAGCTCGCGCACCGGGTCCGGCACGTTGTCGTCGACAGCGGTCATCAGCTCGAGAACGGCCTCGGCCCACTTCTCGTCGCCCTCGAGGGCCTTCAGGCCCGAGACGCGCACGACCGGGGCGTCGTCGCCGGGGAACTCCTGCGAGGACAGCAGCTCGCGGACCTCGAGCTCGACGAGCTCCAGGATCTCCTCGTCGTCGACCATGTCGGCCTTGTTCAGCGCGACCACGATGTAGGGCACGCCGACCTGGCGGGCGAGCAGCACGTGCTCACGGGTCTGCGGCATCGGGCCGTCGGTCGCCGCGACCACGAGGATCGCGCCGTCCATCTGAGCGGCACCGGTGATCATGTTCTTGATGTAGTCCGCGTGACCGGGGGCGTCGACGTGCGCGTAGTGACGCTTCTCGGTCTGGTACTCGACGTGCGAGATGTTGATCGTGATGCCGCGCTGCTTCTCTTCCGGCGCGTTGTCGATCTGGTCGAACGCCCGGGACTCGTTGAGCTCCGGGTACTTGTCGTGCAGAACCTTGGTGATCGCCGCGGTCAGCGTGGTCTTGCCGTGGTCGACGTGACCGATGGTCCCGATGTTGACGTGCGGCTTGCTCCGCTCGAACTTCGCCTTCGCCACTGGAATGTCCTCCTGGACTGATTTCGCTTTGTGCTCGGGGGCCGGCGTGGCTGCCGACCCCCGAATGTTCCTTCGTCGGTGCTAGCGGACGTTCAGGAGAGTCCCTTAATGCCCGCGCGCGGTGAGGGGTTTTACTCCCCCGTCGCCTTCGCGATGATTTCCTTCGCGACGTTCGCGGGAACCTCGGCGTAGGAGTCGAACAACATGGAGTAGTTCGCCCGGCCCTGGGTGCGGGACCGGAGGTCACCGACGTAGCCGAACATCTCCGACAGCGGGACCAGCGCCTTCACGACGCGGATGCCCGCCCGCTCCTCCATGGCCTGGATCTGACCACGGCGGGAGTTGAGGTCACCGATGACGTCACCCATGTAGTCCTCGGGCGTGGTCACCTCGACCGCCATCATCGGCTCCAGGATCACGGGGTGGGCCTTCTTCGCGGCTTCCTTCATCGCCATGGAACCGGCGATCTTGAACGCCATCTCCGAAGAGTCGACCTCGTGGTACGCACCGTCCAACAGGGTGAACTTCAACCCGACGAGCGGGTAGCCGGCCAGGACGCCGTACTGCATCGCGTCCTGGGCGCCCGCGTCGACCGACGGGATGTACTCCCGCGGCACGCGGCCACCGGACACCTTGTTGTCGAACTCGTAGAGCGCGCCGTCGGTGCGCTCCAGCGGCTCCAGCTTCACGATGACCTTCGCGAACTGGCCGGAACCACCGGTCTGCTTCTTGTGGACGTAGTCGAGCTTGTCCACAGTCTTCTTGATCGTCTCGCGGTAGGCGACCTGCGGCTTACCGATGTTCGCCTCGACCTTGTAGTCGGACTTCATCCGGTTCACCAGCACCTCGAGGTGCAGCTCACCCATACCCGCGATGATCGTCTGGCCGGTGTCCTCGTCCAGCTTGACCTGGAACGTCGGGTCCTCTTCGGCCAGCTTCTGGATCGCCAGGGACAGCTTCTCCTGGTCGGCCTTCGTCTTCGGTTCGATCGCGACCCGGATGACCGGCTCGGGGAACGTCATCGACTCCAGCACGATCGGGTTCTGCGGGTCCGCCAGGGTGTCACCCGTGGTGGTGTCCTTCAGGCCGATGACCGCGTAGATGTGGCCGACCTGGGCGTCGTCGACCGGGTTCTCCTTGTTGGAGTGCATCTGGAAGATCTTCCCGATGCGCTCCTTGCGCTCCTTGGTCGCGTTGACGACCTGCGCCCCGGCGGCGACCTTGCCCGAGTACACCCGGATGTAGGTCAGCTTGCCGAAGAACGGGTGCGCGGCGATCTTGAACGCGAGCGCGGCGAACGGCTCGTCGACCGACGCCTTGCGGGTGGCCACGGTCTCGCCGTCGGGCAGCAGGCCCTCGACGGCCGGGACGTCCAGCGGGGTCGGCAGGTAGTCGATGACCGCGTCGAGCATGGGCTGCACGCCCTTGTTCTTGAACGCGGAACCGGCCAGCACCGGGAAGACCTGGCTGGTGATGGTGAGCTTGCGGATGCCGGCCTTGATCTCGGCTTCCGTGAGCTCCTCACCCTCCAGGAACTTCTCCATCAGCGCGTCGTCCGCCTCGGCGACGGTCTCGACGAGCTTCTCGCGGTACTCGGCGGCCAGCTCGGCCAGCTCGGCCGGGATGTCCTCGATCGAGTAGTCCTCGCCCTTCTGGACCTCGCCGCGCCAGGTCAGCGCCTTCATGCGGACCAGGTCGACGACGCCTTCGAAGTCGTTCTCGGCGCCGATCGGCAGCTGGATGACCAGCGGGCGGACGCCGAGGCGCTCCACGATGGTCTTCACGGTGTAGTAGAAGTCCGCGCCCAGCTTGTCCATCTTGTTGACGAAACAGATGCGCGGGACGTCGTACTTGTCCGCCTGCCGCCAGACCTGCTCGGACTGCGGCTCGACGCCTTCCTTGCCGTCGAAGACGGCGACCGCACCGTCGAGCACCCGGAGGTTGCGCTCCACCTCGACGGTGAAGTCGACGTGGCCCGGAGTGTCGATGATGTTGATCTGGTGGTCGTCCCAGAAGGTGGTGGTCGCAGCCGAGGTGATGGTGATGCCCCGCTTCTGCTCCTCCTCCATCCAGTCCATGGTGGCGGCGCCGTCGTGGACTTCACCGATCTTGTAGTTGACCCCGGTGTAGAACAGGATCCGCTCGGTGGTGGTCGTCTTGCCGGCGTCGATGTGGGCCATGATGCCGATGTTGCGGACCTTGTTCAGGTCGGTCAGCACTTCACGTGCCACGAGAGTGTTCCCCTGTTCTCAAGCTTGGGGCCCGGCATGGCTTGGTCGACAGCCGGGCAGTCATCACCAGCGGTAGTGCGCGAAGGCCCGGTTGGACTCGGCCATCTTGTGCGTGTCCTCGCGACGCTTCACGGAGGCACCGAGGCCGTTGGAAGCGTCCAGGAGCTCGTTCTGCAGGCGCTCGATCATCGTCTTCTCGCGGCGAGCCTGCGAGAAGGAGACCAGCCAGCGCAGGGCCAGCGTGGTGGAGCGACCCGGCTTGACCTCGATCGGCACCTGGTAGGTGGCACCACCGACGCGGCGGCTCTTCACCTCGATGGTGGGCTTCACGTTGTCGAGGGCGCGCTTCAGCGTGACGACCGGGTCGGTGCCCGTCTTCTCGCGAGCGCCTTCGAGCGCGCCGTACACGATGCGCTCGGCCAGGGACCGCTTCCCGTCCTTCAGCACCTTGTTCACCAGCTGGGTGACCAGCGGGGAGGCGTAGACGGGGTCGGAGATCAGCGGCCGCTTCGGGGCCGGACCCTTGCGGGGCATTAGCTCTTCTCCTTCTTCGCGCCGTACCGGCTGCGCGCCTGCTTGCGGTTCTTGACACCCTGCGTGTCGAGCGAACCGCGGATGATCTTGTAACGGACACCCGGAAGGTCCTTCACACGACCACCACGCACGAGCACCATCGAGTGCTCCTGCAGGTTGTGGCCCTCACCGGGGATGTAGGCGGTGACCTCGATGCCGCTGGTCAGCTTCACACGCGCGACCTTGCGAAGCGCCGAGTTCGGCTTCTTGGGGGTCGTGGTGTACACGCGAGTGCACACGCCACGCCGCTGCGGGCTCCCCTTGAGGGCCGCGGTCTTCTGCTTGGCAGCCTTGTCCTGGCGGCCCTTGCGGACCAGCTGCTGGATCGTGGGCAATGGACCAGCTTCCTGTCGTGATCTGCTTCTTCGTGTCTTCACCGGCCCCCGCGGTCGGGCGTGTCGGCCCGCGTCACGGTCTGTCGACCGGTAACTTCCCGGAGGGATTTTCCGTCGGAACCCCGACCTGCCGAAGCCGGTGACCGGGTGCCTGAGCACCCCGCCCATGCCGCACGGCACGCGGAGCGGCCCGACGCATGCCGGGCACGGTCTCCAAAGATACCCGCCCGGGTCCGGACGGAACGCGGCGGGGGGTCCGTAGGCTGGCGAACCTCCAGCGTACCTCCGGACACCGGCCAGTGGCGGGATGTCCCGGAGTCCGGTCGCGCCGAAGCGGCGCAACGCTTTCCGGTACCGGCCGCTCCCGGACCCGACGGGGCCAGGGCTGCCGGCCACACCCTGAACAACACACCCGGCCTGCGGAATGTTCCGAGCCCGGCCACGTACCCAGGTGGTCGGGTCGCGTACCCAGGCGGCCGGCTCACCGGCCGCCCCTCCGGGTACGCGAGCCGACTCCCCCGGCACGCGACCCGGCCCCCTCCAGGTACCCGACCCGACCCTCCGGGCACACGACCCGCGGCGGATCAGTCTTCGTCGGGCTTCGCGTGGTCCGGCTTGCCCGGGTTCGGGTCGCGCGAGAGGTCGATGAGCGGGTGCACGCCCGCCCCCTCCGGCGCCGCGTGGCTACCGGTCGACTTCTTCTCTTCGTCGGGCCCCGCGGCCCCTTCGTTGCTGCTCATCACGCACTCCTAGCGCTCATCCCTGCTTCCCCTTGCGGCCGGAAACCTACCCATTACCCGGTCGGGTGACGCAGAGGGATCGGATCGGGCGTTCCGTGCGTCACACCGCCACCGAGGCGTCACGATGGGTGGCGAGCACCGGGCGAGCGGGGAGGGCCAAGAGGATGTCGGGCGAGTTCGACCAGCTGGTAGCCGAGTTCGAGCGGTTCCAGTCGAGCATCCGGAACGTCGACGACCGGTTCGCCGGCGTCGGCGCGATGCGGCAGGGGCTGACCGAGCTGCGGGCGAGAGCATCCTCGCCGGACGGCGGCGTGACCGTGGTCACCGGGCCGGGCGGCGCGGTCCTCGACGTCGAGTTCACGGACGCGGCGCTCGCGAAGGGCCCGAAGGCGCTGTCGGCGGTGTTGCTGACGACGCTGCGCGAAGCCGTCGGCGAGGCGGCCCGCCGGCAGGCGGTGCTCGTCGAGGAGCACCTGGGCGACAACCTCGGCCTCGTCGACCAGGTCCTCGAGACCCAGGCCGTCGTGTTCGGAACCACCGTCGAGGAAATGCGGTCGAAGCTGGCGGAAGGAACGCCGGCGCCGCCGGCCCCCGCCGAGGACTTCTCCGAGGAGCGGGTGCTGCGCCAGGCCGACGCGCCGCAACCGCCGCAGGTACCGCCCGCGGCCGGGTCCGCGGGCGACACCTTCCTCCGCACCCTGTTCGACGAGGAGGACTGATGCCCGACGGAGCCGGCGGTTACCAGGTGGAGGTCGACGCACTGCGCGGGTACGTCGGCGACCTCGGCAAGTACCGGGAGCAGGGCGCGAAGATCACCGAGAAGGTGGGCCAGGCCGACGTCGGCGACAAGTCGTGGGGCGTCGTCGGCATCTTCACCAAGCAGGGGTACGACGAGACGCTGCGGGAGCTGCACGAGCTGCTGGCGTCGATGGCCGACGGCCTGACCTCGGCCCAGGGCAAGTTCACCGACGCGGCGAACGTCTACCAGGGCGTCGAAGACGACCACACGGCGTTCTTCGGCCAGGTCGAGGTCCTGCTCGACGGTCCGCGCGAGCCGAAGCACTGAGGGGGACGCAAGTGGCAGAGGTGGAAGACGTCGCGAGCGGGATCACCGTCAAGTCCGACGACCCGGCCACCGTGCTCGGGATGAACGTCGGCAACGCCGTCAAGGCGACGCCGTTCGTCGGCGGCGCGGTGACCGTCGGCAAGGACTTCGTGTCGGTGGCCAAGGCGGTGACCGCGCCGCACCCGGACGGCGCCGACATCACGCTCGGCCTGGGCACGATCGCGACCGACACGGCGGGCTTCATCCAGTCGAGCTCCAGCACCATCACCGACATCGCCACCGACCCGCTCGGCTGGCTGGTCGGGCAGGGGCTGAACTTCCTGATCGGCGTCGTCCAGCCGGTGCAGGACGCGATCCACTTCGTCAGCGGCGACGGCCCCGCGCTCGGCGTCGCGGCGGAGAACTTCGGCGCGATCGCGACCGGTTTGGACCAGCTGTCCAAGAACTTCGGCCAGGTGGCCGACGAGAGGCTCAAGGGCTGGCAGGGCGACGCTGCCAACGCGGCGAGGACGTCGCTCGGCGAGTTCGCGCACGGCATCGGCGGCGTCGCCGGCAAGTCCGGTGACCTCGCGCAGATGCTGCAGCTGAACAGCATGCTGATGAGCTTCATCGAGGAGCTCATCAAGGCGATCCTCACCGAGTTCATCACGTGGCTGGTCATGCTGTGGGTGCCGGCGCTGGCGGCCGCGGTGCCGACCTGCGGCGCGTCGACGGCGGCGGCGGGCGCGGCCACCGAGGGCGAAGCCGTCGCGACGACCGCGCGGACCACGCAGAAGGTGTCGAAACTGCGGGAAATCCTGCAGAAGGTGCTGGACTGGCTGAAGAAGCTCAAGGACAAGCTGGCCGCCACGAAGCTCGGCCAGAAGCTCGCCGAGGGCAAGACCGCGACGAAGCTGTCGGAGATCGCCGAGAAGAACTCGGGCAAGACGCTGCTCGAAAAGACGATGGGCGAGGACGGCATGCTCGGCAAGCGCTGGGCGAAGGCGTGGGAGAACCCGGTCAAGGACGCGGCCGGCAACATCCAGTACAAGCCGTCGATCCTGAAGACGGGCGCCGAAGAGGCCCTGAAGAAGGGCGGCGAAGCGGCGGTCAAGGGCGTGCTGGGGTTCAACCCGGCCAACCCGAGCGACAACGACGCGAAGAACGTCAACGACCACCTCGGAAAGCTGAACAGCCACACCAAAAACGCCAAGAAGGCCAGCGGCTACGGCTCGACCGGCGAGGACCAGTCCGACGAGGAAACCCGGACGGAGCTGGACTTCTGATGGTGACGGTGGTCGCCGTGCTCATCGGCGTCGTCGTGGTCGCGGTGGCCGGGGCGATCTGGTGGCGCTCGAACAGCAAGTTCGTGGCAGGACGCCAGGAGCACTGGTTCAAGGCGTTCGCGGCGGAGCGCGGCGGGACGTTCCACAGCGGCGTCGGGCCGGGGCCGTCCCCGACGTTCGGCGTGGCCCACCCCTCGGGCCGGCCGCTGACGGAGAGCACCCGCGCGGCGTGGGTGGAGTTCCGTCACCGCGACCGCCCGGCGATCGCGGTCGACACGCGCGAGTCGTACCGCCGCTCCGACGACCACACGGGTTTCCGCGACATCCACGTCACGCAGGTGGCCGTGCCGCCGTGCCCGGAGCTGCGGATCGTGCCGGGGAAAGCGCTGTCGATGCCGACGCTGCCGCCGGACTCGCGGCTCGAGGGCGCGCTGGGTCAGTGGCTGGCGGCGAACCCGCGGTTCGGGCAGCGGAACGTCGTGGTGGAGCACGGGTCGGCGCGGACCTGGGCGCCGGGGTGCGCGACGCGGGAGACCATCATCGCCGAGGCCGAGTTCCTCACCGAACTGGCCGAGCGGCTCCCCGCGGCACTGTGGGCCCCGGGGGTCACCGGCGCCGGGTAGTCCAGTGCGTCAGCCCGGCCGAGAGGGCGAACACCAGGCCCAGCCCGACGATGTACGGCCCGGCCAGCAGGGCGAACCCCGCGCCGATGTTGGCGTCGGCCTGCTCGTCGGACCGGAAGCCGAGCGCGCCCACCGACAGCAGGATCGCTCCCACCGTGATCAGCACGACGGCCACCACCGTCAGGCGCTTCGTGACAGTCGTCATCTCCCCATCGTGCCGGGGGCCGGCCGAATTCGCTGGACAGCGGCCCCAGGATGAGGACGTGAACTGGAAGATCACCCAGATCGACGTCGCTCATCCGGACGCCGTCGCGATCATGCGCGAGTACATGGACGAAGTCGCTTCGCGCTACTACGGACGTCCGATCACCGAAGCCGAGCTCACGCGCTACGTGGCCGAGGAACCCGGGACCGACCTGGTGCCGCCCACCGGGGCGTTCGTCGTCGGCTACCGCGACGGCGAGGCCGCGGGCTGCGCCGGCACCCGCGTGGTCGCGCCGGGGGTCAGCGAGCTGACGAAGGTGTTCGTCAAGCCGGGCCACCGCGGCTCGGGGCTCGCCCCGGTCCTGGTGACGGCCGCCGAGGACGCGGCCCGGCAGCTCGGCTCGAGCCTCATGCGGCTCGACACCCGCCACGACCTCGTCGAGGCCCGCGCGCTCTACGCGAAGATCGGCTACGCCGAGGTCGAGCCCTTCAACGAAGGGCAGTTCGCCGAGCGCTGGTTCGCGAAGGCCCTCAGCTGACGCACGCGACGACTTTGGGTCTTCACCCTTACGTAGCTCCGGTCAGAGCTTGGAACCGCAGTCCGAGCAGAACAGGGCGCCGGGCTTGTTGCCCTCGCTCCCGCAGCCGCCGCAGCCGACCTTGAGCGCCAGCGAAGTGCCGCACGACGAGCAGAACTTGCCGCCCTCGGCCTTCAGGCCGCAGCCCGGGCAGGTGACCTTCGCGCGGGTCTCGAGGTCGAGATCGGACGTCCAGTCCTTCTCGCGGGCCTTGTCCCAGATCTGGTCGCGCTGCGCCGACGCCTGCGCCCGCGAGATCTCCTCGGCGACGCTCGGCGAGCAGCGCAGGCACTGCCCGATCTCCTCGTTCCAGCACTGGTCCTGGCACATCCAGTCGCCGCAGCCGCGGCACTGGCGGAAGCTCGGGGTGATCTCCTTGACCGCCGCCGCCAGCGCGCGGTCCTTCGCCGGCGAGTTCGTCGCGCGGTCGTAGCGCCACTGGTCGGCCGAGTTGCTCAGGTCCCTCAGCGTCCCGCCGAAGAACGAGCCGACCGTGCGAAGCACGCTTCGCCCGGTTTCCATGTTGTCGCGCTGGAACGCGGAACGGAAACCGTTGCCACAGCGTTCGCACCGGAACTCGAACTGGTACCCCTGCGTGTTGGAGAGGTCCGAGAAGTTGTCCGTGAAGGGCACAGAGTCAGCCACGGCCCATCTTCGCCAGCGCACCGCGGGCACTGCGACGAGAGATTTGCCGACAACGACCCGGCTACCGGCCGTGACGGGATGCCGTCAGGGCCAACGGAAGCAGCGCCAGCACCCCGCCGACGACGGCGACGAGCGCATACCCGCCGCCCGCCAACAGCTGTCCTGACCCCAAACCGGCCAAAGCGGACGCGGACCAGACCACCGCGTCCACGGTGCCCTGCACCCGGCTGCGCGTCTCCGGCGCGAGGTCGCGGCTCAGCTGCGCACTGCCGCCGACGAACACCAGGTTCCAGCCGTACCCCAGTAAGAACAGCGCCACCGGCAGCCCGGACGTGTGCGCGGTCGGGGCCGCCAGCGCGGTCGCCGTCGACAGCGCCAGGACGCCGAGACCCGCGTTGATCGTGACGCGCGGCCCCCAGCGGTCGGCGATCCGGCCGGACAGCGGCGCCAGCGCGAACATCCCGATCAGGTGCGCGCTCAGCACCCAGCCGACGACGTCGAGCCCGTGCCCGTGGTCCTCCAGCTGCACGGGCGTCATGGTCATCACCGCGACCATCGTGAGCTGCGCGGCGACCATCGCGACCAGGGGCCGCGCGACGCCGGTCGCGCGCACCGGCGCGGCCACCGGCTCGTCCCGCGGGGGCGGGACGTGCCGCGGAAGGAACGCGGCCGCCAGCGCCGCGCCCGCCGTGGCCAGCACCGCGACCGCGACCGGCCCGGACAGCGCCGGCCAGCCGAAGCCGGTGACGACGTTCGCCGCCGGGGCCATCAGCGCCGGGCCGGCGAGAGCGCCGACGGTCCCGGCCCAGACGACGTTCGAGAGCGCGCGGCCCCGGCGTTCCTCCGGGTAGAGGTCGGCAGCCAGGTAGCGCGACAGCTGCGCGCCGCCGTTGCCGAGGCCGACCAGCAGGATGCCGAGCAGGAGCGGCACCAGCGACGTCGTCAGCGCCCCGGCGAACGCGATCAGCGCCCCGGCCGCGGCGACGCCGTAGCCGGCGGCCAGGACGCGACGGCGGCCGTGCCCCGGCAGAAGCAGGCCCGCTCCGAGTGCCCCGGCGGCCGTGCCGAGCACGTTCGCGACGCTCGGCAGCCCGCTCCAGCCCGGCCCGTTGCCCGCGGCGACGATCAGCGTCGCCGCGGTGCCCAGGCCGACCGTGGCCGTGTTGAGCAGTGCGACGCCCGCGAACAGCGCGCCCATCGACCTGGTCCGGCCTGCCACCATCGGAGTCCCCATGACCAGCAACTTTAGGAACTTCCGGCGATCTTTCGAAGGGCCCGTCAACGGCAAATCCGTCGCCACGGCCGCGCTTCGGAAGGAAGATGGGGCTCATGACCTTCCGTTCGGAAAAGCCGCTGGACGACGTCGACTGGCGGCTGCTGGACCTGCTGCAGACCGACGGGCGGTTGTCGTTCAAGGAACAGGGCCGGCGGATCAACCTCTCGCCACCGGCGGTCGCGGAGCGGGTGCGGCGGCTGGAGGAGACCGGGGTGATCACCGGCTACCGCGCGCAGGTCGACGCGCGGCGCGCGGGCCAGCCGCTGCAGGCGTTCGTCGAGATGCGCTGCGCGCTGAGCAGCTGCCTGCTGAAGACGTCGAAGTCCGAGGACTACCCGGAGGTCGTCGAAATCCACCGGCTGTCCGGAGACCACTGCACGATGCTGAAGATCCGGGCGGCCTCGCTGGAGCACTTCGAGGGTCTGCTGGAGCGGCTCGGCAAGCACGGCGAGCTGCGGTCGTCGGTGGTGCTGTCGACGCAGTTCGAGGGACGGCCGGTGCAGCCGCCCTCGGACGACTTCCTGCGCGCGTCGACCTCGGATGGCTGGTCTTGACCGGTTGGCGGCTGTTTGCCCGATGCCCGCCTGCTAGACGAGAGGGATGCCGATCTTCCGCGCTCTCGCCGTCACCGTCGTCACCCTGGCCACGTTCGCCGCTCCCGCGACCGCACAGGCCGCGCCACCCACCGCGCCCGCCGGGTTCGTGGCGCTGTCCGACGTCGCGCCGTCGATCCTGCAGGACATGCGCTACGCCACCCGGCACAACTTCGTCGGCCGGCGCATCGACGGCTACCTCGAGCCGACCTGCATCCTGACCCGGCAGGCCGCCGAGGGGCTGCGTCAGGTCCAGTCCCGGTTGAGGAAGAAGGGCTACACGCTCAAGGTCTACGACTGCTACCGCCCGCAGCGCGCGGTCGACCACTTCGTGCGGTGGGCGAAGGACCTCGCCGACGAGAAGATGAAGGCCGAGTTCTACCCGAACGTCGCCAAGGACCGGCTGTTCGAAGACGGCTACATCGCCGAGAAGTCCGGGCACAGCCGCGGCAGCACGATGGACCTCACCGTCGTGAAGCTCCCGCCGCGGTTCCAGCGGCCGTACTTCCCCGGCGAGCCGCTCGTGCCGTGCTTCGCGCCGAAGGACCAGCGCTTCCCCGACAACATGGTCGACATGGGCACCGGCTACGACTGCTTCGACCCGCTCGCCCACACAGACAACCCGGCGATCACCGGCACCGCACGCCAGAACCGCGATCTCCTGCGGACCGCGATGATCGCCGCCGGCTTCCACAACCTGCCCGAGGAGTGGTGGCACTACACCCTCGACGGCGAGCCGTTCCCCGACACCTACTTCGACTTCCCGGTGTCGCACCGCAGCCTGCGCTGAACGCGAAAACGCCCCCAGTCCTTTGTGGACCGGGGGCGTTTTCAGGTCGTCAACCGCAGTCCGCGGGGTTGACGGGCACCTCCGGCGCCGGAGCGTCGCCCTCTTCGGCGGCGATCCGGTACGCGTAGTGGTTCGCCGGCGGACCCTGGACCTCGACCCCGGTCGGGTTCTCGTACTTCGTCTTCCAGCCCGCCGGAGTCAGGAAGTACAGCCGGTATTCGGGCCCCGGCGCCACGCCCTCGAAGAGGAAGTGGCCGGTGCCGTCCGTGGTCTGCCGGCCCGCGACCGGGCAGTGCTGGTCGGCCACCAGCACGACCTCGGTGCCGGCGAGCCCCTCGGTCACCTCGCCGTTGTCGCCGACGTGACCGATCGTGCCTTCGACGACGGCCTGCCCACCCGGCACCGAGGCCTGGGCGCGAGCATTCGCGTGGTTCTCGATGTCGACTTCGCTGTACCCGAAGTCGCAGGCGGCCACGACCTTGCCGCGGTCGAAGGAAGCCTGCGGCACCGTCTCGGACACGTCGAAGGTGCGCGTTTCGCCCGCGGCGATCGTCACGCCGCGGTCCCACACGAGATCACCCCAGCCGGGGCCGGTGCCGTTCAGCATGTAGCCGTCACCGATGCGGTTGCACGCGGCCACGATGCCGGTCAGCGGGGTCGAGCCCGAGTTGGCCAGCGTCACGGTGAGGTGCGCCAGGTCACCCGGCCGGTAGCTGTCCTGGGTGAACGCCAGCGACGCGGTCAAGGCGCCGTTCAACGGCGGCGCGCCACGGACGAGCAGGTCCGGGGTGTCCGGGGTGATCCGGACGGTCTGCCACCGGACGAGCCAGCCGTCGACAACGTCACCGCCCAGGGTGTAGTCCCCCGCCGGGAGGTCGAACGTGAACTTCCCTTCGGCGTCGCTCGTGGCCGTGTAGTTCCTGGAGCCGGTGACGTACCGCAGGGTGAGCGTGGCGCCGGCGAGCGGTTCGCCGCCGTCGAGGACACCGTCGCCGTTCCGGTCCGCGTAGAAGATCCCCGTCGCGCGACCGGGCACCTTCGTGACCGGCACCCGCGAGTCGAACGAGCCGACCCCGAACCCGGTGTCGTCGAACACGGTGCCGCGCAGCGCCGTCGTGGCCTGCTCGGGGTCCCGGACGTGGCCGGACACCGTCAGCTCGAACGACCCACCGGCCTCGATCGTCAGCCCCGGCCGGTTCTGGAGCGCACCCCAGCCGCCGTAGGGGACGTACAGGTCGATCGGGTCGAAGTACTGGAACACCGTGAGCCCGGTCGCCCGGCCGGAGTTGTTGTTCGTCAGCTTGACCGTGGCGTGGATTTCGTCGCCGGTCCCGTAGGACGGCTTGTCGAAGGTGACCGAAACGCCGATCCGGCCCGAGGCCGCTCCCGCCGGAGCGGCGAACACGCCGGTCAACGCCGCCATCGCCGTGACGAGCACGGCGAGCAGGACCGCCGCTCTTCGCCCGGCTGAACGCATGACAAATGAAGTGGTCAACGCAGTCTCCCCCTGCTACCTGTGTGAATGCGCCAAAGCCCCCGAACGGCGCAGAACCTGCTCACTGTAGGCAGAGTGCGCGAAAAAGGACCAGGCTTTCCGGCCGATTGGCCGGTTCCGGACACACGGGAAAGGCCCCCGCCGGAAACCCGGCAGGGGCCTTTCTCGTGGATCCGGCTTCGTCAGCGGAAGTCGCGGCCGAAGTCGTAGTCGTCCAGCGGCACCGCGGCACCGGTACCCGTACCGAACACGTCCGGGGTGTAGTAGCCGTCGTCGTAGGACGGGATCGCGTACGCCGCGACCCGGGCCTCTTCCGTCGGCTGCACCTGGATGTTGCGGTACTTGTTGATGCCCGTACCGGCCGGGATCAGCTTACCGATGATCACGTTCTCCTTGAGGCCCACGAGCCGGTCCGAGCGGCCGTTGATGGCCGCGTCGGTCAGGACGCGCGTGGTCTCCTGGAACGACGCCGCCGACAGCCACGAGTCCGTGGTGAGCGACGCCTTCGTGATCCCCATCAGCACCGGACGACCCGAAGCCGGCTCGCCGCCTTCGGACACCGTCGAGCGGTTGCGTGCCTCGAACTTGGTCCGCTCGGGCAGCTCGCCCGGCAGGAAGTCCGTGCCACCCGAGTCGATGACCGTCACCCGGCGCAGCATCTGCCGGACGATGACCTCGATGTGCTTGTCGTGGATCGACACACCCTGGGCCCGGTACACCTTCTGGACCTCGTCGGTGAGGTGCATCTGCGCCTCACGCGGGCCCATCACGCGCAGGACCTCGTGCGGGTCCGGGGTGCCCTCGAGCAGCTGCTGCCCGACGTTGACGTGGTCACCGTCGCCCAGCGGGCCGTTCGGGGTGTTCGCGAGCCGCTGACGCTTGGACAGCTTGTCGAAGACGATCTCTTCGCCGCCGTCGTCCGGGATCAGCGTGATCTTCCAGAACCGCTCGCTCTCCTCGATGCGCACGCGGCCATCGACGTCGGCGATCGGCGCCTTGCCCTTCGGGACACGAGCCTCGAAGAGCTCCTGCACACGGGGCAGACCGGTCGTGATGTCGTCACCGGCGACACCACCCTGGTGGAACGTACGCATCGTCAGCTGCGTACCGGGCTCACCGATCGACTGGGCCGCGACGATACCCACGGCCTCGCCGACGTCGACGAGCTGACCGGTCGCCATCGAGCGGCCGTAGCAGGTCGCGCAGATGCCGACGGCCGACTCGCAGGTCAGCACCGAGCGGACCTTGACCTTCGAGATGCCGCTGGAGAGCAGCTTGTCGAGGGCCGGGTCGCCGATGTCGTCGCCCGCGTTCAGCACGACGTTGCCCTTGGCGTCCACCGCGTCCGTCGCGAGGTTCCGCGCGTACACGGAGGTCTCGACGTGCTGGTCGCGCAGGACCTTGCCGTCGCCGATGTCCTCGCCGATCGGCATCATGATGCCGCGGGTGGTGCCGCAGTCGACCTCGCGGACGATGACGTCCTGCGAGACGTCCACCAGACGACGGGTCAGGTAACCCGAGTCGGCGGTCCGCAGCGCCGTGTCCGCCAGGCCCTTCCGGGCACCGTGCGTCGCGATGAAGTACTCCGCCACCGACAGGCCCTCACGGAAGTTGGCCTTGATCGGACGCGGGATGTACTCACCCTTCGGGTTCGACACCAGGCCACGCATGCCGGCCAGCGACCGGACCTGCGTCATGTTGCCCGCCGCGCCCGACTTCACGATCATGGCGATCGGGTTGTCGTCCGGCAGCGCCGTCTCCATGATCTTGTGGACCTCTTCGGTGGCCTGCGTCCACACCTTGACGAGCTCGTTGTTGCGCTCGGTGTGCGACAGCTGACCACGCTGGTAGCGCTTCTCCACCTGGGAGGCCTTGCCCTCGTACTCGTCGAGGATGGCGGCCTTGCCCACCGGGGTGAGCACGTCCGAGATGGCGACGGTGACGCCCGAGCGGGTCGCCCAGTAGAAACCGGCGTCCTTCAGGCGGTCCAGGGTCTGCGCGACCTGCGTCATCGAGTACCGCTCGGCGAGGTCGTTCACGATCGCGGCCTGACGCTTCTTCGGCATCGGCTCGTTGATGAACGGGTAGTCCGCCGGCAGCAGCTCGTTGAAGAGCACCCGGCCGAGAGTCGTCTCGGCCAGCCACATCTTGCCCGGCTCCCAGCCCTTCTCCGCGAGCGCCGCTTCGTCGGCCTTCGCCGGCTGACGGTCGGTGATGCGGATCTTGACCGGCGCGTGCAGGCTCAGCGCCTTGCGGTCGAAGGCCATGATGGCTTCGGCCGTCGACGAGTACGCGTTGCCCGCGCCCTCGGCGTCCTCGCTCAGGCGGGTCAGGTGGAACAGGCCCGTCACCATGTCCAGCCGCGGCATGGCGAGCGGACGGCCCGACGCCGGCGACAGGATGTTGTTCGCCGACAGCATCAGGATCCGGGCCTCGGCCTGCGCCTCGGCCGACAGCGGCAGGTGCACCGCCATCTGGTCACCGTCGAAGTCCGCGTTGAACGCCTCGCAGACCAGCGGGTGCAGCTGGATGGCCTTGCCCTCGACCAGCTGCGGCTCGAAGGCCTGGATGCCGAGGCGGTGCAGCGTCGGCGCGCGGTTCAGCATCACCGGGTGACCGGTGATGACCTCTTCCAGCACGTCCCACACCTGCGGCCGCGAGCGCTCCACCATCCGCTTGGCGGACTTGATGTTCTGCGCGTGGTTCAGGTCGACCAGCCGCTTCATGACGAACGGCTTGAACAGCTCGAGCGCCATGTCCTTCGGCAGACCGCACTGGTGCAGCTTCAGCTGCGGCCCGACGATGATGACCGAACGGCCCGAGTAGTCGACGCGCTTGCCGAGCAGGTTCTGGCGGAACCGGCCCTGCTTGCCCTTGAGGAGGTCGGACAGCGACTTCAGCGGCCGGTTGCCCGGGCCGGTGACCGGACGCCCGCGGCGGCCGTTGTCGAACAGCGCGTCGACGGCCTCCTGCAGCATCCGCTTCTCGTTGTTGACGATGATCTCGGGCGCGCCGAGGTCGATCAGCCGCTTGAGGCGGTTGTTGCGGTTGATCACGCGGCGGTACAGGTCGTTCAGGTCCGACGTCGCGAACCGGCCACCGTCGAGCTGCACCATCGGGCGCAGGTCCGGCGGGATGACCGGCACGGCGTCGAGCACCATGCCGCGCGGGTCGTTGCCCGTCGCCTGGAACGCGGCGACGACCTTGAGCCGCTTCAGCGCGCGGAGCTTCTTCTGCCCCTTGCCGTTGCGGATGGTGTCGCGCAGGTTGTCGGCTTCCGCGGCGACGTCGAACTCGGCGGCCAGCTTCTGGATGGCCTCCGCGCCCATGCCGCCGGTGAAGTACTCGCCGTAGCGGTCGACGAGCTCGCGGTAGAGCAGCTCGTCGGCGATCAGCTGACGGGTGTCGAGCTTCGTGAAGGTCGTCCAGACCTCCTCGAGGCGGTCCAGCTCGCGACCGGCGCGGTCACGCAGCTGGCGCATCTCGCGCTCGCCGCCTTCCTTGACCTTGCGGCGGACGTCGGACTTGGCGCCCTCCGCCTCCAGCTCGGCCAGGTCGGCTTCCAGCTTCTGCGCGCGGGCCTCGATGTCCGCGTCACGCTTGGTCTCGAGGTTCTTGCGCTCGACGCCGATCTCGTTCTCGAGGGTCGGCAGGTCGTTGTGACGCAGCTCCGTGTTCACGCCCGTGATGACGTAAGCAGCGAAGTAGATGATCTTCTCGAGGTCCTTCGGCGCCAGGTCCAGCAGGTAGCCCAGGCGGGAAGGAACACCCTTGAAGTACCAGATGTGGGTGACCGGCGCGGCCAGCTCGATGTGGCCCATCCGCTCACGGCGCACCTTGGCGCGGGTCACCTCGACGCCGCAGCGCTCACAGATGATGCCCTTGAAGCGGACGCGCTTGTACTTGCCGCAGTAGCACTCCCAGTCCCGGGTCGGACCGAAGATCTTCTCGCAGAAGAGGCCGTCCTTCTCGGGCTTGAGCGTCCGGTAGTTGATGGTCTCCGGCTTCTTGACCTCGCCGTACGACCACTGACGGATGTCGTCGGCCGTGGCGAGACCAATGCGGAGCTCATCGAAGAAGTTGACGTCCAGCACGTCTAGATCCCCTTGGGGTTGTTTCGGCTAGAGAGGGGGTGGCGGGCGAGCGTCGGGGGCCTGCGGGAGGCCGGCCCCCGACGCTCAGCTCGCGATCAGTGCACGACGTCGTCCACCGAGGGCGACTCGTTGCGGGACAGGTTGATGCCGAGGTTGGCCGCGGCGCGCTCGAGGTCCTCGTCGTCGGAGTCGCGCATCTCGATCGCCGCGCCGTCGCTGGAGAGCACCTCGACGTTGAGGCACAGCGACTGGAGCTCCTTGAGGAGCACCTTGAACGACTCCGGGATGCCCGGCTCGGGGATGTTCTCCCCCTTGACGATGGCCTCGTACACCTTGACGCGGCCGACCACGTCGTCCGACTTGATCGTCAGCAGCTCCTGCAGCGTGTAGGCAGCGCCGTACGCCTGCATCGCCCAGCACTCCATCTCACCGAAGCGCTGGCCACCGAACTGCGCCTTACCACCCAGCGGCTGCTGCGTGATCATCGAGTACGGACCGGTGGAGCGGGCGTGGATCTTGTCGTCGACCAGGTGGTGCAGCTTCAGGATGTACATGTAGCCGACCGCGACCGGGTACGGGTACGGCTCGCCGGAGCGGCCGTCCAGCAGGGTCGCCTTGCCGTTCTCCTTGACCATGCGCTCGCCGTCACGGTTCGGCTTGGTCGCCCCGAGCAGCCCGGTGAGCTCCTCTTCCTTCGCGCCGTCGAACACCGGGGTCGCGGTGTTCGTGTTCGGCGCGACGTCGTAGAGCTCCTGGGAGAGGTTCTTCGCCCAGTCCGGTTCGCCTTCGATCGTCCAGCCCTGTGAGGCCAGCCAGCCCAGGTGCAGCTCGAGGATCTGGCCGATGTTCATCCGTCGCGGCACACCGTGCGTGTTCAGGATGATGTCGACCGGGGTGCCGTCCTCCATGAACGGCATGTCCTCGACCGGCAGGATCTTGCCGATGACACCCTTGTTGCCGTGCCGGCCGGCGAGCTTGTCGCCCGGCTGGATCTTGCGCTTCTGGGCCACGTAGACGCGGACCAGCTCGTTGACGCCCGGGGGCAGCTCGTCGTCGTCCTCGCGCGAGAACACGCGGATGCCGATGACCTTGCCGGTCTCGCCGTGCGGCACCTTCAGCGAGGTGTCGCGGACTTCGCGGGCCTTCTCACCGAAGATCGCGCGGAGCAGGCGCTCTTCCGGCGTCAGCTCGGTCTCGCCCTTCGGCGTGACCTTGCCGACGAGGATGTCGCCGTCGCGGACCTCGGCACCGATGCGGATGATGCCCCGCTCGTCGAGGTCGGCCAGCACCTCTTCGGAGACGTTCGGGATGTCCCGGGTGATCTCCTCGGCGCCCAGCTTGGTGTCGCGGGCGTCGATCTCGTGCTCCTCGATGTGGATCGACGTCAAGACGTCGTCCTGCACCAGGCGCTCCGAGAGGATGATCGCGTCCTCGTAGTTGTGGCCCTCCCACGGCATGACCGCGACGAGCAGGTTCTTGCCGAGCGCCATCTCACCGTTTTCGGTGGACGGGCCGTCGGCGATGACCTGACCCTGCTCGACCCGGTCGCCCTCGTTGACGATCGGGCGGTGGTTGAAGCAGGTGCCGTGGTTGGAGCGACGGAACTTGTACAGTCCGTAGCTCTTCCGCGTGCCGTCGTCGTGCATGATCGTGATCAGGTCGGCCGAGAGCTCCTCGACGACACCGGACTGCTCGGCGACGAGCACGTCACCGGCGTCGACCGCGGCGCGCAGCTCCACACCCGTGCCCACGTACGGGGCCTGGTTGCGCAGCAGCGGCACGGCCTGGCGCTGCATGTTCGCACCCATCAGGGCGCGGTTCGCGTCGTCGTGCTCGAGGAACGGGATCATCGCCGTCGCGACCGAGACCATCTGCCGCGGCGAGACGTCCATGTAGTCGATGTCGAGCGGGTCGATCAGCTCGACCTCGCCACCCTTGCGGCGGGCCATGACCCGGTCTTCCACGAAGGTGCCGTCGTCCGAGATCGGCGCGTTGGCCTGGGCCTTGACGTACCGGTCCTCTTCGTCCGCGGTCAGGTAGTCGACCTGGTCGGTGACCCGGCCCTCGACGACCTTGCGGTACGGCGTCTCGATGAAGCCGAACGGGTTGACCCGCGCGTAGGAGCAGAGCGAGCCGATCAGGCCGATGTTCGGGCCTTCCGGCGTCTCGATCGGGCACATCCGGCCGTAGTGCGACGGGTGGACGTCCCGGACCTCCATGCCGGCGCGCTCACGGGACAGACCACCCGGGCCGAGGGCCGACAGACGACGCTTGTGCGTCAGGCCCGACAGCGGGTTGTTCTGGTCCATGAACTGCGACAGCTGCGAGGTGCCGAAGAACTCCTTGATCGCCGCGCCGATCGGGCGGATGTTGATCAGGGTCTGCGGGGTGATCGCCTCGACGTCCTGCGTGGTCATGCGCTCACGCACGACGCGCTCGGTGCGCGACAGGCCGACCCGGATCTGGTTCTGGATCAGCTCGCCAACGGTGCGCAGGCGACGGTTGCCGAAGTGGTCGATGTCGTCGGTCTCGACCGGGATCTCGGTACCGTTCGCGCCGGTCACCTTGTCCTCGCCGGCGTGCAGCCGGACCAGGTACTCGATGGTGGTGACGATGTCCTCTTCGGTCAGCGTCCCGGTGTCGTACGGGGTGTCGAGGCCCAGCTTCTTGTTGACCTTGTACCGGCCGACCTTGGCCAGGTCGTAGCGCTTCGCCTTGAAGAACAGGTTCTCCAGCAGGGTCTGCGCGCTCTCCTTCGTGGGCGGTTCGCCCGGGCGCAGCTTGCGGTAGATGTCGAGCAGGGCCTCGTCGGTGCCGGCGGTGTGGTCCTTCTCGAGGGTCGCCAGCAGCGTCTCCGAGAAGGAGAAGCGCTCGCGGATCGCCTCGGTGGTCCAGCCCAGCGCCTTCAGCAGGACGGTGACCGGCTGGCGGCGCTTGCGGTCGATGCGGACGCCGACGGTGTCGCGCTTGTCGACGTCGAACTCGAGCCACGCGCCGCGGCTCGGGATCACGCGGACGCTGAAGACGTCCTTGTCGGTCGTCTTGTCGACGTCCTTCGAGTAGTAGACGCCCGGCGAGCGGACCAGCTGGGACACGACGACACGCTCGGTGCCGTTGATGATGAACGTGCCCTTGTCGGTCATGACCGGGAAGTCACCCAGGAAGACCGTCTGGCTCTTGATCTCGCCGGTGTTGTTGTTGACGAACTCGGCCGTGACGAACAGCGGCGCGGCGTACGTCATGTCCTTGTCCTTGCACTCCTCGATCGAGGCCTTGACCTCGTCGAAGCGCGGGGCGGAGAAGGACAGGGACATCGACCCGGAGAAGTCCTCGATCGGGGAGATCTCGTTCAGGACCTCTTCGAGGCCGCCGACCGGGTTTTCTTCACCTTCTTCGACACGGCGTTCGAACCACGCTTCGTCCCCGGTGAACCACTGGAACGACTGGATCTGGACGTCGAGCAGGTTGGGCGTGTTGAGCGGTTCGCGAATCTTTGCGAAGGAAACCCGCTTGGGCGCGCCGGGGATTCCCGTGGACTCCGAGCGAGATTCAGCCGAGGTGGTCGCAGCAGTGGCCTGGTTCGCGGGAGAGACTGCCAAGATGCGTCCTTCCGGGGACAATGAGCGGTGACGGCCGCCATAGCAACAGCTATCAGCGACTGTCAAGGGTGCCGTGTGCCCACTATCCTAACTACCGGCTCCGGGCAGCCTGAAAGAGGGCAGCGCAAAGAGGCAGTCTAGCCCGAACGGCGCGGTCTGTCCAGGGGGCGCTCCCGATGGGGCCCAGCCTGCCTCGCGACGTCTTCAGGTATGCCTCCAGGCGAGCCGGTTGTCCCTCCCGCAAGGGCCGCCGGTTTCGCCGTTCGGGAGTAAGCGTGAACCCACCGGGCCCGAGAGTCAAGATGCCACACGGGGGTCCCGCCGGTTGGCGCAGCGTGGAAGAGGTTCAGCGGAGCGTGAGCGGCCGAATAGTGTTCCAGTTACCGGCCGGTAGCGCCAGCAGTAGGGGTCGGACCTGGGGGTTTCCGCATTTCTGCGGCCGTGCGACCTGTGTTCCAGGCCACTTCGGACGGCACCGGTTCCGCCGCCGGCGGCGTGTCGCGGCGGGTTTCGGTAACCGCCGGGGGCGCGTCCCAGGCGCCTCAGGCGTCGCAGGCGTCCCGGCCGGTGGGCGGCTCGGAGATGGCCTGGGGAGTCGCCTCGGGTGTCCACGTGACGGTTCGGGCCGCGAGCGGCGCAGGGGGGCGCTGAGCCCCGGACACAGCCGCGGCCCGCGACCCCTGCTCGGGGGTGGCGGGCCGCGGCCGGCGGAGCGCTACTTCGTCGGCGAGGGGGACGCGGGCGGCGCGGAGGACGCCGGCGGCTGGGTGGCCGCCGGGACCTTGGGCGCGTTGTACGTGTCCATGTCCGTGATCTTCCACTTGTCGCCCTGGAGCTGGGCGTTCAGGTGGAGCTGGGCGGTGCCCGCGGTCGTCTTCTTCGTGTCCGTGCGGGTCGACGTCTGGTCGACGAAGACCATCACCTTCGCCAGGTCATCGTTGAGCATGATCACCGCCGCGCGCGTCACCTTGCAGGTCACGATCATCTTCTGCGCCGGCGCGAGCCGCTTGACCTCGCCCATCAGCGAGTTGTACTTGTTCCGGACCTCGTCGTTGGCGAGCAGGTCGTTCGCCGCGTCCTCGGTCTTCTTGATGTTGTTGAAGTCGTACGAGAACAGCGACTCGGCCGCCTTCGACACCGCGTCCTTGACCTGGGCCGTCTTCGCGACGTCCAGCAGCGCCGTGTTGCTGGTCGCGTCGGAGACCTTGACCTCTTCGGACTTGAACCAGTACGCCAGGCCGCCCAGGAGCAGCGCGACGAGCACCAGGGCGCCGGCGATCAAGTACGGCTTCTGCGCCTTCGGGCCCGCGGCCTTCACCGGCTTCTCGTCCACCGAAGCAACCGAAGCAGCGGCCTCGGCTTCGGAGACGTCGGACGGCTTCGCGATCCCCGTGTCGCGCTTCTTCCGCCGCGGCGCCGGCCGCGAAGGAGCGTCTTCGACGTCCGGTTCGCCGGTGAGCGCGTCGACCTTGGGCTCGTCGTCGGTCTCGACCGCCGCGAACACCGCCGTGTCCTCGGCGGCGGACGGCGCCGTGTCCAGCTGCCCGCTCGCGGCTTCGAACGACTCGGGCTTCGCGGCCGGCTTGGGCGCCGGGCGCGGCACGGGCCGGGGCCGCGGCCTCTTGGGCTCGGCCGGTGCAGGCGGCACTGCGGGGAGCTGACCGGTCCGCTCGGCGGCGGACTCGTCCGAGGCAGGCTTGCGCAGCCCGGCCACGCGGGGCCGGCGCGACGGCGGGGTGCTGGGCTGGCGGCGGGAGGGGGGCACTGCTGCTCCTTCTGCGTGACTACTGGCCGGCCGCGACGAGCGGGACGCTGTCGATGCCGGACAGCTTCCAGTCGTCGCCCACCCGGGTCATCGACACCTCGAGGCGCAGCGGCTTCGCGCTGCTCTTGTCCCCCTGGGTGACGGTCGTGGCGATGGCGGCCAGGAAGCTGGCCTTGCCTTCGTGGTCGTCCAGCTCCTCGACGGCGATGTCCTGGACGTCCGTGGTGACCTTCGTCTTGGCGTCGGCGAGCGCCTTGCGGAACGTCGGCGCCGACTGGTCGATCTGCTGCGACATCTTGTCGTCCGACACGGACTTCTGCCGGGCGAAGAAGCCGTCCAGGTCCTGGTAGTCGACCTCGGTGTAGGCCTTCAGCGCGTTCGTGCCCGCTTTGACCACCGCCTCGCGCGAGGCCGCCAGGCCGGCGTTGTCGTCGTTCTCCGCCACCCACCACTGGACACCGAAGATCGCCGCCGCGATCAGCGCGGCCAAGGCCAGCGCCGCGGCGCCGAGCACCAGGATCCGCGAAGACTCCTTCGGCGTCCCGTCGGCCGCAGGCGCCGCTTCGGGCTCCTTCACCGCCACGTCGGCCGGCTCGTCCGAACTCATAGCACTCCAGGGTAGGTAACGGTCATCAAATCCACGTCAGGCCAGGCCGAGCAGCGAACCCAGGCTGGTCAGGCTCACGCCGGGGCTCCCGACGATGCCCGGCACACCCCGGGTGTCCCGCTCCTCGGCCAGCTCCTCCGCCGGCCGGTTGGCGTTCGCGTTGACGTCGCTCGAGGACGGCGCGACCGGCACCCCGCCGTACGGCGCGTTCTGCGCACCCCGCACGTTGATCGGGCTGCCCTTCGGTTCGGCACAGTACGCGTCCTCCTTCGCCGCCTTCGGCGAAGTGTCGGCTCCGGTGCGGTACTGCGAGTAGGGCAGGTACCCCTTCGTGCACGCAGGCGGGTTGAAGAGGTTGAGCACCAGGCCGAGGTGCGCGGTGCCGTCGCCGGGCGCCACGCTGCTCGCCGCGCCGGCCAGCGCCGGGTAGGTGACCAGGCCCTGCTCGATGCCGTCGAGCCGCGTCACGGTCAGGTTGGCCGTGGTCAGCAGGTTCGCCGTCAGCGCGCCGAGGCCCGGGCCGGACTCACGGAGCACCTGGCTGATCTGCGTCGCCACCTGCGGCGTGATGCCGATGAGCTTGCGCAGGTCGCCGTCGGAGTTCTTCAGGGTCCCGGTGAGCTCGTTGAGGCTCTTGCTGAACGACGCGAAGTTCGCCGCCTCGTCGTTCTGCGTGTCCAGCACCTTGCCGCCCTGGTCGAGCAGCTGGATCGTCTGCGGCAGGTACTCCTGCGCGGTCGTGGTGAAGCTGCGCGCGGTGTCGAGCAGCTTCTGCAGGTCGCCGCCGGTGCCGCGGAAGGCGTCGTAGGACTCGTCGACGACCGTGCGCAGCGAGTCGACCGGGACCGACGCGGCGAGCGTGTCGAGGTCGCCGATCAGCCGCTCGGTGCTGACCGGGGTGGTCGTCTTCGACGCCGGGATGACCGAGCCGGCCGCCAGGTACGGGCCCTTGTCGGCCTTCGGCTTGAGGTCGACGTACTGCTCGCCGACCGCCGACCGGTTGGCGACGACCGCGTCGAGGTCCGACGGCACCTGCGGGGCCGACGGGTCGATGTTCAGGTCGGCTTCGAGCCCGGTCGGGGTCAGCCGCATCTCCCCGACCCGGCCGATGTTGTAGCCGCGGTAGGTGACTTCGGCGTTGGTGAAGATGCCGCCCGACTCGTTGAGCTGCAGCTTCACCGTGTAGCCGCTGTTGCCGAAGACGGTGCCGAGCCCGGCGAACCGGATCAGCGCGTAGACGATCGCGACGATCGAAATGATCGCGAAGGCGACCAACTGGATCTTCGTCCGGCGTACCAGCATCAGCCCGCACCTCCCGGAAGGAGCCCGAAGAGGTTGCCGAGCCCGGGCTGTGATGTCCCCGACTGCTGCCCGGAGCCCGGGATCGGCAGCGGAGGCGGCTGGTTGGCGGGCGTGCCTTCGACGCCACCGGTGAGGCCCGGCAGCGGGATCTGCCCGGCCAGCGCGTTCTGGCGGCTGCTTCCCAGGTTCTCGACGACGGTCTTCAGGTTCAGGTCCACCTTCGCGTACAGGTTGAAGTAGTCGCCCTTGACGCCGTTGACGGCCTGGTCGCTGAACGGGAACGTCAGCAGGATCTGCAGGGCCTTCGGCAGGTCGTTGCCCGCCTCGCCGAGCTTCTGCAGCGTCGGGGTCAGCGCCTTCAGGTCGGCGACGAGGTCCTTCTGCGACCGGTTCACCGTGTCGGTGGCGACGCCGGAGAGGTTGTCCAGCGCCTGCAGCATCGTGACCAGCTGGCCCCGCTGCTGCTCCAGCACGCCGAGGCCGGGCCCGAGGTTGTCGACCGCGCCGACCAGCTTGTCCTTCTGGCCGTTCAGGGTCGAGGAGAGCCGGTTGAGCCCGTCGATGGCACGGGTGATGTTCCGCGACTGCTGGTCGAGGTTCGTGACCAGCTGGTTCGCGTTGTCCAGCAGCGCCTTGATGTCCGGCTCGCGGCCGGACGTGGCGTTGTTGAGCTCCTTGGTGATGGTGTTGAGCTGGTCGACGCCACCGCCGTTGAGCAGCAGCGACAGCGCACCGAGCAGCTCTTCGACCTCGACGCTGCGGTTCGTCCTGGCCAGCGGGATCGTCGCGTTGTCGGCGAGCTTGCCCTGGGCCTGGTCGTCGCCGGGCGAGGCCAGCTCGACGTACTTCTCGCCGAGCAGGCTGGACTGCTTGACGTTGGCGATCGCGTTGGCCGGCAGCTTGATGCCGCCGTTGACCTTCAGCGTCACCAGCGCGTGCCAGCCGTCCTTGGTGAGCCCGACGTTCTCGACGCGGCCGACCGGCACCTCGTCGACCTTCACCCCGGCCTGCGGGGTCAGGTCGAGCACGTCGCGGAACTCGACGTTCACCGTGTACGGGTGGTCGCCGAGGTCGGCGCCGCCGGGCAGCGGCAGGTCGTAGATGCCGTTGAACGCGCAACCGGACAGCGTCAGCACCGACACGGTGGTGAGCGCCCCGATGCTCAGGAGCTTCTTCACTGGCCACCTCCGTAGAGCTGCCCGGCGATGGGCAGCGGGAGCGGCGGCAGCTGGCCGGCCTGCAGGGCCTGCACGGTCTGCGCCACGGACGGCAGCGGGATCACCTTGTCGACCAGGCCGGCGATGCCCTCGCAGGCGTTGCCGAGCACGTCCGGGATGCCCTTGCTGCCGACCTGCTTGAGCAGCCGGCAGATCATCACCAGCGGCGGCTGGGTCAGCTCGTTGAGGTTCGGCCGGGCGTCGAGCGTGCCCGCCGAGCCGTTGTAGGTGTTGACCAGGTTGCTCAGGCCGACCGGCGCGACGTCGAGGATCTCGGCGAGCGAGCTGCGCTGGTCGACGAGGACCTTCGTGATGCCGGCCAGCTTGTCCACGTTCGACTTGAGCCGGTCGTGGTTCTGGTCGACGAACGCCTGCACCGCGGTGAGCGTCGTCCCCAGCTGCTGGACGGTCGCGGCGAGGTTGTCCTTTTCGGACGCCAGGTAGCCGCTGACGTCGGCGAGCTGGCTCTCGAAGCTGCGGACCGACTTGTCGCTGTCGGCCAGCGTCTGCGAGAACTTGCCGAGGTTCTCGACCGTGGAGAACAGGTCGTCCTTGTTGCCCGACAGGGTCCCGGCGGCCTGGCCGAGCTTGGTGATCGTGTCGTGCAGGGCCTGGCCGTTGCCGTCGACGTTGGCCGCCGCGGTGGTCAGCAGGTTCGACAGCGACCCGTTCTTGTTGGCGCCGTTCGGGCCGAGGGTCTCGCTGACCCGGGCCAGGCTGGACGCCAGCTGGTCGACCTCCAGGGGCACCTCGGTGCGGTCGAGACCGATGACCGCGCCGTCGGAGATCCGCGGGCCGCCGGTGTAGGCCGGGGCGAGCTGGACGTAGCGATCCGACACCAGCGACGGCGCCACGATGAGCGCCTTGGCGTCGGCCGGGACGGCGACCGAGCGGTCGTACTCGAACTCGACCTTCACCTGGTTGCCCATGGGCTGGATCTTGGTGACCGTGCCCATGTCGACGCCGAGCATCCGCACGCTGTTGCCCTCGTACAGGCCGACGGCGCCGGCGAAGTACGCGGTCAGGTGGTTGCGGCCGGCGTCCTTGAGGGTCCACCAGATGCCGCCGGCGACGACGAGCGCGAGGACGATCGCGATGGTGAAGCCCCGGGTCAGAGCCATTCCGAAGCGGGTGTCACTCATTTCGTGTAGCACCCCTCTTCGTTGATCGGGCCGAACGACGGCAGCACCAGGCCGCAGATGTAGTTGTCGAACCAGCGGCCGTTACCGATGGTGTTGGTGAAGACGCGGATGAACGGCGCGAACTTTGCGATGCCCTGGGCGAGCGAGTCCTGGTTGCGCTGCAGCATCGACGTCAGCTGGTCCAGCGACGTGAGCACCGGGTCGAGCTGCTTGCCGTTGTCGTCGATCAGGCCCTGCAGCTGCGTCGCCAGCTCGCGGGAGCCGTTCAGCAGCGACGTGATCGCGTCTTCGCGCTTCGAGAGCTCGGCGAGCAGCTGGTTGCCGTCGTCGAGCAGCTTCTGCACCTCGGCGTCGCGGTCGACCAGGGTCTGCGACACCTCGCGGGTGTTGGCCAGCAGGTTCGACAGCTGCGTGTCGCGCGAGGCGATCGTGTCCGACAGCTTCGACAGCCCGGACAGCGCGCCCTTCACGTCTTCGGGCGTGTTGGCGAAGGTCTGCGAGATGGTGTCGAAGCTCTGCGCCAGCTGCTTGGTGTCGATGTTGTCGACGGTCTGCGACAGCCCGCGGAACGCGTCGAGCACGTCGTAGGGGGCCATCGTGCGGTCGCGCGGGATCGCCTTGTCCGGGCTCAGTGAGCCCTCGCCCTGCGGGTCCAGGGAGAGGTACTTCTGGCCCAGCAGCGTCTTGATCTTGATCGCGGCGCTGGTCCGGTCGCCCAGCCAGGCGTCCTTGACCTTGAACGACACCTTGACCGACGCGCCGTCGAGCTGGATGTCGCTGACCTTGCCGACCTTGACGCCGGCGACCCGGACGTCGTTGTCCTTCTGCAGCCCGGAAGCCTCGCTGAACTCGGCGGTGTAGGTCGTGCCGCCGCCGATCACCGGCAGGTCGTCGGAGTTGAGCGCGGCGATGAAACCGAGGGCCAGCACCGCGATGCCGACCAGCGCGATCGGGACGGGGTTGCGCTTCTGGAAGGACTTCATCCCTTGCACCTCTCGCGGTTGAGAGGCACCAGCGGGATCGGCACTTCGGGGATCAAGGGGGGCAAGCTGACGCTCCCGGAGAACTCGCAGGCGTAGAAGTTGAACCAGGAGCCGTAGTCCGCGGTGCGGGTCAGCGTGCTCACCTTGGTCGGCAGGAACTGGATGAAGTGCTCCAGCTCCGGCTCGTTCTTGTTCAGCTGGTCCGTGAGGTTCCCGAGGGCGCTGATGTCGTTCTTCAGCGGCTCCCGGACGTCACCCAGCAGGCCGGACGTCGTCTCGGCCAGGTTGCCGAGGCTCTCGATCGCGTCGCCGATCGGCTTGCGGTCCGCGGCCAGCCCGGACACCAGCTGCTGCAGCTTGACGATCAGGTCGTTGAGCTGCGGGGTGTGCGCGTTGACCGTGTCGAGCACCGAGTTGAGGTTGTCGATGACCTGGCCGATCACCTGGTCCTTGTCGGCGATCGTGGTGGCCAGCGACGCCGTGTGCGACAGCAGGCTCTCGACGGTGCCGCCCTCGCCCTGCAGGACCTGGATGACCTCGTAGGACAGCTTGTTGACGTCGTCCGGGTTGAGCGCGGTGAACAGCGGCTTGAAGCCGTTGAACAGCTCGGTCAGGTCCAGCGCCGGCGTGGTGTGGTCCAGCGGGATGGTCCCGCCGGGCTGCAGGGTCTTCCCGGCGCTGTCGTCGCCCTCGCCGAGCGAGACGTAGCGCTGACCGACCAGGTTGCGGAACTTGATCTGCGCGGTCACCCCGGCCGGCAGCGTGCGCCCGGCGTCGACCTCGAACTCGACCTCGGCCTGGCGCTTGTCGACGATCTTGACGTCCTTGACCTGCCCGACGCGGACGCCGGCGATGCGGACGTCGTCGTTGGGCAGCAGCAGCGTCGCGTCGGTGAAGCGCGCCTTGTAGGCCTTGGTGCTGGTGGTGTTGATGTTGGCGATGCTGATGCCGAGGATCGTCGTGAACAGCACGGTGACGACCACGAAGACGCCGAGCTTGATCAGCGGTGCGAGCAGGCCCCTCACTTCACCGTCACCTCCGCCCCGCGGTAGAGCGGTCCGACGAGCAGCGAGCTCCAGCCCGGGACGTCGGCCGCGTTCATGCCCAGCTGCGGGCCGAGGAGGTCGGCCAGGAAGCCCTGCTCCGCGGGCGAGTAAGCCAGGTCACCGCCGCTGCCGTTGCCGCCGGCCGCGTCCTGCTTGAACTTGGCCGGGTTGAGGCCCTCGCCGACGGTCTTCGGCGCGGCCTGGTGCTTGGTGCCGTCCTGGAAGGCGCCGTCCGGCGGCTCGGACGGGAACGGCTTCGGGATGTCCTTCATGTCGTAGCACCGCGGGCCGCGCTTGTCCTCGAACCGCGGCTCCTCCTTGCCCGCTTGGTACGGCGCGCGCGGCACGATGATCTCGATCGTCGCGTGCAGGCCGGGCTTGTCGGTGCCCTTGCCGAGGGCCTGGTCGATCAGCGGCACGTTGTCGGCCATCTGGGAGATCACGCAGGGGTACTCCGGCGCGTACCTCGCCAGCAGTTCGGCGGTGGGCCGGGCCGTGCTGGCGAGGGAGATGATGTTGTCCTTGTTGTTCTGCAGGAACGTCTGCAGGTCCACCGAGGCCTGGGTCAGGCTGCCGTAGAGGTTCGACAGGTTCTGCTGCTCGTCGACCACGGTGCGGGTCGTCGTGCTCAGGTTGTCGAGGCTCTGCACCAGGTCGGGCGCGGCGTCCTTGAGGTGGTCGGAGAACTCCGCGAGCGCCTTGAGGTTGTGCTGCAGCTCCGGCTCGTGCGGGTTCAGCTCGCCGATGTAGGTGCCCAGCTGCGTCAGCGTGTCGCCGAGCTGGTCGCCGCGGCCCTGCAGGGCGGTCGAGATCGCGGTGAGCGTCGCCGACAGCTTCTGCGGCTGCACCGCCTGCAGCACCGGCATCAGGTGCTCGAACGCCTGGTCCAGCTCGATCGCGCTGGACGTGCGGTCCTGCGGGATGACGTCGCCGCTGGCGATCGTCTTCGCCGACGGGTCCTTCGGGATCTCCAGCGAGACGAACCGCTCGCCGAAGAGCGTCTTCGGCAGGAACCGCGCCGAGACGTTCGCCGGGATCAGCTTCGCCGACTCCGGGCTGAGCGCGAGGGTCAGCTCCGCGCCGTGGTCGGTCGCGACGATGTCCTGCACCGAGCCGACGATCAGCCCGCGCACCTTGACGTCGGACTGCTTGATCAGCTGGTTGCCGATCTTGTCGGCCTGCAGCTTGACCGTGACGACGGGCGTGAAGGCCTTGTCGTACATCGCGATGGACAGTGCCACCCCGCCGACCATCACGGCGATGAGCGCCAGGCCCAGCAGCCTGCGTCGGAGCGTCCTCATCCCGCGATCCTTACCGTGACGTCGGTTCCCCAGATGGCGAAACCGATGAAGAAGTTCATGATCGACACCGTGACGATGGAGAGGCGCACGGCCTTGCCGACCGCGACGCCGACGCCGGCCGGGCCGCCGGTCGCCCGGTACCCGAAGTAGCAGTGCGACAGGATGATCAAGACGCTGAACAGCAGCACCTTGATGAACGAATAGAGCACGTCCTGCGGTGGCAAGAACAGGTCGAAGTAGTGGTCGTAGGTGCCGGCCGACTGGTTGTAGATGTAGATCACGACCAGTCTCGACGCGAGGTACGAGCTCAGCAGGCCGATGATGTAGAGCGGGATGACCGCGACGAACCCGGCGATGATCCGCGTCGTCACCAGGTACGGCAGGCTCGGCACGCCCATGACTTCCAGCGCGTCGATCTCCTCGGAGATCCGCATCGCGCCCAGCTGCGCGGTGAACCCGGCGCCGACCGTGGCGCTCAGGGCGAGGCCGGCGACCAGCGGCGCGATCTCGCGGGTGTTGAAGAACGCCGTCAGGAAGCCGGTGAAGGCCGAGGTCCCGATCGAGTTCAGCGCCGAGTAGCCCTGGAGGCCGACGAGGACACCGGTGAACAGCGTCAGGCCGACCATCACGCCGACCGTGCCGCCGATGACCGCGAGCGAGCCGGACCCGAAGCTCACCTCGGCCAGCAGCCGGAGGACTTCCTTCGTGTAGCGGCGCAACGTCCGCGGCGTCCACAGCAACGCCCGGCCGTAGAACGACATCTGGTCACCGAGGGTGTCCAGTGTCTGAAGAGGACGGTTGGCGACGCGCTTGGCGCCCTGGAGGAACGTCATGGCGCTAGTCCAGCTTTCCGGGCACGATCTGCAGGTAGATCAGGGTGATCACGAAGTTCACGACGAAGAGCATGAGGAACGTGATGACCACCGACTGGTTCACCGCGTCCCCGACGCCCTTCGGACCGCCGGAGGGGTTGAGGCCCCGGTAGGACGCGACGACGGCGGCGATGAACCCGAAGATCAGCGCCTTGAGCTCGCCGACCCAGAGGTCGGGCAGCTGCGCGAGGGCGGAGAAGCTCGCCAGGTACGCACCCGGCGTCCCGCCCTGCAGCACGACGTTGAAGAAGTAGCCGCCCAGCACGCCGATGACGCTGACCATGCCGTTGAGCAGCAACGCGACCAGCATCATCGCGAGGGTGCGCGGCACGATCAGCCGCTGCACCGCGGAGACACCGAGCACCTCCATCGCGGCGATCTCCTCGCGGATGGTGCGCGCGCCGATGTCGGCGCAGACGGCCGAGCCGCCCGCGCCCGCCACCAGCAGCGCGGTGACCAGCGGACTGGCCTGCTGCACGGTGGCGAGCACGGAGCCCGCGCCGGTGTAGGACTGCGCGCCCAGCTGGCGGGCGAGCGAACCGAACTGCAGCGAGATGACCGCGCCGAACGGGATCGCCACGAGAGCCGTCGGCAGGATGGTCACGCTCGCGATGAACCACGACTGCTGGATGAACTCCCGCAGCTGGAACGGGCGCTGGAAGAGGCCGCGGATGATGTCCAGGCCGAGAGCGAACAGGTTCCCGGTCTCGCGGAGCATGCCGATCCCGGGGATCTTCGCCTGTGTTGCGGGAGAGCTCACCGGCCACCTGGCCCGTTGTTCGGTGGCGGCGGCATGCGCCGTGCGCCCGGTCTGGGCGGCTGGCCGCCGGGGATGCGCGCGACCTGGTCGGCGGGCAGCTCGCCGTGGTGCTGGTTCGGGACGCCGTCACCCTGCCGGGCACCGGCCGGGACCTGCTGCTGTTGCTGCTGGGCCTGCGCGACGCGCCGCGGGCTGACGCCGTAGTGGCGTTGCTCCTCCGGCGAGAGGGAGGCGATGATGCTCTCCTGCGCGGCCGGCGGCAGCCGGTGCATGACCTCCATGACGCGGTCCTTGCGGCGGACGGCGCCCATCCGGGTCGGCACGCCCGGCGTCGTCTGCATCTGCGGGGGCACCCCGGAGACGTCCTCGACACCGCCCGCGTGGTGGCCGGCGTCGAACATCGCCTGCTCGGCGGCCATCTGGGCGGAGTCCTTCTCCTCGGACATGCCGATCGGGCCCTGCATCTTGCCGTTGAGGAACTGCTTGACGACCGGCTCTTCGCTGGTCAGCAGCACCTCCCGCGGGCCGAACATGACCAGTTCCTTGCGGAAGAGCATGCCCAGGTTGTCCGGCACCGTGCGCGCCAGGTTGATGTTGTGCGTGACGATCAGGAACGTCGCGTCGATCTGCGCGTTGACATCGAGGAACAGCTGCGAGATGTAGGTGGTGCGGACCGGGTCGAGGCCCGAGTCCGGCTCGTCGACCAGGATGATCTCCGGGTCCAGCACGAGGGCGCGGGCGAGGCCGGCACGCTTGCGCATACCGCCGGAGATTTCGCCGGGCAGCTTCTTGTCGGCGCCGTTCAGACCGGTCATGTCGAGCTTTTCGAGGACGATCCGGCGGATTTCCGTCTCGGACTTCTTCGTGTGCTCGCGCAGCGGGAAGGCGACGTTGTCGTAGAGGTTCATCGAGCCGAACAGCGCGCCGTCCTGGAAGAGGACGCCGAAGAGCTTCCGGATCTCGTACAGCTTGTGCTCGGAGCAGGTGACGATGTCCACCCCGTTGATCACGCAGCGGCCGCGGTCCGGCTTGAGCAGCCCGATCATCGACTTGAGGAACACCGACTTGCCGGTTCCCGACGGACCGAGCATCGCCGACACTTCGCCCGGGGGCAGTGTCAACGTGACGTCCCGCCAGATGGCCTGCTTACCGAAGGACTTGGTCAGACCTTCGATGACCACCTCGGCACCCATCGCACCTCCAGGAGCTGTTCCGCGTCATTGCGCCCGCTGCCACACCCATGCCACCCCACGTCGGCGGCGGGTGCGGGCTGTGGGCCCCATGAACCCGCGTCAACCAGGTGCAACGAGCTGAGTGCGAACAGGTTACTCACCAGTTTTCTTTTCTGGCCAGACCCGGATCCATCGTCACCCCGCCGTGATCGGCAATGGGAGGCACGGTAGTCCATTCGGGGCAACGACGCAGATCTCCGAAGCCCCGGTCCCACGATTTAGGGACCCGGGGCCAATCGGACACGGCTCCTAGGGGATCACCGTGAAAGCGGCGAGGACCAGCAGGAACAGCACTGGCGCGAGCACGGCCGCCAGGGAGAGCGTCAGGAGGGGCTTGCGGGCGGACAGCTGCTGCGCGAGGAGCTCGACGTGCTCGGGGTCGGTCATGGTCGTCAGATCGCTCCGAAGCGCGTCCGTGCAACACGGAAGGGCGGGCATCCGAGTGGATGCCCGCCCCTTCTCGAGGTGGTGCCAGGCGCTCACGCGCCCGGAATCACTTGATGGAGATCTTGGCGCCCGCGGCCTCGAGCTTCTCCTTGGCGGCCTCGGCGGCCTCCTTGTCGACCTTCTCCAGGAGGGCCTTGGGAGCGGCCTCGACCAGCTCCTTGGCCTCCTTCAGGCCCAGACCGGAGACGACCTCGCGGACGACCTTGATGACCTGGATCTTCTTGTCGCCGGCGCCCTCGAGGATGACGTCGAACTCGTCCTGCTCCTCGGCGACCGGGGCAGCGGCACCGGCGGGGCCGGCGGCGGCCACGGCGACCGGGGCGGCGGCGGTGACGTCGAAGACCTCTTCGAACTCCTTCACGAACTCGGACAGCTCGAGGAGGGTCAGCTCCTTGAAGGCGTCGATCAGCTCGGCGGTGCTCAGCTTCGCCATGATGGCTTCCTCTCAGAAAAACGAACTAGACGTTCGGGGTGGGGGGTGGTTCAGCTCTCGGCGGGTGCTTCGGCTGCTTCGGTACCGGCGGCGTTGCGCTGCTTCTCCTCCAGCGCGGCAGCCAGGCGGGCGACCTGGGACGCCGGCGCCTGGAACAGCGCGGCGGCCTGGGAAAGCTTCGCCTTGAACGCGCCCGCCGCCTTGGCGAGCAGGACCTCACGGCTGTCGAGATCGGCGATCCGGTTGATCTCGTCCACGGACAGCGCTTTGCCGTCCATGTAGCCGCCCTTGATCACAAGCGCGTTGTTGTCCTTCGCGAAGTCGCGAAGCGCCTTGGCGGCGTCGACCGCTTCACCCTCGACGAAGGCGATGGCGGTGGCGCCGACGAACAGGTTCTCGAGACCCTTGACGCCGGCGTCCTCAGCGGCACGCTTGACGAGGGTGTTCTTCGCGACCCGGTACTTGGCACTGGTGCCGAGAGCGCGGCGCAGCTGGGACAGCTGGGACACGGAGAGGCCGGTGTACTGGGTAACGACGGTGGCCGAGCTGGTGCGGAAGCTCTCCGCGATCTCGGCGACGGCCGCCACCTTGTCGGGCTTCGCCATGGTCGCCTCCTCTCTTGGCTAGTGTTTCCACTGGCGCCGAGGGGCCCCCGATACGACGAAACGCCCTCGCGCAAGCAGGCGCGGGGCGTCATACGGCACACAGGGTGCCGAGCCTCGTTCCTCCTGCGCGGGCCGCCCGACGAGTTGCGGGACCTTCGTTCCCCGTGCGAACGGGGAAAACCAGCGGTCTTCGGTAGAACTGCCGTGAACTATACCCGGCTGGTTCCGGAGGCTTCACCGGGCCCCCGCCCTGACCTGCGTTTAGGGCGGCTGGGGGTTCCGCGGAAGGCCCGGGAGGGCATCATGGTCACGTGGCGGAGCAGCGCGATGACGGAAAGCCGGGCTCGGAAATCGAACCGGCGGGCTCGAACCCGCCCGCCCCCTCCGGCGGCGGGGGTTCGCCGGTACCCGCGCAGTCCGGCGCGCACCCGCCCTCCGGCGAGGGCGCGCAGCCGCCGATGGATCAGGCGCAGCTGGAGCAGTTCCGCCAGTTCCAGCAGTTCCAGGACTACTTGCGATTCACCCAGTCCCAGCAGGGCAACCAGCCGGCTCCCCCGCCGGGCGGCGGCGTGGTGCAGGCCCCGCCGTCGCAGCCGACTGCCCGGCAGTCCGGTGAGCCACCGGCCATCCCGCCGGGCTACCAGCTGGTTCCCACCGAACGCCGCCGGGCGCCGAAGTGGCTGAGCTGGATCGGCAAGAAAGTCATCGCCTGGGCGCTGGCGATCGTGATCCTCGGCCTGGCCGGAACGTGGCTGTACAACCACTTCTTCCCGAACGACGAGGGCAAGACGTCGGCCCAGCTCGCCCAGGAGGGCGGCGGGACCTATCACACCAACCACGTGTTCTCGACGAACCCGTACGAAGCGGTGCGGTTCGTGTACCACAACATCGCCCAGGGCCGGGTCGCCGACGCCTGCGGCCGCTTCCAGAACGAGGGTCAGCGCGACATCCAGACCCAGTTCGCGCAGGACATCGCGCAGACGTTCCGCCAGAACACCGCTCAGACCGACTGCAAGAAGGCCGTCGAGTTCCTCGCGACCCAGGTGACGAACAAGAACGCCTACGCGGAATCCCTGCCGTCGAGCGTCTCGGACCCGTTGCCCGGCGACACCGTGACGATCGATTCGTGCAACTACGCGGTGAGCGGCGGTCCGGCGCTGGGTGTCTTCACGGTCTCGAAGGTGGACAAGGGCCAGTGGCTCATCACCGGTCACGCCATCGGCCCGGCGAAGTGCAGCGGAGTGCCCACCACCCCGTCGCCGACCGGCTGATCAGCGGGGGTGAGGGGCGGTCAAGAACGTCACCAGCGCCTCCGAGAATGCCGGTGACATCACCGCCGTCATGTGGTCGCCGGGGATGCGGACCAGGCGGGCCCCCGCGATCGCCGCCGCCAGGCGCTCCGGCTCGGCGGCCAGCAGGTCCTGGTCGCCGGCCAGCACCAGCGTCGGGACGCCGATCGACGACAGCTCCACGTGCCCCTCCTGCGAAGCCAGCGCCACCGCCGCCAAGGCCTGGCGATCCCCGCCCACCGCGTCGGCCAGCAGGCGGAACGGGACCCCGGAAGGCGGCACCGTCGAAGGATCCTCGGCCAGCAAAGCCGAAGCGATCTCCGCGGGCTTCACCACGCGCAGGTCGACGCCGCCGAAGTCGACGATGCCCGAACCCACGCCGCCCGTGGCCAGGCAGCGGATGCGCTTGTCCGCCGCCGTGGCCGCCAGGGCGATGATCGCGCCCATCGAGTAGCCGACCAGGGACACCTCGTCCAGGCCCAGCTCGTCCAGCAGCGCCGAAACGTCGCGGGCCATGCTGTCGCCCGTGTAGCGGCACTCGTCGTGGGGCTTCTCCGAACGGCCGTGGCCGCGGGCGTCCAGCGAGATCACCGTCAGGCCGGCGGATCGCAACGCGGCCACCACGCCGGTCGAGATCCAGTTCGCGTTCGTGTCGGCCGCGAAGCCGTGCTGCAGCAGCACCGGGCGGTGGGCGGCCTCGCCCTCCCACACGGTGTAGTTCAACCGGAGGCCGTCGAACGACGCGAAAGTCGGCATGACCTCCATGAGACACGAAGAAAGGGCGCCCCCGCAGCAAGCGGGAGCGCCCTTTCCGGTGATGTCCGACTCAGGCGTTCGCGTCCTCGGAAAGGAGGTTGCGGGTGCGCAGCGGGTCGACCGGGATGCCCGGGCCCATCGTCGTGGTGAAGGTGACCTTCTTCAGGTAACGGCCCTTCGCCGACGACGGCTTGGCGCGGAGGATCTCGTCCAGCGCCGCCGCGTAGTTCTCGACCAGCTTCTCCGTGTCGAAGGAAGCCTTGCCGATCACCAGGTGCAGGTTGGCCTGCTTGTCGACGCGGAAGTTGATCTTGCCGCCCTTGATGTCCTTCACGGCCTTCTCGACCGCGGGGGTCACCGTGCCGGTCTTCGGGTTCGGCATCAGGCCACGCGGGCCGAGGATGCGGGCGATGCGGCCCACCTTGGCCATCTGGTCCGGCGTCGCGATCGCGGCGTCGAAGTCGAGCCAGCCACCCTGGATGCGCTCGATCAGCTCGTCGGTGCCGACCGCGTCCGCGCCGGCGGCCTCGGCCTCGGCGGCCTTGTCGCCGACGGCGAAGACGATGACGCGGGCGGTCTTACCGGTGCCGTGCGGCAGGTTCACGGTGCCGCGGACCATCTGGTCGGCCTTGCGGGGGTCCACACCGAGACGCATCGCGACCTCGACGGTCGCGTCCATCTTGGTCTTGGAGGTCTCCTTCGCCAGCTGCGCGGCCTCGACCGGCGCGTACAGCCGCGCCTTGTCGATGAGCTCCGCAGCCTGGCGGTAAGCCTTGCTGTGCTTGGTCATGCTTCTGTCCTTAAGTCAAAAGTGGATCAGTGTGGTCGGAGCCAGCACTGGCTCTCCCACGAACAACTCGCCGCCTCGACGGGTCGAGGCCGGCGACTCAGACGACCGTGATGCCCATCGAGCGGGCGGTGCCGGCGATGATCTTCGCGGCCTGGTCGATGTCGTGCGCGTTGAGGTCGGACTCCTTGGTCTTGGCGATCTCGCGGACCTGGTCCCAGGTGACCTTGGCGACCTTGGTCTTGTGCGGCTCGCCCGAGCCCTTCTCGACACCAGCGGCCTTGAGCAGCAGGCGCGCGGCCGGCGGCGTCTTCAGCTTGAAGTCGAACGACCGGTCCTCGTACACGGAGATCTCGACCGGGACGACGTCCCCACGCTGCGACTCGGTCGCGGCGTTGTAGGCCTTGCAGAACTCCATGATGTTGACGCCGTGCTGACCCAGAGCCGGGCCGACCGGCGGTGCGGGGTTGGCCGCGCCCGCCTTGATCTGCAGCTTGATGATCGCCGCAAGCTTCTTCTTCTTGGGTGGCATTTCTTTTCCTGTCCTGTACTACGTTCCCCGCGTACCTGCCGTGGACGTGGGGACTGCGGCCGCGCGGCGGCCGTCAGATCTTGGAGACCTGGTTGAACGACAGCTCGACCGGGGTCTCCCGGCCGAAGATCGACACCAGGACCTTCAGCTTCTGCCCGTCGACGTTGACCTCGGAGATCGTCGCCGGCAGCGTCGCGAACGGGCCGTCCATGACCGTGACCGACTCGCCGATCTCGAAGTCCACCTCGACGGCCGGGCCACCGAGCGGGGCCGCGGTCGTGGCGGAATCGCCCTTGCCGGACTTCGCCGGGGCTTCGCTCTCGACCTTCGGGGCGAGGAACTTCAGGACCTCGTCCACGGTCAGCGGCGAAGGCCGCGAGGTGGCGCCGACGAACCCGGTGACGCCCGGCGTGTTGCGCACCGCGCTCCACGAGGCGTCGTTCAGGTCCATCCTGACCAGGATGTAGCCGGGCAGCACCTTGCGCTGCACCTGCTTGCGCTGGCCGTTCTTGATCTCGGTGACCTCTTCGGTCGGGACCTCGATCTGGAAGATGTAGTCCTCGACGTCCAGGGTCGTGGTCCGGGTCTCGAGGTTGGTCTTCACCTTGTTCTCGTACCCGGCGTACGAGTGCACGACGTACCACTCACCGGGCGCGGCGACCAGCTCGGCGCGCAGCTTGGCGACCGGGTCCTCGTCGTCCGCCTCGGGCTCGGCGGCCTCTTCGCCGGCCGCGGCCTCGGCCACGTCGTCGCCGGACTCGTCAACTGCAGCGGCTTCGTCGACCTCGTCGGACACCTCGACGGGCTCGAGGTGCTCGGACTCCTCGTCACCGAGTGCCGCGTGCACCTGCTCGTCGGAAAGCTCGGTCAGGTCATGACCGGCTGATGTGCCGTTGTCGGAGGTCACGTTCCGTCCTCTCAGTTGATCATTGCCGGGGTCAGGCCGGGACCTGAGCCCCTATCGGCGCGCGCCGAGGCGCGTCAGCCGAAGATCTTGCCGATGCCCCACTTGAATGCCAGATCGAGCACGCTGACGAGGGCCACCATGAACACCACGAAGGCCAGCACGACCGCGGTGTAGGTGACCATCTGCTTGCGGTTCGGCCAGATGACCTTGCGCAGCTCCGCCCACACCTCGCGGATGAAGCGGACCAGCCGCGCGAACACCGATGCCTTCTTCGGCTTCTGGTCCCGCTTCGGGGTCGGAGCGCCCTTCGCGTCGGGGGCGGACTTCTCCCCCGACTTCCCGGCCGGCCGGGACTTGTCGTCCGCACGTGCCGCGGACTTGCCCGCCGGACGAGCGGTCGCACGGCGCTCACGCCGGGCAGCGGCTGTGACGGGACGGGACGGGCTCTCGGGCTTCCGCCCGTTACCGTCCTGCTCCTGCTCGCCGCCGCTGGCGTCGCTGTCGCTCACGACCACTCCTCTGCTCCACCAGTTCCGTTACGCAGGGGTGACAGGACTTGAACCTGCAACCTGCGGTTTTGGAGACCGCTGCTCTGCCAATTGAGCTACACCCCTGTGAGACCCCGATCGCTCGGAGCCCCGGAGGACGCATTCCAGCATCCCCACCATCCAGGCGGGGATGACCGTAGTGCGTTCCAAGTCCCGAAGTCTACGGCAAGCCTCGCGAGAGCCCGCAACCGCGCCCCCCGATCGACCGCCGTACCCCGGCCGGCCGGCGGAAAACTCCCCGCCGACCACCTGATCATGCCAGGATGTCCGCCATGACGAGCACCCCGGACCCCCGAAGAGCGGGCCCGCCGGCCGCGTCCGCCGTGGCCCGGTGAGCGGGATGCGGCTCGGGCTGGCGCTCCCCCAGTACGGCACGCTCGCCGACCCGGCGGCCGTCGCGCGCTTCGCCATCGCTGCCGAGGAACTCGGCTTCGGCTCGCTGTGGGTCGGCGACCGGATCCTGACGCCGCACGAGCCGTCCGACCTGTACCCGGGTGGCGGAACGCCGGAGCACCCGTACCCCCGGGAGTTCGAGACCTTCGCGGACCCGTTCACGACGCTGGCCACCGCGGCCGCCGTCACGCGGACCGCTCGCCTGGGTATGAGCGCGCTGACCGGACCCGTTTATTCCCCGGTGCTGCTCGCCCGGGCCCTGACCTCGCTCGACCTGGCCAGCGGCGGCCGGTTGGACGTCGGGCTCGGGCTCGGCTGGCTGCGCGAGGAGTACTTCGCGACCGGCGTCCCGTGGGAGGGCCGCGGCCGGCGGCTCGAGGCGGTGCTCGACGCGCTCGACGCGATCTGGACCGGCGACCCGGTCGCGCACGACGGCCCGCAGTGGCGGATCGCGCCGTCGACGGTCGGCCTGCGCCCGGCGCAGGACCCGCGGCCACCGGTGCTGCTCGGCGGGTTTTCGCCGCCGGCACTGGCCCGGATCGGGCGACGGGCCGACGGCTGGCTGGCCGGCTGGATGCCGCGGCAGTACCTGCACGGCCTCTGGTCGGTCGCCGTCGAGGCGGCGGAGAAGGCCGGCCGGGACCCCGGCACCCTGCGGCGGGTTCTGCGGATCAACCCGCGCGCGGGTACCGGGGTCGAGTCGGTCGCGGACGTGCCACCGTGCCTGGACGTGGCCCGCGCGGAGGGCATCACCGAGGTGCTGGTCGACCTGCACTACGTCGCGAAGGACGTCGACCACGCCCTGGAACTGGCCGGCGAGCTGACCGGCTGAGCGCTCAGCTCTCGCTGTCGGCGAGGGTCGCGAGCGCCTGGGCCTTCGCGGCGTACTTCCAGTTCGCGAGGTCGCGGATGGTCTTGATCTTCAGCTCGGCGAGCAGTTCGTCGTGCTTCGGCGTGAGCCCTTCGAGCGCGGACGGCGGCGCTTCCAGCAGCTCGTTGATGGTCTTGCCCTCGTAGGCCTTGTCGACGAGCTTGTTCAAGTTCAGGCTCACTGCGGTTCCTGCCTTTCCCGGAGACGTCATCGAACGCGCCCACCCTCGCCGCCATCGACGGTCCGCGCAACAGTCAATCCCTCGTTCAGGTTTTCCCTAGTCACCCAGATCGACGCCGCCGGAAACCGTCCCCGTTCGGTAGAAACGAAGGTGTGGCTAAGAACAGCGGGGGCGGCTGCCTCGTCGTGGTGGTCGTGGTGGGGCTCTTGGCTTACGGCTACTACAAGTGGGATCACGGCTCGTCGTCCGCGCCGCCCGCGGGTGCGGCGACCGGGGACGGCACCGGCCGGTACGTCGCTCTGGGTGACTCCTACACGGCTTCTCCGCGGACCGGGAAGAACGTCGGGACTCCGCCTGGGTGCGATCGGTCCGACGACAATTACCCTCGGCTGGTCTCGGCGGATCTGAAGCCGGCCGAGTTCGACGACGTCAGCTGCAGTGGGGCGACGACCGCGAACTTGACCGCTGCTCAGAAGACGGGGAACGGTTCCAACCCGCCTCAGCTCGATGCTGTGACTTCGAAGACGACGCTCGTGACTCTGGGTATCGGCGGTAATGACATCGGGTTTCTGTCATTGGCGTCGTCCTGCGCTACCGCGCATCGGTCGTCGTCGCCTTGCAAGGACAAGTTGACCGCCGGTGGGCATGATCAGCTCGCTGACCGGATCGATGCCACCGCGCCGAAGGTCGCCGCTGTGCTGGAGCGGATTCACAAGCAGGCTCCGAAGGCGAAGGTCGTGGTCGTCGGGTATCCCTCCGTGCTTCCTGATGGGGATGGGTGCTGGCCGGTGCTTCCGATCGGGGCCGGCGATGTCGATTACTTCCGTGGGGCGCTCGGGAAGTTGAACAAGATGCTCGAGGATCAGGCTGATGCGCACAAGGCGGGGTACGCCGATACCGCGACGCCGGGGAAGGGGCACGACGTCTGTACCGCGTCGGATACGCGGTGGGTGGAGGGGGTTATTCCCACTCTGCACGGGACTGCGCTGCATCCCAATGCTCGGGGGGAGCAAGGGATGGCTGATGCTGTTCTGGGGGTTCTGAAGCTGTTTTGACGGTGTGCTCCGGCACCCCGGAGCCCGATGGTGACTACGGCCGGCGCGACCGCGTCAAGGCGGGAAAGATGCCTTGACCCGGTGGCGGCGGCCGTGTTCCGGCTTCGGATCGGGATGCCTGGGGGCGGTCTGGGTGCTCTTTGCCCTGCTTCTCGTGCCGTCCTGCGTTTACACGCGGACCAGTGCTTGGGGCTTGCCCAGGACCGTCTTGCCCTCGTGCTTGACCACCAGGTCCACTCGGGCGATGCCCTCGTCGTTCACGTTGGCCACCTTGCCGGTGATCTCCAGCAGGGCGCCCTCCTTCGTGTTCGGTACCGGCACCGGGCGGGTGAAGCGGGCGCTGAAGTCCACCAGGCGTCCTGGGTCGCCCAGCCAGTCCGTCACCACTCGGCCCGCCACCGCCATCGTCAGCATTCCGTGGGCGATCACGTCCGGGAGGCCGACTTCCTTCGCGAACGGTTCGTTCCAGTGGATCGGGTTGAAGTCCAGGGCCGCTCCCGCGTAGCGGACCAGCTGGTCGCGGGTGATCCTGACCTCCAGGGGGGCCAGCTCGTCTCCGACGTTCACGCGCTCTCCCCTCGCACCACGAGCTGCGCGCGCGTTGTGGCGATGTGTGCTCCGTCGCCGTCCGTGATCTCGGCGCGCAGGTTGATGAAGTCGTTGCCGGCCCTGGCCATGATCCGGTCGATGTGCGTCGTCAGCAGGAGCTCGTCGCCGGCGTGCGCCGGGCGGCTGTACGTGAACTGCTGATCTCCGTGGACCATGCGCGAGTAGTCGAGGCCCAGCTCCGGGTCGGAGACGATCGAGTTGATCGATGCCAGGTTGATGATCGTGAGGAACGTCGGGGGCGCGATCACGTCCGGGTAGCCGGCCGCCTTCGCCGCCTCCGGGTCCCGGTAGACCGGGTTCTGGTCGCCGATCGCGTCGGCGAACTCGCGGATCTTCTCCCGGCTCACTTCGTAGCTGGTCTGCGGCGGGTACACCCGCCCGGTGAACGACTCGTCCAAGGGCACCCGGAGAGGCTACCAACAGCAGAAGAGCCGCCCCGGTGGTCCGGGGCGGCTCTTCGAAGCTGGTGCGAACGCGCTACGCGGTCAGCGAGTTTCCTTGTGCGTCCGGTGCGTACCGCAGTTCGGGCAGAACTTCTTCATCTCCAGGCGATCCGGGTTGTTGCGCCGGTTCTTCTTGGTGATGTAGTTGCGGTGCTTGCACTCTTCGCACGCCAGCGTGATCTTGGGTCGCACGTCGGTGGCAGCCACAGCGTTTCCTTCTCTCTCAGGTCCCGGGGGCCAGCCCCAGTCGTTACCGCGTAGCGGTGGCCGGACTTGAACCGGCGACACAGCGATTATGAGCCGCTTGCTCTGCCAACTGAGCTACACCGCCCTAACAGGCGCCCGACCTCCGGGGGTCCAGGGGGCGAAGCCCCTTGGCGGGGGTCTGGGGGTTCGACCCCCAGATGGACACCGCGAAGCGAGCTAGGCTCGGGATTTCCCCGGGCATAGCCCGCCCACTCGCGAGCCCCTTTACGGAATCGAACCGTAGACCTTCTCCTTACCATGGAGACGCTCTGCCGACTGAGCTAAAGGGGCCTGGCCTCTCGCGAGGACTTGGAAAGATTACCAACCCCCGTCACCCGGCCGTGCAACCGGGGTCCCCATAGCACAAAACCTCAGGTCAGCAGGGTCAAGACGGTCTCGGAGTGGCGTCCCGGCGAGCGCGCGGTGCGGGCCTGCAGCCACGCCTCCAGGCGGTCCTCCGGCAGCGGGCGCGAGATCAGGTAGCCCTGGGCGACGTCACAGCCCATCGCCTCGAGCTGGTCCCGGGCCACGTCTTCCTCGACGCCTTCCGCGACCACCGTCAGCCCGAGCGAGTGCCCCAGCTCGACGATCGACCGCACCACCGCGAGGTCGCCGAGGTCCGTGCCCATGCCGAGGACGAAGCTCTTGTCGATCTTGACCTGGTCGACCGGCAGCTGCCGCAGGTACGCCAGCGACGAGTAGCCGGTGCCGAAGTCGTCCACGGCGAGGGTGATGCCCAGCGAGTGCAGCTCACGCAGGATCGGCAGCGCCTTCTGCGGGTCCGACATCACGCCGGACTCGGTCAGCTCGAACGTCAGCAGCTCCGGCGGGATGCCGACCCGCTCCAGCTCGCGGGCCACCTTGTTCGGGAAGTCCTCGTCGGCCAGGTTCCGCACCGACAGGTTGACCGCCACCGAGATGCGCAGGCCCTCGTCGAGCCACTTGCGGCAGCGCTTCAGCGCCTCGCCGAGCACGAACGACGTCAGCACGCCGATCAGGCCGGCCGCCTCGATGGCCGGGACGAACTCGTCCGGGCCGAGCCTGCCGAACTCCGGGTGCACCCAGCGGACGAGCGCCTCGACGCCGGCCACCTGCCGGTTCGGCAGGGTGATCTTCGGCTGGTAGTGGACGCTGACCTGGCCGTCTTCGAGGGACTGCCGGAACTGCGTGACCATCTGGAAGCGGCGCAGGAAGATCTGGCCCATGCTCGGCACGTACCCGCGGACCTCTTCGCCGCCCTTGGTGGCGCGAACGGCCACATCGGCGCGCTGGAGCAGGCCTTCGATGTCGACGACGTCGCCGGACTCCTCGGGCGTCGTCGTCGCGTAGCCGATCATCGCGTTGGCTTCGACCGACAGCCGGTCCACCGGATACGGCGCGGAAAGCTCCTCGCGCAGCCGTTCCGCCGCGGCGTGGGCGTCCTCGGGCGGGCAGCCGACGAGCAGCGCCGCGAACGACGCGCCTTCGAGGCGGGCGAGCGGGACGTCGGGGCCGAGCGCGTCGCGGATGCGGCGGCCGGCGGCGATCACCATCCGGTCGGCCCAGGCGTAGCCCAGCGCGTCGCTGACCGTCGAGAAGACGTCGAGGTCGATCCGCAGCACCACGGCGTTCGCGAAGTCCCGCAACGGTTCCTTCGCCACCTGCCGGAAGCCCGGCCGGTTGAGGTGCCCGGTGAGCGGGTCGTGGTAGGCGTCGTGGCGCAGCGTCGCGAGCAGCCGCCGGTTGTCCAGCGACGTCGCGAGGTGGCTGGCCATCGTGCCGAGCAGCTGGACGTCGTACTTGCCGAAGCCGCGCCAGCGGGACAGCCGGTCGTGCGCCTCGACGACGCCGAGCAGCTGGTTCGCGCTGCGCAGCGGGACGACGAGCGCCTCCTGCGCGCCGCGGTCGAGCAGTGCCGCGCGGACGTCGGGGTTGGCCTCGGTGATCCGGAAGTGCCGGACGTGCGCGCCGGGCAGGCGCAGCAGCGGGTCGTCGGCGGCCGGGTCGGCGGGCGGCAGGTCGTCGCCGGCGACGACGACGCGCATGGTGTCCTTCGGCTCGAGCCGGAGCCGCAGCACGACGCGGCCGGCGGCGAGCTGGTCCTTGATGCGCTCGGCGATCGTGGCCCATTCGCGGACGTCGACGCCACCGACGAGCTCGTCGGCGCGGCTGGCCGGGCGCGCCGCCGCCTGCTGGCCGGAGCGCGCCACCATCAGGCTGACGTCCGACAGCGCCTCCATGTCCCGCTGCTCGCGGAGCAGGTCGGAGTAGGCCCAGTACAGCGCGGTCAGGCCGAGGAACACCGCGAGCACCAGCGGCCACGCCTTGGGCGTGTTGGAGATGACGAGGTAGCCGGACAGGCCGACGGACGCGTTGACGAAGCCGACGACCAGGATCCGCGCGGTGAGCCGGACCGCGGTGCTGACCCGCATGCGGCGCCGCAGGACGCGGACCGCGGCCAGCGCCAGCAGCGTGCTCACCAGCGGTGCGGTGAGCGTGCCGGCCAGGGCGGCGACCCACGGGATCTTGTCGCCGACCCCCGCGCCGACGGCGTACTTGACCAGCCCGGCGACCGCGAAGGCGCCGGTGATCTCGAGCAGGAACGCGCCCGCGTTGTAGAGGACGCGGCCGGAGACCTTGCGCGCGAGCAGCGTGCCGATGCCGGCGACCAGGTGCGCGGCCAGCACGACTTCGAACGGCGCGACGAAGAACCCGATGACGAGCGGGATCTCGGTGAAGGAGATCGTCCACGAGATGCCGCTGCGGACGTCGACGTTGATGCCGAGCTGCTCGGCGAGCAGGAACGCGACCGCGAGCACCGGCCCGATCCACAGCAGCCGGCTGTCCCAGTGGAACGGCAGCCAGGACCCGACGGCGAACGCGGCGACGAGCCCGATGCTCAGGACGGCGAAGGTGTACGCGCGGAAGCGGCGCTCGTCGGTGCGGGCCTCGACGGAAACGGGCGGTGTCCCGGAAGCGGCTCCCGGCCCGGGCTGCGCCTGTGCGACGGCGTCGCCGTGGGCGTTGGTGTCCGGCATCCGACCTTCCCTCCCGGCTTGTCCACCGGTGCTGATCCGTGACTTCGGGTGTGGACAAGGGCCATACCGTACCCCGTAGGGCGTACCCGCGTCCCTTTCGAGACAGTAGGAGATCACCCCAGGGTTAACAATGCCTCGATGGCGCTGACCTGCGTGGACCAAGGGGTGAAACTCTGCGGCAACCGGGGCCGGGAACTCCGCCACCCGGCCCCCGGGAACACCCGTTGGCCGAAGCAGGGGTGGTTCTCTGCGCACGAGGTCCCGCGTAGCGCTTCAATAAGTGCATGCACAGCGATGTGATCGCCACCGAACACGCGGCCCGGCTCGCGGCGGTGGATCCCCTGCTCCCCGGTTCTTCTCCGTTCGAAGCGGCCGAGAACGCCGTGGTACTCGAAGTCGCGACCGGCACGTCGGCCGCCTCCGGCCTCGCCTCGCGCATCCAGGTCGACCAGGGCGCGCCGAACGCTCCCTGGCGCGCGCTGACCGAACACCGGCTCGACCTCCAGCTGGCGGGTTCGCAGCCGGCGGAGGTCCTGGACGCCCTCCTCACCCGATGGGATGAACATCTGCGCGCGGTCGCCGAGCGTGGCGACACCGAGACCGCCGCGGTGGTGCCGCGCGCCAGCCGTGACGGCGCCGGCGCGCGGGAGATGCTGCACCACGGGTTCGCCCCGCTGCGGGTGATCGCCGTCCGCCCGTCAGAGCGGATGGTCCCGGCGACGCCGCTCGGCACCCCCGGCGTCAAGATTCGCCGCGGCGAGCCCGGCGACCTCGAGACCGCCGTCGCGCTCGGCATGGAGCTGCACTCCTACGACGCCCAGTACGGCACGGTGAACTGGCGCGAAGGCGTCGAGGACATCCTGACCAAGGACCTGGCCGAGAAGCTGAACCGGCCGGAGCCCGCGGTGTGGATCGCCGAGCTCTACGGCCGTCCGCTCGGCATGGTGAACGTCCAGCACCCGGGCGAGACCGGCTGGATCAGCGCCCGCGTGGCGGCGGACCGCGTCGGCTACCTGTCGTCGCTGGCCGTCGCGAAGGAGGCGCGGTCGTCCGGCGTCGGTACCGCGCTGGCCACCCACGCCCACCACGTCCTGGACGAAGAGGGCGCCGACGTCGTCCTCCTGCACCACGCGGCGGCGAACCCGCTGTCGACGCCGTTCTGGTACGCGCAGGGCTACCGGCCGCTGTGGACGTACTGGCAGCGTCGACCAGCCGTTCGGTGAACGACTGGCGGATTACCCCTGCTCGCCAGTCCTTATAGGCTGGCGCCCGGAGCAGCGAGGGGAGCCGGAAGTGACCGATCAGCGGGATTCCGCGCCGAGAGCACCCGAAGGCGTCGACACCGAGAAACCGTCCGCGGCCCGGATCTACGACTGGTACCTGGGCGGCACGCAGAACTGGGCCGTGGACCGCGAGTTCGGCCGGCGCATGGAGCAGCAGTGGCCGCTGGTGCGCCCGGGGTCGAAGCAGAACCGCGAGTTCATGAACCGCGCGGTCCGCGCGGCCTTGAAGGCGGGGATCCGGCAGTTCATCGATCTCGGCTCCGGGGTCCCGACGGCCGGGAACGTGCACGAGGTCGTCGAGGCCGAGCTGCCCGAGGACCACGACGCGACGGTCGTGTACGTCGACTACGAGCCGGTCGCGGTCGCGCACGCGACGCTGATCCTCGAAGAGGAGGCGGCGACGGACTGGGCGGGCATCGTCCAGGCCGACATGCGCGACGCGAAGGCCGTGCTGCGCGCGGAGGAGACGAAGCGGCTCATCGACTTCTCGAAGCCGGTCTGCCTGATGATGATGGCGGTGCTGCACTTCGTCGGGCCGGACGACGACCCGATCGGCCTCCTGAAGGCGTACCGGGACAAGCTCGCGCCCGGGAGCTGGCTGGCGATCTCGCAGATGAGCGAGGGCGACGGGACCGGCGAGACCCTGGCGGGGCTGCGCTGGTTCGTCGAGCAGTACCGGAAGACGAGCAACCCGGTGTGGCTGCGCGACCGCGAGGAGATCGAGCCGCTGTTCGGTGACTGGCCGTTGCTCGAACCAGGCATCGTGCACCTGCCGGACTGGCGGCCGGACCGGAAGCTCAACGCGCTGGAGGCGGAGGCGCGGCCGTACGCGTGGTGCGGGATCGCGGAGAAGCCAGGCTCCTGACCTGCGGTTTTCCTGATCGCTGTGGGCGAACGCACCATCGGAAACAAACACACCCTTCGGAGAGTTGAGCTAGGCAGACTCAACTACACGAGGAGTGCACATGTCCGACACCCGCCTCCTGCCCGTGCTCCCGCTCGATGACGACGTCGTGCTGCCGGGCATGGTCGTCCCGCTCGACCTCACCGACACCGAGACGCGGGCCGCGGTGGAGTCCGCCCAGGCCAACACGCCGAGCCAGGCGTCCTTCCCGGGCATCCGGTCGACCGGCGCCACGAAGGCCGAGGTCCTGATCGTCCCGCGCGTCCACGGTGAGTACGCCGAGTTCGGCACCGTCGCGACGGTCGAGCGCATCGGCCGCGTGCCCGGCGGCAAGGCGGCCGTCCTGCTGCGCGGCACGGGCCGCGCGCTCGTCGGCCGGATGGCCGACGGACCCGGCGCCGCCCGCTGGGTGCACGCCGAGGACGCCACCGAGACCACCGACGACCGGACCGCGCAGCTTTCGGCCGAGTACAAGGCCGTCGTCATCTCGATCCTCCAGCAGCGCGGCGGCTGGCAGCTGATCGACGCCGTCCAGCAGGTCGAAGACGGTTCCGCGATCGCCGACCTGTCCGGCAACGCGCCGTACCTCGACACCGAGCAGAAGCTCGAGCTGCTGACCACACTCGACGTCAGCGCGCGCCTGGAGAAGGCGCTCGAGTGGAGCAAGGAGCACCTGGCCGAGCTCGAGGTCACCGACACGATCCGCAAGGACGTCGCCGAGGGCATGGAGAAGCAGCAGAAGGAGTTCCTGCTGCGCCGCCAGCTCGAGGCCATCCGCAAGGAGCTCGGTGAGCTCGACGGCACCGCGCAGGACGACGACTACCGCGCCCGCGTCGAAGGTGCCGAGCTGCCCGACGCCGTGAAGAAGGCCGCGCTGGCCGAGGTGGACAAGCTGGACCGCACGTCCGAGCAGTCTCCCGAGGGCGGCTGGATCCGCACCTGGCTGGACACCGTCCTGGAGCTGCCCTGGAACGAGCGCACCGAGGACAGCTACGACATCGCGGCGGCGCGGGCCATCTTGGACGCCGACCACGCCGGCCTCGACGACGTCAAGGAACGCATCATCGAGTACTTGGCCGTCCGGAAGCGTCGCGCGGAATCGGGTCTCGGCCCGGTCGGCGGACGGCGTTCCGGTGCGGTGCTCGCCCTCGCGGGCCCTCCCGGGGTCGGCAAGACGTCGCTGGGTGAGTCCGTCGCGAAGGCCATGGGCCGCAAGTTCGTCCGCGTCGCGTTGGGCGGCATCCGTGACGAGGCGGAGATCCGCGGTCACCGCCGCACGTACGTCGGCGCGCTGCCCGGCCGGATCGTCCGCGCCATCAAGGAAGCCGGCTCGATGAACCCGGTCGTGTTGCTCGACGAGATCGACAAGGTCGGCGCCGACTACCGCGGCGACCCGACCGCGGCGCTGCTCGAAGTGCTGGACCCGGAGCAGAACCACACGTTCCGCGACCACTACCTCGAGGTCGAGCTGGACCTGTCCGACGTCGTGTTCCTGGCGACGGCCAACGCGCTGGAGACCATCCCCGGCCCGCTGCTGGACCGCATGGAGCTCGTCACGCTGGACGGCTACACCGAGCACGAGAAGGTCACCATCGCTCGCGACCACCTGCTCCCCCGGGAGCTGGAGCGAGCGGGCCTGGGCACGGCCGACGTGGTCGTGACGGACGCCGCGTTCAGCCGGATCGCCGCCGAGTACACCCGCGAGGCGGGCGTGCGCGACGTGAACCGGACCATCGCGAAGGTGCTGCGGAAGATCGCGACGAAGGTGGCTTTGGACGAGGTCTCGCTGCCTCTTTCCCTCGACGCCGCCGACCTTCCGGATTACCTGGGCCGCCCGCGGCACATCCCCGAGTCGTCGCTGCCGGCGTCGACGCAGCGCACGGCGACCCCGGGCGTGGCGACGGGCCTGGCGGTGACGGGTGCCGGCGGTGACGTCCTGTACATCGAGGCGTCGCTGGCGGACCAGGAGTCCGGCGCGTCCGGGCTGCAGCTGACCGGCCAGCTCGGCGACGTGATGAAGGAGTCGGTGCAGATCGCGCTGTCCTACCTGCGTTCGCACGGCGCGGAGCTGGAGCTGCCGGTGGGCGACCTGCGCGAGCGCGGCATCCACGTCCACGTCCCGGCGGGCGCGGTCCCGAAGGACGGCCCGTCGGCCGGCGTGACGATGACGACGGCGCTGGCGTCGCTGCTTTCGGGCCGGGTGGTCCGGCCGGACGTGGCGATGACGGGCGAGGTGTCCCTGACGGGGCGCGTGTTGCCGATCGGCGGCGTCAAGCAGAAGCTCCTGGCGGCCCACCGAGCGGGGATGAAGACGGTGATCATCCCCCAGCGCAACGAGCCGGACCTCGACGACGTCCCGGCCGAGGTGCTGTCCCAGCTGGACGTCCACGCGGTGGCGAACGTCCGCGAGGTCCTGGACCTCGCTTTGACCCCGGCTTCAACGCCGGTTCCCCAGGCGGCGTAACCCCGAACGCCGCCACCTGAACGGCCGGTTTCCCTCTCCCCCAAGGGAAACCGGCCGTTTCTCATGCTCAGTGCTCGTCTTCGTCGAACTCGGTCTCGGGCAGCGTCGTCCGGATGGTGCGTTCCCCGTTGCGGCCGTTGTAGGCCCGCAGGGTCACCGTCGGTTCGTCGTCGGTCACGATCGAAGGCGCCGACGAACCGGACAGCGCCTGCGTCGGGACGTCGACCGAGATGATCCCCGACTCCAGTTCGGTCGACGCCGGTCGCGCCGCGGCCGGCCGGTCGAGCCGGACTGCCGTGGCCCCGACGACCAGCTCCGCCTGCCCGGAGTTGTCGATCTCCCGGGCCACCGCCTTGACCGCCTGCTTCAGCCCGGTCGCCGGACGAACATCGGCCTGGCCGACCACCCGAGCGGCCGGCTCCGGCGACAGCAGCGTGTGCACCAGCCCCGCGACGTCCCGCGGGATGTTCGGCAGGAGCTGGTCGAGCGGGGTGTACGTCGTTTCCCCGGATCGGATGCGCCGGGCCTGTTCCCGCTTGTCGGCGAGCCGGCCGGCCTCCTGGTGGGGAGCCTGACCGGTCAGCAGGTAGTACCAGGTGGCGCCGATCGAATACAGGTCACCCAGTTCGGGGTCGTCCTTGTCTCCCAGCAACGCTTCGGGAGCCGTGTAGTTCGGGGTTCCACCGCCGGCGCTGCTTACTTCGTTCCGGTCCGCCGCGGAGAACACGCGGGCGAAACCCCAGTCCACGAGGACCAGCAGCGGTCCGTCCAGCACGGCGTTGGTCGGCTTGATGTCACCGTGGCTGACGTTGTTGCTGTGCGCGTACTCGAGCGCGTCGGCGAGCTGACCGATGTACTCGGCCGTGCGTCCCAGCGTGTAGCCGATCCTGCCTCGGGCGGTGGCGTTCGCGATCCAGTTGACCAGGCTTCCCGGCGTGTAGAGCGGCGAGGCCGTCCACAGCCATTGGCGATCGACGCCCGAGTTCAGGATCTCGCCGATGTTGCTGTGCTGCAGCCGCCGGGCCGCTTCGACCTCCCGCTGCCACATCCGGCGTCGCGCGGTCCTGAACAACCGCCGCTTGGTGGCGGCCTCGTCGCGGACGGCCTTGATCGCGACTTCCCGGTCGGTGTCCACCTCCCGGCCGCGCAGCACCCGGCCGAACCCACCGGCGTCGGCGCTGTTCAGCGGTTCGATCGCCTGGTACTGCCCACCGAACACCCGGCCGAGCAGTTCGCGGTCCTCCATGTCCCAGTTGTGCGGGATCTTCACGGTGTCGTAGGGCTGCGGCTCTCCGGCCCCGGCGTCCTCCGCTTCGGCGGGAGCGGGTCCGTCGGGCTCGACCGCGTCGTCTTCGGCCGGCTCCTCCTCCGACGTCTCCTCCTCGACCGGTTCCCGGGCCAGCTTCGCCAGCTCACGCTCGAGGCGAACCCGTTGCCGTTCTTCCTCGATCTTGCGGGTGGTCTGCGCCTGGAGCTTGGCGACGTCACCCTCGAGATCGGCCTCCAACGTCACGCGGTCGAGCCGTGCCCGCTGCTGCTTCGCGTGCTCCTCACCGCGGAATTCGAGCTCCTTGATGTGGCGGTTGCGGGCGTGCACCACCGTGCTGTCGTAACGCGTCCGCCCTCGGCCGATCTTGATGAACAGCGGCACGAGGTCCAGCAGGATGAAGAAGACCGTCAGCATGATGTGGAAGCCCAGCGCCCAGCCGTCGGAGAAGGCGAACTTCAGCAACGCGTGCCACCGCGCCGCGAGGCCGTCTTCGGCTTTGGCCAGCGCGTCCGCCTTTCCCAGGTCGGCCTGGACGGCCTGGTCGAGCGCGGTGATCTGGCTGTCCAGCTTGGGTCCGTCGTTCGTCTGCGCGGTGGTGGCCCGCGTGAGCTCGGCCTGTGCCTTGGCCGCGTCCGCGTCCCGCTGCCGCGTCAGCCCGCCGTCGCCGCCCCGGCCGCTGATCTGACCCGACTTGACGAGGTCCGGCGGGCACCCCGCCGGCTGCCTCTCGCACACGGCCACCAGACCGGCTTGCTTGGCCGCGGTGGTCGCGTTCGCGACGTCGGTGTCGAGCTTCGCACGATCGGCCCGGAGTTTCGCGAGCTGCTGCGCCCGGTCGGTCGGCTGGCCGTCCGCCCCGACGATCAGCTTCCGCGAGGCCTCGACCTGCGCGGCGATGCTGTCGTTCATCGTCCGGTTGATGTCGTCCTCGAAGATGGCCAGCGCGCCCATCTCGGAGATCATGAACCCGAGCAGGCCCGCGCAGATGGCCCTGGCGAGGTAGCTGCGCCGTGCCGCGGTCCGTCTCGCCGGATCGAACACCACCGCGCAGATCGCCCGGTCGAAGCCGATCACGAACAGACCCCAGACCGCGACGAACGGAGCAGCCGCGCCGAAGCTCTGCGTCAGTTCCATGCCGACCGCGGCGAAGGTGGCCAGGCCCCACGCGATGAAGCCGTTGAGCAGCACGAAGAAGCCCGACACCTGGTACGAGGAGCGTTCGTGGCGGTCGTCGAGCGCCCGCCAGGACGCACCGCCCAGCCAGGCGAAACCGTTGCCCAGCATCCAGACCGGCCACAGCGGCCACCCCGGCCGCCGGGTGGCCAGCGCGTCCGGCGACGATTCCTGCGCTGGAGACGTCATGACTGCTCTCCTCGTTCCGTGTCGGCGGCCCGGCGGGCGGGGATGAGCCCCTCGGGTGAGCCGGGCCGCCAGGGATGGGCCCGCTGGACGGAGGCGTAGGTGATGGCTTCGGACTCGATCAGCAGCTGCAGGAGAACCGGGTCGACCCCGCGCCGGCCTCGGTCCTGCCAGGGGAAGTCGGGGTCGGTGTCCGCCGCGCCCACGAGCCGCTTGTAGGCCATGCGGTGGGCGTCGCCCGTGGGGAGCTCCGTCCAGCCGCGGATCCGGCTCGACCCCGCGGGCGGTGGCCAGCGGACGGCGTCGATCAGCGCCGCCACGATCGCGTCCCGCTGGGGCGGTGTCACCTCGATCACGTTTTGCGTCGCCCGCTCGGTGACCGGGCCGGTCTGCTCGGCGGACGAGCGCTCCCGGTCTTCCTCGGTGAGGTCGGCCGTGAGCGTGATCACCCAGTCGTCGGGGCGATCGGTGAGCCGGAACGCGATGAGGCCGTCCCGCGCCTCCCACGCTTGCCCGCTCGCGACGCGCCGCCAGTCCAGCTCGCCCCAGTAGCGGATCCGTCCCGGGTTCGGCACGCCTTCGAGCACCGCCAGGCGGACGCCCCGGCCAGTGTGGTGGACGAGCAGGTGGCGCCGCGAGATCCACGGTTCGGTCGCGGGAATGGTCACGTGGTGGCGCCCGGTTTCGATTCGTTCGGTGGCCAGGTTTTCCCCGCGGCCGACGAGCACGGACGCACCCCGGCGGATACGCACGGCTTTGACGCAGGCATCGGCGCGCCAAATCGTGAGGGCGCACTCATCACGGCCGGGGGCGAAAAGGCGGCCGGGATCGATCATGGCACCGGCGGGCTTACTCATCGGCGACCACCTCGAGCCGCAACCGGAGTTTCCGTCCGAGGCCGAGGATGTCTCCGTCACGGAGAATTCCGGCTTCGGTCGGGCGCGAATTGATGGACATTCCGTTCGCGCTGGCGAGGTCCTCGACGAGGAAGCAGTCGCCGCCCGCACGTGGCCGGATTCGCGCGTGCCGGCGCGACACGGTGGGAGATTCGACGACCACTTCGCACTTCTCGACGTCACGGCCGATGACGCCGCCGGCCGCCGGGATGCGCACGGTTTCCCCGGTCCGGCCGATGACGACCAGCCGCGCGCGGCCGGGCGCGGGGACCGCGGTGGGAGCGTCGTCTTCGAACAGCCTGGTGCGGGCCGGGCCGGTGGTCAGCGCGATCCGCGGGTTGCCCCGGATCGCGGACGGCTCCGACCGGCACTCCCGGATCCGGGCCTTGACCTGTGGCGATCGTCCGCGACGTCGCAGAATCTCCGGCAGTACCAAGGCGAGGTCCTCCTCGTCCGTGACGAGGTTGACGCCGAGGAGGCCGTGGTCCTCGGGGTTGATCTCGATGGCCAGCCACAGCGCGCCGGGCGCACGCGTCTCGGCGAACCCGGCCACGGTCTCGCCGATGCGGCGCAGCAGGCACTGGCGCTGTTCGACGAATTCCCGGTCCTCGCGCGCAGCGGCGACGCGGAGCCAGCTCAATGCGTCGCGGAACATCCGCCGGGCCATTCCCGGGCCGTCGTAGCGACCCTTCTTCTTCCACCAAGCGACCGCGCCGACAACGGCGACGATCACCATGATCAGCATCAACACCGGAGACCTCGCAGGTTACGTCGACTCTGCGGACGAGCATTTCGGACAACATCGAGCCGCGCCAAGCCACCGGCTCGATTCGTTCGTTTCCGAACGCGACAGTCTCCCGGACCCGCACCGTGTACGAGATCAGTAATCGCTCGACGGGCGGCAGTTGTTTCACCCCGGCCCGTCCGAAAAACGGCAACCGGTGGCATGGCGGCCGTGTTACCGGATGACCACCATTAAAAGGTAAGCCTATCGAGTGAATCAGGTCGACAATTCGCCGTCGTCGACCGGCTGCTCGCGCGGCAACCGATCCCGGGTAACGCAAAAGCTCCGCGACCTCTTACGAGATCGCGGAGCCTCTGACCTGTGGCGGGTGAGGGATTCGAACCCCCGTAGGCGTAAGCCAACTGGTTTACAGCCAGTCCCCTTTGGCCACTCGGGTAACCCGCCATGACCGGGCGTACCGGCCGGGGAGAAGTTTACCCAAGGGCTCCCGGCGGGGGTCAACCGGGATACCCGGGGCTAGGCTGGGTGGCCCCTGACAAGCGAGTACGAGGTGTGAGGACACGTGGCGGATCCCTCTTTCGACGTCGTGAGCAAGGTCGACCGCCAGGAGGTGGACAACGCGCTGAACCAGGCAGGCAAGGAGCTCGGCACGCGCTTCGACTTCCGCGGCACCGGCACGACGATCAGCTGGGCGGGCGAGGAAGCGATCACGGTCGAGTCCGAGACCGAGGAGCGCGCCCTGGCCGCGATCGAGGTGTTCAAGGAGAAGCTGATCAAGCGCAGCATCTCCCTGAAGGCCTTCGAGGCCGACGAGCCGGCGCTGTCCGGCAAGATCTACAAGATCTCGGGCAAGATCCTCCAGGGCATCGCTTCGGACAAGGCGAAGCAGATCGCGAAGTTCGTCCGCGACGAGGGCCCCAAGGGCGTGCAGGCCCAGATCCAGGGCGACCAGCTGCGGGTGTCCGGCAAGAAGAAGGACCAGCTGCAGGAGGTCATCGCCTTGCTGAAGGGCAAGGACTTCGAGATCGCGCTGCAGTTCACGAACTACCGGTGATTCACCCTCGTTGACCTGCGGGTATCTGGTTTCGGATGCCCGTAGGCCAACCCGGGCGCGGAGTCCCGGCCGAGGCGGCACGAAAGCGGAATTCAGCCATGAAGAGTGCGTGGCCGAGCGACTGGGCCGGCCGGATCAGCGGCCGAGCCTGTCCGATGTGCCAGTCGGAGCGCTTGGACGAAGACACCTACGGGATCCGCATCTTCAGCACCGCCGACGTCGACGCCGTACTCCAGCGAGCCGACATCCAGCGCGGGTACACGCTGGTCATCTGGCGTGGTCGGCACGTCGTCGAGCCGTTCGAGCTGAGCGAGCCGGAGGCGCAGTCCTACTGGAAGGCGACGCTGACCGTGGCGAAGGCGCTCGCCACGTTCTACCGGCCGCTCAAGATGAACTACGAGACCTTGGGGAACTCCGTTCCGCACCTCCACACGCACCTGCTGCCGCGTTTCGTCGAGGATCCTGCCCCAGGGCGACCTTTTCCACTGCTGCCGCTGAGTGGCGACGAAGCTCGGATCGATCCTGCCGCGCTCGCCGGCGACGCCGACGCTCTCCGGGCGATGCTCGGGTGAAGCGGCCTCGACCCGGCGTGATCGGGCTGGGGGGGCCACCCACTTGCAGTGGGTTCCCGCCGCTCAGGACGGTGTGATCGTCCAGCTCGCTTCGTAGCCGTCCACCCTCAGGTACGCCGGTCCCGCTACCTCCACCGTCTTCGACTGGTCGCCGATCGCGTTCACCAGCAGGTCGCGGACCTTCTCCGAATGGACCCACAGGGCCACGTTGCCGCGCGTCTTCGCCGTGAACGCGATCGACTTGACGCCTTCCGGGACCCGGAACACCGCGTCGCCCTTGCCTGAGGCCGTCGCGCCCGGGGCGGCCACCGGCAGGCTTCGGTAGTCCGCGATCGTCGCCGTCCACTGGGCGTTCGCGTGGACGGTCACCTTGGTCGTCGGGCGGTCGGGGTTCGTGTTCAGCCACGTGGTGCCCTTGTACTTGCCGATCGCGTTGACCAGGCCGTACTCGCCGCCGTCGGTGTCGATGATCACGTTCGCCGAGCACTTCGGGCAGTCGAACGTGAAGAAGCCCAGCTGGTCCGCCGGCCACGACGTCGCGAACTCGCCCTCGCCCCTGCCCGTGTGCGTCTCCGTCGGCACGTCCTTCAGCACCGGGGCCGCGGACGTCGTGGGCGCGGGGACGACCGGCGTGGACGACACGATCGTCCCGAAACCCGTCGACGGCTCGCACCCGGCCAGCAGGACCAGGACCAGAAGACCGGACAACCGAAATTTCATCGCTCCCCCTCGCAGCCACTCCACGTTACCGGTCACCCGAAAGCGCACAGCAAACCCCTCGAACGCGCGAATGCCCCGTGTGACTGTCCACGAAGGACCCCATTCGCGTGCTGTAATCGCGCGGTCACCGCGTGGAGAGGCTCAGAATGCGCCGTTTGCTCGCCTTCGTGCTGTCACTCACCGTGATCTGCGCGACACTGACCCCCGCGAGCGCCGCCGAGCGCAAGCAGCTCCTGCCCGGCCTCGGCTCGTACGCGCGCTTGGTCCGGCTCGATCACTCCATCTTCGGCCGCGGGAACATCGTCGCGGCGCTGACCAGCGAAGACGCCGGTGGCAAGTTCACGCCCGTCCTGGAAAGCACCGACGAGGGCGAGACCTTCCACCAGATCGGCGCCATCCACGATCCCGACGGTCGGTACGGCATGTGCTGCGGCACGCTCTACGAACTGCCGGAGCGCGTCGGCCGCCTGCGCGCGGGCACCCTGCTCTGGGCCGCCTCCTACCGGCAGGACGCCGGGGCGCAGCGGCGCGTCGGGATCAAGGTCTGGGCCAGCCCGGACGGCGGCCGCTCGTGGCGGTTCCTGTCCGAAGCCGCCCGCTCGCACAACATCGACGGCATCTGGGAGCCCGAGTTCACCGTCGACGCCGGCGGCACGCTCTGGCTCCACTTCGCCGACGAGACGCAGGCACCGAAGTACGCGCAGGTCCTCAACCGAGTCGCCTCGACCGACGGCGTGAACTGGGGCACCAAGCAGCTCACCCTGGCCATCCCGCCGGACCGGGTCCGGCCCGGCATGCCGATCATCCGCCGGCTGCCCGACGGCCGCTACTACTTCGCCTACGAGATCTGCAACTTCCGCGACCGCTACTGCGACCCGTACTTCAAGATCTCCCCCGACGGCGCCAACTGGGGCAGCCCCACCGACCCCGGCACGCGCGTCGACACCGCGAACGGCAACTACTTCCAGCACGCGCAGACGATCACGCTCTTCCCCGGCGGCCCGAACGGCGTCCGGATCGTCATGGTCGGGCAGATCTACACCAACGCGAAGGGCCAGCCGCAGCCGAAGAACGGCCAGGTGCTGCTCGCGAACGACAACTTCGGCAGCGGCAACTGGTACGAGCTGCCCGCGCCGGTGCACATCACCGGCATCCACAACAACTTCTGCCCGAACTACTCCTCGACGCTGCTGCCGGTCGACGGCGGCAAGAACGTGCTCGAGATCGCCACCGAGTACAACACCGGCTGCAAGGCCTACTTCGGCAAGGGACCGGCTTTCTGATCCCGCCCGGCCCGTAGGGTGGGGCCGACGCCGGATCCGAGGAGGCAGTTCATGAAGGGCATCGTGCTGGCCGGAGGCAGCGGGACGCGCCTGCACCCGATCACCCAGGCGGTGTCGAAGCAGCTGCTGCCGGTCTACGACAAACCGATGGTCTACTACCCGATCTCGGTGCTGATGCTGGCCGGGATCCGCGAGATCCTCGTCATCTCCACCCCCGCCGACCTGCCGATGTTCCGCAAGCTGCTCGGCAACGGCGACCAGTTCGGCGTCTCGTTCTCCTACGCCGAGCAGCCCAGCCCGAACGGACTGGCCGAGGCCTTCGTGATCGGCGCGGACTTCATCGGCGACGACGACGTGGCGCTCGTGCTCGGCGACAACATCTTCTACGGCCAGGGCTTCTCCGGCCGCCTGCAGCAGGCCGTGCGGGACCTCGACGGCTGCGTCCTGTTCGGCTACCCGGTGAAGGACCCCGAGCGCTACGGCGTCGGCGAAGTCGACGCGGACGGCAAGCTGGTCTCCATCGAGGAGAAGCCGGCGAAGCCGCGCTCGAACAAGGCGATCACCGGCCTGTACTTCTACGACAACCAGGTCGTCGAGATCTCGCGCGCGCTCAAGCCGTCACCGCGCGGCGAACTGGAGATCACCGACGTCAACCTCACGTACGTGCGCCAGGACCGGGCGTCGCTGGTCGACCTCGGCCGCGGCTTCGCGTGGCTCGACACCGGCACGCACGACTCGCTGCTCGAAGCCGGGCAGTTCGTGCAGGTGCTGGAGCACCGCACCGGCGTGCGCATCGCGTGCCTCGAGGAGATCGCGCTGCGGATGGGCTTCATCGACGCCGACGAGTGCTACGCGCTGGGCGAGAAGCTGGCGAAGTCCGGCTACGGCGACTACGTGAAGGCAGTCGCCGCAGCCGCGGGAGCTTCGGCCTAGAAGAGCTGCTCGCGCAGCGTCGTCCCGGTGTACTCCGTCCGGAACACCCCGCGTTCCTGCAGCAGCGGGACGACCTTCTCGACGAACTCGTCGAGCCCGCCCGGCGTCAGGTGCGGCACGAGGACGAACCCGTCGGCCGCGTCGGACTGGACGTACTCGTCGATCGTCGAAGCGACCGTCGACGGCGTGCCGACGAACTGCTGCCGCGCGGTGACCTCGATCACCAGCTCGCGGATCGAGAGCTTCTTCTCCTCCGCGATCGCCCGCCACTTGCGCGCGAGCGCGACCTGGTCCTTCTCGTGCCGGACGCGGCCCCAGGTCAGCGGCTCGGCGTCCGGGTCGGGGTCGACCTCCGGCAGCGGCCCGTCGACGTCGTAGTCCGACAGGTCGCGGCTCCACACCTGCTCGAGGAACTGGATCGCGGTCGCCGGCCGGACCTGCTGGAGCCGGATCTCACGCGCGTGCTCTTCGGCTTCGGCGTCGGTGTCGCCGAGGACGAACGTCGCCGCAGGCATGATCAGCAGCTCGCCGTATTCGCGGCCGTACGCGGCCAGCCGCCGCTTGACGTCGTGGAAGAACGCCTGGCCGTCTTCGAGGGTGCCGTGGCGGCTGAAGATGACGTCGGCGGCCTTCGCGGCGAACTCGCGGCCTTCGTCGGAGTCGCCGGCCTGGATGACGATCGGCTGCCCCTGCGGCGTCCGCGGCAGCGTGAACTCGCCGTGGATGTCGAACTGCTGTCCACTGTGGACGAATTTGCCGGGGTCGCGGGCGAAGACGCCGTTTTCCTTGTCCCCCACCAGGGTCCCGGGCTGCCAGCTGTCCCACAGCTCGCGCACGGTGGCGAGGAACTCCTCGGCGCGCGCGTAGCGGTCCTCGCGCTTGAGGAATCCGCCGCGGCGGAAGTTCTTGCCGGTGAAGGCGTCCGGCGACGTCACGACGTTCCACGCCGCGCGCCCGCCGGAGAGGTGGTCGATGCTCGCGACCTGGCGGGCGACCTCGTAGGGCTCGTTGAACGTCGAGGACAGCGTCCCGGCCAGGCCGAGGTGCGTGGTGACGGCGGACAGCGCGGCCAGGACGGTGGTCGTGTTGGGCCGGCCGACGACGTCGGAGTCGAGGATCTTGCCCGCGTGCTCGCGCAGCCGCAGGCCCTCGGCGAGGAAGAGGAAGTCGAACTTGCCGCGCTCGGCGGTGCGGGCGAGGTGCTCGAAGGAGGCGAAGTCGATCTGGCTGCCCGACGCGGGGTCGCTCCACACCGTCGTGTTGTTGACGCCGGGGAAGTGCGCGGCGAGCTTGATCTGCTTGGTCATCTCAGGCTCCCGGGGTGACGGCGTAGGCGTTGACGGCCCGGCCGAGGCCGAGGTGCTCGCGCAGGGTCTCGCCGCGGTAGGCGTCCCGGAACGCGCCGGCCGCGCGCAGCGCCGGGACGACTTCGCCGGCGAGCAGGTCGAGGTCGTCGGGCAGGACGGCGGGCCGCAGGTGGAACCCGGCGACGCCGGTCTCGGCGGCCCAGCGGGGCAGGTCGGCGGCCAGCTGCGCGGGGGTGCCGACGAACGACAGGCCGGCGGGCTCGAACGGGACCAGAGCGTCCAGCTCGTGCTGCCGGTCGCGGGCGCCCTGCTCGGTCTCGGCGAGCACGATCGACACCGTGGCCAGGACCTTGGCTCCCGGGAAGCGGGCGGCCGCGGCGCGCACGGCGTCGAGGTGGTCGGCGCGGGTGATGACCAGGTCGGCGCCGACGGCGTGCGGCGAGTCGCCGTAGACCGCGGTCACCGGGTGGCCCTGCGGCGGACGCGGGGTGATCGACGGGCCCTTCACGCTGAAGAAGCGGCCCTCGAAGTCGACGTAGTGCAGCTTCTCCCGGTCGATGAACCGGCCGGTGGCGGCGTCGCGGACGATCGCGTCGTCCTCCCAGCTGTCCCACAACCGGGTGATGACGTCGAGGACTTCCGCCGTCTCGGCCTCCCCGTCCTGCGGTGACGGGGCCGGGCGACGGCCGAAGTGCGCGGCCTCGGCGTCGGTCGGCGACGGCACCGCGAGCACGCCGGCGCGGCCGCGGCTCGCGTAGTCGAGGGTCGCCACCGACGTCGAGACGTGGAACGGCTCGGTGTGCGTGGTCGTGACGGTCGGGACCAGGCCGATCCGGCTGGTCGCCGGTGCGATCGCGGACAGCGTGAGCAGCGCGTCGAGGCGCCCTCGGACGACCCCCTCGCCGCCGGACTGCAACGCCAGCGAGTCGTCCAAGGTGACGAAGTCGAGCGAAGCGGCTTCGGCCAGCTTCGCATACCTCAGGTAGTGACCGGAGGTGAACAGCGCGGCGGGCTCGGCCGCGGATACCCGCCAGGCGGCCGGGTGGAACCCGGCCCCGTCGATGGCGACGCCCAGGTGCAGCTCTGCGGAGACCATGCTTACGGAACCGCCGGACCGGAACCGGGATTCCCGCTCCCACCAGTTGAGAAGACCGGGTCAGAGGCGGTGGCGGGCCATCTCCTCGAGCCGCGCGATGCGGTCGGCGATCGGCGGGTGCGTCGAGAACAGCTTGCTCAGGCCTTCACCGGGGCGGAACGGGTTCGCGATCATCAGGTGCGACTGCGACACGAGCTGCGGCTCGGCGACCAGCGGCCGCGCCCGCGTGCCGGCCTCCAGCTTCCGCAGCGCCGAGGCCAGGCCCAGCGGGTCGCCGGTCAGCTTCGCGCCGGACGCGTCGGCCTGGTACTCCCGCGAGCGGCTCACGCCCATCCGGATGACCGCCGCCGCGATCGGCCCGACGAAGATCAGCATGAGGCTGACCAGCGGGCTGCCGTCGCGGTTGTTGCCGCCGAAGAACAGCGCGATGTTCGCGAGCACGCTGATCACGCTGGCCAGCGCGCCGGCGACGCACGAAATGAGGATGTCGCGGTTGTAGACGTGGGACAGCTCGTGCCCGAGCACGGCCCGCAGCTCCCGCTCGTCCAGCAGGTCGAGGATGCCGGTCGTGCAGCAGACGGCCGCGTGGCGAGGGCTGCGGCCGGTCGCGAACGCGTTGGGCGCGACCGTCGGACTGAGGTAGAGCTGCGGCATCGGCTGCCGGGCGACGTGGGCGAGCTCCCGCACGATCCGGTACATCGCCGGCTGCTCGACCTCGGACACCGGCCGCGCGTGCATCGCGCGCAGCGCCAGCTTGTCCGAGCTGAAGTACGCGAAGGCGTTCATCCCGAGGGCGACGACCAGGCCGATGACCAGGGCGCCGCGGCCGAACAGGCCGCTGATCGCGATGATGATCGCCGACAGCAGACCGAGCAGCATCGCCGTCTTCAGTCCGTTCTGGTGCCCGTGCACGCGCTCGCCTCCGTCCGCTCTTCAGGTGAGTTACCCATCGGAAACAACGCGATCGGGGGACGCGAAGTTCCTTCACGTGGGGATCGCGCGGGTTAGGCTCGGAGGGCGAGTTGATCACGAGCGGAGGCGCCGATGCGAGGTCGCCCGATAGGCCGGAGGACCCTGTTCGCCCTGGTCACGGCCGGTGCCGGGGCCCTGGTCCTGCCCGGGGTGGCGCGGGCTGAGGACGTCCGCTCGATCGAGCTCGGCGGGGCGCCCACCGCGGTCACGGTGAACCCCGTCACCGGGCTCGCGTACGTCACCGATCCCGAGGCAGGCACGGTCACGGTCATCGACGCGCGCACCGCCACCGTCGGCGCCGTCATCAGCGTCGGCGGCGCCCCCGGCGACGTCGCGATCGACGCGAAAGCCAACCGGATCTACGTCTCGAACCCGCCGGCCGGCACGGTCGTCGTGCTGGACGGCCGCACCCACGACCTGGTGAGCGTGATCGGCGCGGGCGCCGGCGCGTCCGCGCTGGCCGTGGACGACCAGGCCAACCGCGTCTACGCGGTCAGCGGCAGCACCGGCATGCTCGCCGTGCTGGACGGCGTCAGCTGCACGCTCGCCGCGCTCGTGCCGGGCCCGAAGCCGAGCCTCGGCGGCGTCGCGGTCGACGCCGGCCGCAAGCTCGCCTACTGCGCCAGCACCGGCACGGACTCGCTCGAGGTGTTCTCGATCGACAGCGGGAAGTTCGTCGCCAGCGTGAAGGTCGGTGCGCGGCCGACCGCCGTCGCGGTGCACGCCGCGAGCGGTTCGGTGTACGTGGCCAACTCCGGCATCCACCACATGTCCATTGTGGACGCGGCGACGCGCACCGAGCGCAAGACCGTGTTGCTGCGCAGCGAATCGTCCGCGCTGGCCGTGCACCAGGGCACGAACACCGTCTACACCAACGGCGGCCAGAACGGGCTGAGCCGGATCGACGGCGCGAGCGGGACGCTGACCGGCGAGCTGTCGCTGGGCGTCAACCCCGGCGACGTCGCGGTCGACGAGCGTACGCGCACGGTGTTCGTCACGGATCCCTTGCACGGCAGGGTTTCCCTGATCCGAGATTTCTGAGCGGGCAGCTGGGGTAACTCCAGGTATACGGTCGGAAACCATGAGACTCGGACTGCAGATCCCCGACTTCACCTGGCCGAACGGGGCGTCCGCGCTGGGCGCCGAACTGGCCGCCGTCGTCCGCACCGCCGACAACGCGGGCTTCGACTCCATCGCCGTGATGGACCACTTCTTCCAGATCGGCGGGGTCGGCGCGACAGAAAACGACATGCTCGAGGCGTACACGACCCTCGGCTTCATCGCCGCGCACACCGAGCGCGCCAAGCTGCTGACCGTCGTCACCGGTGTCCTCTACCGGCACCCGGGCCTGCTGGCCAAGGCGATCACGACGCTGGACGTGCTGTCCGGCGGCCGCGCGATCCTGGGCATCGGCGCGGGCTGGAACGAGGACGAGTCCCGCGGGCTCGGCTTCCCCTTCCCGCCGGTCGCGGAGCGCTTCGAGCTGCTGGAGGAGAACCTCCAGTACGTGCTCCAGATGTGGGCCGAGGGCGACGCGCCGTTCAAGAGCAAGCACTTCGACGCGGCCCGGCTGCTGAACGTGCCGCAGGCGCTGTCGGACCCGCGCCCGCCGATCATGATCGGCGGCGGTGGCGAGAAGAAGACGCTGCGGCTGGTCGCCAAGTACGCCGACCAGTGCAACCTCTTCAACGGCCCCGAGCTGGAGCACAAGCTCGACGTCCTCAAGCAGCACTGCGAGAACGAGGGCCGCGACTACGGTTCGATCACCAAGACCGTCTACCACATCCTCGACATCGGCGAGAACGGTGAGAAGACCGGCGAGCTGCTGAAGGAGCTGGAGCGGCTGCACGGGCTCGGCATCGACATCGCCCTCGGCATGGTCCCGCACGTCCACAACCCGGCCGTGCTGGAGAAGTTCGGCACCGACGTCATCCCGGCGGCGGAGAAGATCGGCTGATCACCGATGGGCTGCCTCGCGGAACGGTTCCGCGAGGCAGCCCGTCACGAGCTCGTTCCCGCGGCCGGGTTCTCGATATCCTCACTGAGGACGTATTGCAGGTCGTAAGTCGAAAAAATCGAGAACTTCCCCGTCGCTTTCAAAGCGCCATATGTTCTCTCCATGAAAGAACGAGCGTTATCGACATCCCGATTGAGGGTCCGAAACCGAAGCATGTACGGATGTGTCGCGAACGGCATGTCGTCGTAGATCTCATAACCGTGGTTCACGAACAGTTCGACCGCGACGTCCTCGCGCCGCCCGAAGTACGCCTCGTCTTGATATTTCGGTTCCCGCAGAAGCGGCGTTCCGACCAGCTCTGCAATCTCGCCGACGACCGATTGGACGGGCACGGCCTCGAGCGGCCTCAGGAATATTTCGACATGTGTTGCCATTGACGCACACCTCCCGCACCGCCCTCAAGGAGCGACGATCGTCCAGCCGTCACCCCAGATGATGATCTTGTCATAGGCGTCCTTCCTGAGGCCTTTGAAACGCTGCACACCTTCGAGTGCGGCTTCTCTCGTCAGCGACGTTCCTTCGGCGTCGACGACTATCTCACGCGCCTGACCGCCCTTGCGCGCCGAATCATCCAGCACTCGCATGACTTTCGTACTGCCCGGATCAGTCGCCTCGATCGTCTTGAACTCGGTCGGCGTCCCGTCGAGGAGCGCGTCCGGCGTTCGAACCCCTGGCTCCGTGGACGGCTTGAGCGCCTTCACGTCATGTCCCTCACCAGCCAGTCGTTCGGCGATCTTTCGCTCAGCCTGATTGAAGGTGGATTCGGACTGGTCGATCACGCCGGTTCGCTCACCGAGCTCCTCACCGAGCTTCGTGGTGTCCGCCTGCTCGATGTTCGGCTCCGGGGTCCGCTCGACCGCCATCGCCATGGCCGTCACCCCGCCCGCGACCGCACCGAGGACTTCCGCCCCTTCCAGGGTGGCCACCGCTCCGGCCGAGAGCTCCGCGATCGGGCCCGCCAGCACGCCGATGACGTCGATCCCCAGCAGTTCGGCCGCGCCCACGAGGACGTCGAACGCCCCCTCGGTGAGGATGCTGACGATGCCCGCGATCGCGAGCCCGAGCCCGGCCCCGTCGATCACGTCACGGACCGAGTCTTCGATGCGCTGACGGGTGTCGACGACCCAGACCCGGAAGTCCGCGAATGCCGTCGACAGCTTCCGCAGGAACTGCGGGAGCACGAAGAAGATCGCCGTGTCGTGCCCACCGGCGAGCCTGTCCCAGAAGTCGTTCAGGGCATCGATGTCCGCGGAGTCGTTGTTCTCCACCAGCTCGAACATGCTGTTCTTGAGGTCGGCCGCCAGCGCCTGGACGGCGTCGCCGGCTTGTTCGAAGGCCAGCTGGATGTTCGTCAGCTTCCCGGTGTCGGCGTTCGGCGCGTACCGGCCGATCCCGTGCGGCAGCCACCACTCCTCCGGCCCCAGCAGGCCCGGCCACGCCGGGCTGCCGCCGGCCTTCGGCGGCAGCAGCGGCGTCCACGGCGCCGGACCGGGTTGCGGATGGGAAGAGTTGTCCGCGGTCCAGTGGTTCAGCCCGGCCTGGTCGATGCCCGCGGCGACCGAGCCGAGCACGTCGTAGGCGCGGAAAAAGGCTGCGACCAGGGTGTGCATGGCGCTCTGGTAGCCGCGTTCGAATGCCTCGGCACCGTCTCCCGCGCCGGCCGCACCGGCATTGCCATCCAGCGCGGTGAACAGTTTCAGCCGGATCTGGTGCACCTGCTCCTGCCCCTCGGCCAGGCCGAGAGCGACGACGTGGAAGTCCTCGGGCGTGACGTCGACGACACCCTGCGGCGCACCGCCGTCATCGATCCGGGCCACGCCAGATACCCAGATTGGCCGACAGGGCTGCACCGTGGTTGTCGTGTGCGGTCAGGACGAATTCCCGGATACGCGGTAGGTCGGAGTGCAATTCTCTGGCTGCGACAACCCATTCGCCATATGCCGTCGCGAAAGCGTTTTGCCCCTCACCGAGCCAGGCGCCCAAGGCGTCCTTCAGTTCCTGCTCCAGTTGAGCCAGCAACTCTTCAGCTCGCCCGAAAGCATGGTCAAGGGCGTCTGCCTGCGCTCGCAAGGCCGAGAAATCCACTCGGAGCGTGCCCAATTCACCCTCCCCGGTGACTGACGGCGTCCGACCAGTCACGTTAGCGGTCGAGGCTTGGGTAATCGAACGGTAAAGTCAGCCGTCCTTGGCGACGACGCGGGTGAGCGCCGCGACGCCGATCCCCGCGACGGCGAGCACGATCCCCGCGACCACCCAGCCGACCAGCACCAGCACCGCGCCGGTGGCCGCGAACAGGGCGAACTCCACCAGGAAGCGGGCCGGTTCCGGCAGCCGGCGGCGGGCCCGCGGGGCGATGAACAGGCCCCAGATCGCGGCGGCCACCACCGGCAGCAGGACCGCGTCGACGATCGCCAGCGCCACCCCGCTGCCGAGCTGGGTCCCGGCCAGCGCCAGGCCGCCCAGCAGGGCCAGCTCGGTCAGGAAGCGGACCGTCAGCACCACGCCCGCGAACCCGCTCAGGCGGGGACCCGTCTCCGAAGTCATCGGGCCAGCCTAGGACCCCGGGTCCACTGTGGACGTTACGGGTTCGGGCCGGCACCGTCCGTGATCTCGGCCACACGACGTGATCATGTTGCGGTTCCGAATCGGTCCACCACGCCGCCACGCGTCGCTGTAACGACGGTCCACCCCTGCTCGACGTGTTAAGCGCATATCGCGACCGCGAGCCAAGGAGCCTGGTAGATGACCACATGTCGACTCTGCGGTTCGACAAACACGGCCAGCGTGGTGGACCTCGGGGCCACTCCCCCATGTGAGCGATTCTTGACCGCTGAGCAGCTCGACGAGCCGGAAGCCACTTTCCCGCTCCACCTCAAGGTGTGCACCGACTGCTGGCTCGCTCAGATCCCCCCGCTGATCGATCCTGACGACACCTTCACCGAGTACGCGTACTTCTCGTCGTTCTCGACGTCGTGGGTCGAGCACGCGAAGCGCTTCGTCGACGGGTCGGTCGAGCGGCTGGGACTCGACGAGAAGTCGTTCGTCGTCGAGGTCGCCAGCAACGACGGTTACCTGCTCAAGCACGTCGTCGGGCACGGCATCCGGTGTCTGGGCGTCGAACCTTCGGTGAACGTCGGGCAGGCGGCGCGGGACGCCGGCGTGCCCACCCTGACGGCCTTCCTCTCCGAGGAGACCGGCCGCCAGGTGCGCGAGGAGCACGGCCCGGCCGACCTGGTCGCCGCCAACAACGTCTACGCGCACATCCCCGACGTCCTCGGCTTCACGAAGGGCCTGCGCGCCCTGGTCGCCGACGACGGCTGGGTCTCCATCGAGGTCCAGCACCTGCTCACGCTGATCGAGAAGAACCAGTACGACACGATCTACCACGAGCACTTCCAGTACTACACGGTCGAATCGGCCCGGCGCGCCCTCGCGACCGGCGGCCTGACCGTGGTCGACGTCGAACTGGTGCCGACGCACGGCGGGTCGATCCGGCTGTGGGCGCGTCCCGACGAGGTCGCGGGCGAGCCCAGCGAGCGGATGACCGACGTCCTGGAGCGCGAAAAGGCCGCCGGGCTGCACGAGCTGTCCGGGTACACCGAGTTCGCCGAGCGCGTCACCCGCGTGCGGCTGGACCTGCTGAAGTTCCTCATCGAGGCGCGCAACGACGGGAAGACCGTCGTCGGCTACGGCGCCCCGGGCAAGGGCAACACCCTGCTCAACCACTGCGGCATCCGCACGGACCTGCTGCAGTACACGGTCGACCGCAACCCGTACAAGCACGGCCGGTTCACCCCGGGCACGCGCATCCCGGTGCTGCCCCCGGAGCGGATCGAAGCCGATCGGCCCGACTACGTGCTCGTCCTCCCGTGGAACCTCCGGGAGGAACTGACCGAACAGCTGTCGTTCGTGGGTGAGTGGGGCGGAAAGCTCGTGTTCCCCATCCCCCGCCTGGAAATCGTCGAGGTGCAGTGAAGTGAAGGTCGTCCTCTTCTGCGGTGGCTACGGGATGCGGATGCGCAACGGCGCGGCCGACGACGTCCCCAAGCCGATGGCGATGGTCGGTCCGAGACCGCTCATCTGGCACGTCATGCGCTACTACGCGCATTTCGGCCACACGGAGTTCATCCTGTGCCTCGGCTACGGCGCGGCGCACATCAAGAACTTCTTCCTGAACTACCAGGAAACCATTTCCAACGACTTCGTCCTGCGGGGCGGCAAGGCCGAGCTGCTCTCGACCGACATCGCCGACTGGACGATCACGTTCGTGCAGACCGGCATCGAGTCGCCGATCGGTGAGCGCCTGCGCCGCGTCCGCGACTACCTCGACGGCGACGAGATGTTCCTCGCGAACTACGCCGACGTCCTCTCCGACGTCCCGCTGCCCGACATGATCGAGCGGTTCTCGAACACCGACGCCGGCGCGTCGATGATGGTCGTCCCGCCGCAGTCGTCGTTCCACTGCGTGGAGATGAACGAGGGCGGCATGGTCGGCTCGATCACGGCGGTCAGCGAAATGCCGCTGTGGGAGAACGGCGGGTACTTCGTGCTCCGCCAGGAGGTCTTCGACCACATCCCGGAGAACGGCGACCTGGTCGCCGACGGCTGCGGCGAGCTGGCCAAGCGCGGCCGACTCCTGGCCTACCCGTACCGCGGGTTCTGGAAGCCGACCGACACGGTCAAGGAGCGCGCCGCGCTCGACGACGCGTACACGCACGGCAAGAAGCCCTGGGCGCTCTGGGAGCGGCCCGTCGCGAGCACCGCGTGATCGGGCTCCGGCCGGGACGGCTCGGCGGCGTCGTCGCCCTCGGCGCGCACTGCGACGACATCGCGATCGGTGCCGGCGGCACCCTGCTGACGCTCTGTGCCGGGCGCCCGGGCCTGCGGGTCGACGCGTTGATCCTGTCCGGCGGCGGCACCCCCCGCGAGGACGAGGAGCGGGCGGCGCTCGCGGCGTTCTGCCCGGGCGCGCAGCTCGACGTCACGGTGCTGAAGCTGCCGGACGGACGCTTCCCGGCGCACTGGGAAGAGGCCAAGAACGCGCTGGAGGAGCTGCGGCGGCGGACCGAGCCGGACGTCATCCTGGCCCCGCGCACCGACGACGCGCACCAGGACCACCGCGGGCTCGCCAAGCTGGTGCCGACGGCGTTCCGCGACCACCTCGCGCTGGGCTACGAGATCGTCAAGTGGGACGGCGACCTCGGGGCCCCTTCGGTGTACCAGCCGCTCGACGACGACGTCGCCGAGGAAAAGGTCCGGCTGCTGCAGACGCACTACGCGTCGCAGCGGCACCGCGGCTGGTACGACCGCGAGGCGTTCCTCGGCCTGGCGCGGATCCGCGGGATCGAAGCGGCCGCGAAGTACGCCGAAGCGTTTTTCGTCAAGAAACTCACTCTCGACCTGAAGGGCTGATCCGATGCGGGTGTTGCTGACGGGGCACAAGGGCTACCTGGGGACGGTGATGGCCCCGGTGCTCGCGGCCGCCGGTCACGAGGTCGTCGGCCTCGACTCGGGGCTGTTCGAGGACTGCCTGCTCGGACCCACGCCGGCCGACCCGGCCGGGATCGCCGTCGACCTGCGCGACGTGGAGGCGAAGCACGTCGAGGGCTTCGACGCGGTCATCCACCTCGCCGCGCTCTCGAACGACCCGCTCGGCTCGCTCGCGCCGGAGCTGACCTACGACATCAACCACCACGCGTCGGTGAAGCTCGCGAAGCTGGCCAAAGACGCAGGCGTGCAGCGGTACCTCTACGCGTCGACCTGCTCGGTGTACGGCGCGGGCGGCGACAAGCTGGTCGACGAGGACGCCCCGCTGAAGCCGGTGACGCCGTACGCCGAGTCGAAGGTGCGCGTCGAGGCCGACGTTCACGAGCTCGCCGACGACGACTTCACCCCGGTCTACATGCGCAACGCGACCGCGTTCGGCTACTCGCCCCGGCTGCGCGGCGACATCGTGCTGAACAACCTCACCGCGCACGCGCACCTGTCCGGCGAGGTGCTGGTGCTCTCCGACGGCACCCCGTGGCGGCCGCTGGTGCACGCCCAGGACATCGCGCGCGCGTTCACCGCCGCGCTGACGGCGCCCAAGGAGGCCGTGCACAACAAGGCCTTCAACATCGGCACCGAGGACAACAACGTCACCGTCGCCGAGATCGCCCAGGAGGTCGTCGAGGCCGTGCCGGGCTCGACGCTGAACATCACCGGCGAGGCCGGCGCCGACCCGCGCTCGTACCGCGTCGACTTCTCGCGCTTCCGCGACGCCATCCCGGGCTTCGCGTGCGAGTGGTCGGTCAAGGACGGCGCCGTCGAGCTCATCGAGGCCTACCGCAAGTTCGGGCTCACCCGCGAGTCGTTCGAGAAGCTGTTCACCCGGCTCGCCTGGCTGAAGAGCGAAGGCGAAGCCGGCCGCATCGACGACACCATGCGGCGGCACTAGTGACGGGCACGCAGCTGCGGTCGGGGGCGGAGCTGCACGCCCTGGTCGAACGGCTGTACCCGATCTGCCGCAGCATCACCGGCGACGGCGTGCGGCAGACCCTGGACATCATCGGCGAGCACATCGCGCTGGAGCGGCACGAGGTCCCGACCGGGACGGCGGTGCTGGACTGGACGATCCCGCAGGAGTGGAACATCCGGGACGCGTACGTCGCCGCTCCTTCCGGCGAGCGGGTGATCGACTTCCGGGAGTCGAACCTGCACGTCGTCGGGTACAGCGTCCCGGTGTCGCGGCGGATGCCGCTGAGCGAGCTGCGGGAGCACCTGCACACGCTGCCGGACCAGCCGTCGTGGGTGCCCTACCGGACCAGCTACTACGCCCCGGCCTGGGGTTTCTGCCTCGCGCAGGAGAAGCTCGACGCGCTGCCCGACGGCGAGTACGACGTCGTCATCGACTCGACCCTGGCCGACGGCTCGCTGACGTACGGCGAGCACGTCGTCCCGGGCCGCGTCACCGACGAGGTCATCGTGTCCTGCCACGTCTGCCACCCGTCGCTGGCCAACGACAACCTGGCCGGCATCGCGGTGGCGGTGTCGCTGGCACAGCAGCTGGCCGAGTCGCAGCCGCACTACACCTACCGGTTCCTGTTCATGCCGGGGACGATCGGCTCGATCACGTGGCTGGCCCGCAACTCGTCGCGGATCGACAAGGTCAAGCACGGCCTGGTCCTGGCCTGCGCCGGCGACCCGGGCCCGCTGACCTACAAGAAGTCCCGCCGCGACGACGCCGAGATCGACCGCGTGCTGCAGCACGTGCTGCGCTCGCGCGAGCACCGCGTTGTCGACTTCTCGCCGTATGGCTACGACGAGCGCCAGTTCTGCTCGCCGGGCTTCAACCTCGGCGTCGGCTCCCTGACGCGGACGCCGTACGCGGGCTACCCCGAGTACCACACCTCGGCGGACAACCCGAGCTTCGTTTCGCCGACGGCCATGGAGGACACCCTCGGCGCGCTTAGCGACGCCTTCAGCGTCCTGGACCGCAACCGCCGGTACGTCAACCTCAGCCCGTACGGCGAGCCGCAGCTCGGCAAGCGCGGGCTGTACGACTCGCTCGGCGGCCGCAGCGACGCCAAGCAGGCCCAGATGGCGATGCTCTGGGTGCTCAACCTCTCCGACGGCGAGCACTCGCTCCTCGACATCGCCGAGCGGGCCGGGCTGCCCTTCGACATCGTCGACGTCGCGGCCCGTGCCCTGCACGACGCCGGTCTGGTCAAGGAGTGAGCGACGTGGCCAACCACCGCCGTGCGCCGCGCTCGATCTTCCGGTCGGGCGCGGTGCGCGCGATGGCCGGAAGGTTGAGCTGGGGCCTCGGCGACCAGGCGGTGTCCAGCCTGACCAACTTCGCCGTCGGGCTGTATGTGGCCCGCTCGCTCGGGACGTTCGCCTTCGGCATCTTCAGCCTCGCCTGGGTGACCTACGGCGTCGTCTTGAATGTTTCCCGGGGTCTGGCCACCGACCCGCTGATGGTGCGGTTCAGCGCGGTGCCGGAGGCCCGCTGGCGACTGGGGGTCGCCAGCGCGTCGGGCACCGCGATCGGCGTCGGCTGCGCGACCGGGCTGATCAGCCTGGTCGCGGGGCTGGCCGCGGGCGGCCCGCTCGGCAACGCGTTCGTCGCGCTCGCCGTCGTCCTGCCGGGCCTGCTGCTGCAGGACGCGTGGCGCTTCGCCTTCTTCGCCCGCGGCGCGGGCAAGAAAGCCTTCATCAACGACTGTGTGTGGGGCGTGGCGCTCCTCCCGGCGCTGTACGTCGCCGCTCAGGTCCACACCGTGGTCGCGTTCGTGCTCGCCTGGGGCCTCTCCGGCGCGGTCGCGGCCGCCTACGGCTGGTTCCAGACCGGGATCCTGCCCCACCCCCGCGAGGCACTGGGCTGGTTCCGGCGGCAACGCGACCTGAGTGTCCGCTACCTGGTCGAGAACGTCAGCAACAGCGGCGCGTCCCAGCTGCGCGCGTACGGCCTCGGCGCCATCGCCGGCATCACCGCCGTCGGCGCGGTCCGCGGCGCCGAGCAGCTCCTCGGGCCGTTCCTGGCCCTGCTCATGGGGCTGTCGCTGGTCACGGTCGCCGAGGGCGCGCGGGTGCTCCAGCGGGCCCCGCACCGGCTGAAGCACTTCTGCATGATCCTCGGCGGTGGCCAGGCCGCCGCCGCGCTGTGCTGGGGCCTCGGGCTGCTGCTGCTGGTGCCCGACAGCGCCGGCCGCTGGGTGATGGGCTCGGTGTGGGACTCGTCGTCCCCGCTGATCCTCCCGGTCACCCTGGCCGTGGTCGGCGCGAGCTTCGCCACCGGCGCGGCGGCCGGGCTCCGGGCACTGGGCGCCGCACCGCGAAGCCTGCGGTCGCAGCTGATCGCCTCCCTGTTCTACGTCACGTTCGGCATCACCGGCGCCTTCCTCGGTGATGCCGCCGGGTCCGCGTGGGGCGTCGCGATCGCCACGCTCACCGGCTCCGTCGTCTGGTGGTGGCAGCTGCGGCTCGGGCTGCGCGACTACGTCCCGCCGGAGCCGGGAGCCAACGAGACGACCATCGTCTTCGCCCCGCTCCGGGAAACGATCAACGAAACCACCGTGGTCTTCGAGCCGATCAAAGAGCCGATCAAGGAATGAGGACTCCATGACCACCGTCCCGCGGCTGAGCCTCGGCCTCCCGGTGTACAACGGCGAGGAGTACCTCGCCGAATCGCTGGACGCCCTGCTCGGCCAGACCTACGAAGACTTCGAGCTGGTCATCTCGGACAACGCGTCCACCGACCGGACCGACGAGATCTGCCGCCAGTACGCGGACAAGGACTCCCGGATCCGCTACGTGCGCCAACCGAAGAACATCGGCGCGACGCCGAACCACAACTTCGTGTTCGACGTCTCCCGCACCGAGCTGTTCAAGTGGGTCTCCCACGACGACCTCTACGCCCGCGACCTCCTCAAGCGGTGCATCGAGGCCCTCGACGAGCGCCCCGAGGTCATGCTCGCCCACTGCGACCAGGCGATCATCGACGGCGACGGCCGCATCGTCCAGCCGCTCGAGTACACGCTGGACACCGCCTCCCCGCACGCGCCGGACCGCTTCCGCGCGGTCCTGTTCGAGCCGGGCGGCGACGACTTCTACGGCGTCATCCGCACGGACGTCCTCCGCCGCGTCAAGCCGCTCGACAGCTACCACCACGCGGACCGGACGTACTCGGCCGAGATGGCCCTGCACGGCCCGTTCCACCAGGTGCCCGAGCTGCTCTACTTCCGCCGCGACCACCCGGGCCGCGCGGAACGGGCCAACCCGACCATCCGGAGCCGGTGCGCGAATCTGGACCCGCGGCGCGCGAACCGGCTCCGGAACCCCACCGTCCGCCTGCTCGGCGAGTACGTCTTCGGGTTCGCGGACCTGATCCGCCGCGCGCCGATCTCGGCCGCCGACAAGCGCGAGTGCTTCGGGCACCTCGGCGCCTGGCTGACCAACCGGGCGCGCTCCGGCCACGGCGAACGCGTCGAGGACCGCGCCCCGACCGCCTCCGACGTCGCCACGGTCAACGAGATCGTGGCCGGCCGGGAAGGCAGGCTCGCGTGAAGCGTGCCCCGCGCGTCGGCGTCTTCGGCCTGCTCGGCTCGGGCAACCTCGGCAACGACGGTTCCCTCGAAGCCGTGCTCGGCTACCTGCGCACCGAACACCCGGACGCGGTCCTGACCGGCCTGGTGGGCGGCCCGGACATCGTCCGCGAGCGGTACGGCGTCGACACCACGCCCCTGCACTGGAACCAGGCCGAGTACGAGACGGCGACCGGCCTCCGGTCGATCGTCCTCAAGGGACTCGGCAAGCTGGTCGACATCGGCCGCACGGCCGCCTGGGTCCGCAAGCAGGACGTCGTCATCGTGCCCGGCATGGGCGTCCTCGAAGCGACGCTTCCGTTGCGTCCGTGGGGTTTTCCGTATTCGCTCCTCCTCCTCTCCGCCACCGGGCGGCTCTTCGGCACCAAGGTCGCGCTGGTCAGCGTCGGCGCCAACGAGATCAGCGCGCGGGCCACGCGGACGCTCGTCCGCTGGTCCGGCCGGCTGGCCGCGTACCGCTCCTACCGCGACGACCTCTCCCGCGACGCCATGCGCGCCATGGGTGTCGACACCAGCCGTGACGAGGTCTACCCCGACCTCGCGTTCTCCCTCCCGACTCCGGCCGCCGGCGGCGTGCCGGGCACCGTCGGCGTCGGCGTGATGGCCTACTACGGCGGCAACGAAGACCGCGCCGACGGCGACCGCATCTACCGCCACTACGCCGACACGATGAACCGTTTCGTCGCGTGGCTCGTTGACCAGGGCAGACCCGTCCGGCTGTTCATCGGTGATCAGATCGACCGGCAGGTCGTCGACGAGATCATCGAGAAGACCGCTTCCCCGCTGGTGACGGCGGCGTCGGCGGAGACCTTGGGCGAGCTGATGCACGAGATGGCGGCGGTGGACAGCGTGGTGGCCACGCGCTACCACAACGTGCTCTGCGCCCTGAAGGTCGCGAAACCGACCGTAGCAATCGGTTACGCGCCGAAGAACGACGTGCTCATGGCGGAGATGGGCCTCGACGGCTTCACCCAGCGGGCGAAGACCGTCGACTACGACCGGCTCCTCGAGCAGTTCGCCGAGCTGGAAAACCGCTCGGCCGAACTGCGCCAGACGCTCCTGGAACGGAACGACATGAACGCGCAACGGCTCAAGGACCAGTTCGCCGCCCTTTCGGCGGCCCTCTTCGGGGGTGCGCGATGAAGGCCATTCCGGTGCCCGAAATCCAGGGCGTGTACCTGTTCGAACCGACTCCGCACGCGGACGAGCGCGGCTTCTTCAGCCGGACGTTCGACCGCGAGGTCGTCGCGTCGGTCGGCATCGACCCGGACGGCTTCGCCCAGGACAGTCTTTCCCGTTCCCGCAAGGGAGTCGTGCGCGGGATGCACCTGCGCGGCGGCGCCGGCGAGGCGAAGCTGGTGCGGTGTTCGCACGGCGCGATCTTCGACGTCGTCGTGGATCTCCGACCGGATTCGCCGACATTCCGCAATGTCAAAACGTTCGAACTTTCCGGTGAGACGCAGGTTTCCGTATACATCCCGGCAGGCTGCGCGCACGGATTCCAGTCACTCACCGAAATCTCGGACGTGTCGTACCGTATCGATCGACCCCACGACCCGTCCGAAGACATTACGATTTCGTACAAAGACCCAGAATTGGACATTTCGTGGCCACTGTCGGTCACAATGGTCAGTGACCGGGATGAGCGCGCGCCGTCTCTCGGAGAGGCGTTGAAACCAACGAGGTGACCCCCATGGGAACGAACTTGCCCCGCTCCGTCAAGGCTAACGAGCGGCTGCACCGGGTCATCCCGGGCGGTGCGCACACTTACGCCAAGGGCTCGGACCAGTATCCCGACATGATGGCTCCGGTCATCTCCCACGGCCGTGGCGGCCACGTCTGGGACGTCGACGGCAACGAGTACATCGAGTACGGCGCCGGGCTGAGAGCCGTCAGCCTCGGCCACGCCCACCCTCGGATCCTGGACGCGGTGCGGGCCGAGCTGGAGAAGGGCAGCAACTTCATCCGCCCGTCGATCATCGAGGCCGAAGCCGCCGAGCGGTTCCTCGAGAACGTCCCGACGGCCGACATGGTGAAGTTCACCAAGAACGGCTCGGACGCCACGACGGCCGCCGTCCGGCTGGCCCGCGCGGCCACCGGCCGCCGGCTCGTCGCCAAGTGCGCCGACCACGCCTTCTTCTCGACCGACGACTGGTTCATCGGCACCACGCCGATGAACGCGGGTATCCCGGACGAGACGACGGAAGCGGTCGTGTCCTTCCCGTACGGCAACCTGCAGGCGACGGAGGAGCTGCTGCAGCGCCACGAGGGCGAGATCGCCTGCATGATCCTGGAGCCGGCCGCCGCGGTCGGTCCGCCGCCGGGGTACCTCAAGGGACTGCGGGAGCTCGCCACGCGCCACGGCGTCGTGCTGATCTTCGACGAGATGATCACCGGGTTCCGCTGGTCCGCGCACGGCGCGCAGGGCCTCTACGGCGTCACTCCGGACCTCTCGACGTTCGGCAAGGCCCTCGGCAACGGCTTCGCCATCTCCGCGCTGGCCGGCAAGCGGGAGCTGATGGAGATCGGCGGCCTGCACACCGACCGCGAGCGGGTGTTCCTGCTCTCCACCACGCACGGCGCGGAGACCCACTCCCTCGCCGCCGCGATGGCGGTGATGGACGTCTACCGCGACGAGGACGTCATCGGCAAGCTCCACTCCCTCGGCGACCGGCTCGCCGCCGGCGTCCGCGAGGTCGCGAACGGGATCGGGGTCGGTGACCACGTGGTCGTCCGCGGCCGTTCCAGCAACCTGGTCTTCGGCACGCTCGACGAGCAGCTCGTGCCGTCCCAGCCGTACCGGACGCTGTTCCTGCGCGAGCTGGTGGCCGGCGGGGTGCTCGGACCATCCTTCGTGGTCAGTGCCGCGCTCACCGAGGCGGACATCGACAAGACCATCGACGTGGTCGCCGGGGCCTGCACGGTCTACCGCAAGGCCCTCGACGCCAACGACCCGACGCCGTGGATGGGCGGGCGCCCGGTGCAGCCCGTCTTCCGCAAGCACGCCTGACCGATCAGCGGTGCCGGCCGGCCAGGGGGTTCGCCCCGGCCGGCACGGGACCGGCTCCCCCACGGACGGGCCGGATTCACCCCTTGGGTCCGATGAGGACACTTGAGGGTGACTGTTTTCCGGCTCGTTCGTGCGTAACTTCCTGCCATGGGCAGATCTCGTGCGGTTCTCGTCGCTGCTTGCTCGCTCCTGATCGCCGTGGCGTGCCCGGCGACCGCGCGGGCCACCGACGGGCCCGGGCCGGTGTGCGACCACCAGCCCGCGGAGCACGAGGAAGCGCCTCCCGGGGCCGTCCCCGTCGATCCGGGCGTCGACGGGGACCTCTCGGCCGAGACGGCGGCGAACCCGCCCGGTACGACTTTCTGGCTTCGCCCCGGCACCCACACGCTCGGCACCGACCGGTTCGGCCAGGTCGCCCCGAAGGACGGCGACGTGTACCTCGGCGCGCCGGGCGCGGTCGTCGACGGCCGCGGCGTCAACCAGGCGGCCTTCACCCAGCGGGCCCGCGACGTCGAGATCCACGGGCTCAAGATCCGCGGGTTCGCCGCGCTCCAGGATCAGGGCGTGGTGAACCACGACTCCGGCGACGGCTGGCTCATCGAGAACACGACCATCGAGGACAACGCCGGCGCGGGGCTGATGGCCGGGGCACGCCAGGTCGTCCGGCACAGCTGCCTGCGGAACAACGGCCAGTACGGGCTCAACGCCTACCAGGCCGGCGACGGCATCACCGGGCTCGTGCTGGAAGGCAACGAGATCACCGGCAACAACACCGGCGACTGGGAGACCAAGGTGCCGGGCTGCGGGTGCAGCGGCGGCGCGAAGTTCTGGGCCGTGAACGGCGCCGACATCAGTGGCAACTGGGTCCACGGCAACCACGGCGCCGGCCTGTGGGCCGACACGAACAACAACGACTTCCTCGTCGAGGGCAACCTGTTCGAAGCCAACGACGCCGAAGCGCTGTTCTACGAGATCAGCTACAACCTGGTCCTGCGAGGCAACACGTTCCGCGGCAACACCCTGGTCCAGGGCCGGGCGTTCGCGGCGCGCGGCGACAACTTCCCGGCGGCGGCGGTGTACCTGTCGGAATCGGGCGGCGAGCCGCGCGTACCGGGGCGGACGGCGTCCGTCGACATCAGCGGGAACACGTTCGAGGACAACTGGGCCGGGATCACGTTGTGGGAGAACGCCGATCGCTACTGCAACAGCCCGGCGAACACCTCGACCGGCTACTGCACCAAGGCGGCGGCGAAGTCTTCGTGCGCCGCGGGCACGATCGAGAAGGCCCCGGCGTACGACGACTGCCGCTGGAAGACACAGCGGGTGGAGATCCACGGGAACACCTTCCGGTTCGACGCCGGCCGCGTCGGCTGCACGAGCCTGTGCGGGCGGATGGCCCTCCTGGCGAACTTCGGGACGTTCCCGGATTGGTCGCCCTACAAGGGAACGGTGATCGAAGAGGCCATCACCTTCGGCCAGGCCAACCGGTGGCACGACAACTCCTATGCCGGGCCGTGGACCTTCGTCGTGCATGACACCTCCAGGACGGTCGACGCTGCGGGCTGGCGGGCGGAGCCCTACTCGCAGGACGAGTGTTCTTCGTTCGACGGTGGGACCGCCGGCTGCTGATCAGGAGCTTGCCGACGGGGTCCGACACTTTTCGCCGCGACTTCGACCCCTGACCCAGATTCTCCTTGCTACCAAAGGGAAAAGTCGCGAAAGGAGGATTCCGGACAGCGCGCACTTCACCCATTTCAGTGATGGCGTTCGCACGGGTGTTCGGTACCGTCGGAGACATGCCAGCCATCCCCGACCCCCTCGACCGCGACGCGATCGACGTCGTCCTGTTCGACGCGATGGGCGTCTTGTACTCCTCCGCCGACGACGTCGGCCAACTGCTCGTGCCCTACCTCCGCAGCCACGGCTGCGTGCTGCGCCGAGAAGAAATCGTCCTGCTGTACCAAGAATGCAGCCTCGGCAAGATGTCCTCCGCGGACTTCTGGGCGACGGCCGGAGCATCCGGCGCATCCGACGAGGACTACTGCCACAACCACCGGCTGACCGAAGGCGTGGTCGCGGTCCTCGCCGAGCTCGACGCCACCGGAGTGCGGCTCGGCTGCCTCAGCAACGACGTCAGCGAGTGGTCGAAGCTCCTACGCGAGCGGTTCGGCCTCGGCGAGTACCTGACCGACTGGTTCATCAGCGGCGACACCGGAGTACGCAAGCCGGATCCCGAAGCGTTCGCCGGCGTATGCCGCCGCCTCGACGTGCTCCCGAACCGGATCCTGCTCATCGACGACCGCGCGGAGAACGTCTCGGCCGCACGTGCCTCCGGCCTGCAAGCACTGCGCTACGGCACGACCCGACTGTCCACAATGAATTATTTGCGGAAGGAGCTCAGACCGTGGTGAAGCGCGCGCTCGGCTCTCCTCGAAGACGTCCCGCCGGCAGACGCCGGTTGCAGAGGACGAGAAGCAGATCCTGGGCCAGGCCGGTGAGCGGGGTCCCGGTGCCGTACGACCAGTCGAGATCATCCGCACGCAGGCAGACGCCGGTCAGATCGGTCCCGAAGTACTTCACCTGCTTCGCCTTGACCCCGCCGAGAACCACTTCCAGCCGTTCCGGAGGCACGCGGCGGTCCAGCCCGAGGGCGGTGGTGATGTCGAGGCCGTGGATGACGTCGTGGCTGAGAGCACCCTGCGGCCCACCGCCGGGCGGCTGCCACGGGTGGTCGGCGTTGTCCCGCAGCGAGGCGACCAAAGCCTCGCGCGAAAGCTCGGCGGCCTCCCGCCGTGCCACGCGATCGGCCATCCGGTTGAAGCGCCCCGCGGACTTCACCATCTCGCGCACGAACCGCCCGGTCGTGAAGCGAAACGGCATGGTCATGTGCGCGACGACCTCAGGAACCCGCCACCCGGCGCACAGGGTCGCCGAGCCCCAGTCGGCCGGCGCCAGCTCACCCAGCACAGCAGCCAACTCCCGCCGCTCGGCGGCGATCAGGTCTTGGATCATCGGTCTCTCCTTCGCGAGCTTCGCGGGTAGGTCACCTCACCGACGAACGCAAGCCGCCCAGACCGACACCGAGACCGCACTAAGGAACCCGTTCACTCTGCGGGCAGCCCCGCGGCCGGGCTGAGCCGGGCTCCGCGGAGCCGGAAACCAGGCTGAGCTGAGCTGAACATCAGCGCCGGGATTCTCGCCCCGAGCGAAACCAGCAAACCCGCCTCAGCCGGCCGACCCCACCACAAGCCCGTCCCCCGCCGACGAACCCACACCCCGGGCCCGCGCTCAGACATCAAAGCCGTTCGGCCACGCGGTCCACCAGCCACGCCGTCGCCGGGACTGCCGCCAGCGCCGCACAAAACCCGCCCACCGCGTCCGTCGGGTAGTGCGCCCCCAGGGCTACCTCGGCCCAGCCCATCGCCACCCCCGCGACCACCGCCAGCCCCAAGACCAACACCACCGCCGGGGCCCGGCCCCAACCCAGCCGGTCCGCCAGCAGCAGTGCGATCACCACCGCCAGCGCGGTCGCCAGCGCCGTGTGGCCACTCGGATACGAAAGGAACTCGCCATGGATCGTGCGGCCGACGATCGGCTTCAGCAGCGTCGTCACCGCCACCGTCGCCACCACGCCGAGCACCGTCAGCACGGCCGTCCGGATGCGGTGAACCAGGAAGCACACCAGCGCCAGCAACGCGACCAGGATCGTCGACCCGATCGGCTCGCCGCCGAAGTCGAAGACCAGGGCCACGTACCGCCATGGCGGCTGTACGCCGTCGATCGATGGGAGCAGCGCCGCATCGATCCCCGTCAATCCCGACTCGTGGAAGTGCAGGATGCCGAGCGCGACCAGCACCGCCGTCGCCAGGGCAGCCGTCATGGCCAGGGGGGCGCGCAGCGTGGCCGGCAGGGCCGCGGGCGCCGTCCGGACCAGCTGCCTCACCCGCGCGCCTCGATCGCCGCCTCGTATCCGGCGATCAACCGGTCCAAGCCGACCGCCGGCGTGAAGTCCTTCTCGTACCGGACGCGGGCCGCGTCGCCCATCTCGCGGTTTCTCTCGCCGACCACCGTGCGCAGCCGGTCCGCCAGCGAGCCGGCGTCGTTCGGTGCGTGCAGGAGGCCGGTGACGCCGTCGTCCACCAGTTCCGGGAACGCGCCGTGCGACGCCGCCACCGTCGGGACGCCCGCGGCCATCGCCTCGACCACCACCAGGCCGAACGCCTCCAGCCACGTCGACGGCGCCACCACCGCCACCGCGTCGGCCGTCAGAGCACGGCACTCCGCCTTGTTCTGCAGACCCACGTACGACACGTCGGCGCGGCCGGCCGCCCAGGTCGCGACCTCGTCCTGCATCGGGCCGGTGCCGGCGATGACCAGCGGCACACCCAGGGCGCCGCCGAGGCGGTCCCACGCCTGCATCAGCAGGCCGACCCCCTTCTCCTCGGTGACGCGGCCGAGGAACAGCACGTGCTTGCCGTCGCCGGTGCGGCGGACGCCGGGGTCGGTGACGAAGTTGTGCTTCACCGCCATCCGCTCGCCGGGCATCCCGGCCGACACCAGGAGGTCACGTTGGGCCGCCGAAATGCAGAAGAACCGGGCGATGCCCGTCCACCACCGGCGCCGGTTGACGGCCGTGCTCGCCGCCATCGGGAGCGTCGCCACGCGTGAACCGCGGTAGCAGCCGTGCTGCACCGCCGGCAGTGGTGCGCCGCCGACGCACTCGGTGCAGATGTGGCCGTCGCGGTGGAGCGTGCCGGGTGGGCAGACCATCCCGTAGTTGTGGAGCGTCGCGACCGCGGGCACCCCCGCGTCCGCGCAGGCCGCGACCACCGACGGCGACAGCAGCGGGAACGTGTTGTGGATGTGCACGACGTCCGGGCGGGTCGCGCGCAGCCGGGCGGCGAGCTCCTTCCGCACCGCCGGGTTCCACGGCACCGTCAGCGGCACCGCGGCCTTGCGGGGCAGCGACATGGACGTGATGTCGTCGCTGCGGCGCTCGAACAGCGACACCTGGTGCCCACCCTCGGAAAGGAGCGTCACTTCGGCGTCGACGACGTTGTTCTCGCCGCTCGGCTGCTCGGACCGGTACCGGTTGTGCACCACGAGCACCTTCACGCGACTGTCCCCTTCGCCGGGATGAATGCTTGTTCGTCGGACTGCGGCACCCCGCGGACCAGCAGCGACGCGGCCAGAGCCAGGTGCAGCAGGTACGGCGACGCGTCGCCGAGCCCGGCTTCGGTGTAGGAGGCCGAAATGCAGTAGGTGATCAGGAAGATCGCGCACGCGCGAGCCAGCGACGGCGGCCGCAGCACGGCCACCACGACCAACGTGAGGAGGAACCCCGCCACCAGCGCGATCCCGACGAAACCCTGCTCGTGGTAGATCGCGAGCCAGCTGTTGTCGATCGGCAGGCCGTCGTAGGACTTGTCCGTCAGCCCGACCCCGAAGATGTACTCCGACGTCGTCCGCGGGGCCTCCAGCAGCGCGTCCCACACCTTCGCGCGGCCGGTCAGGCTGGAGAAGTTGTCCGCGCTCTGCCCGCGGAGGAACCACGCCTGCAGCGCGCCCGCCAGCACCACGCCGGCGACCCCGCCGATGCCGACCGTCCACGCGAACACCTTCCGGGCCCGGGCGCTGGTCAGCAGCATCGACAGGAAGGCCACGCCCAGCCCGGCGACCAGGCCGAGCGTCGCCGTGCGGGTGTGCGTGAGCAGCAGCAGCCCCAACGCCGGCACCACGATGTACACCGCGCTGCGCCAGGTGGTCCGGCGCCCGAACCAGAGGAGGAGCGTGAGCCCGGCGATGACCGCCGCGTACTGGCCGATCTGCGGCGGGGTCAGCGGCCAGACCGCGCCCGACAGCCGGCCGCCGTACTCCTCCGGCATCGCGTTGCCGGGCGAGATCACGAGGCCGATCGCCACCGACGCGAGCACGACGGAGTACGTCCGGATGTGGGCGCGGACGAACGTGAACCCGCCGTCCCACCAGCGGGTCAGCAACCAGAGCGTGGAGAGGAACACCGTGAGCCGGAAGCACCGGAACAACGCGCCGGCGCCCTCCTGCAGGTCGGCGCTGGACAGGATGCTCGACACCAGCAGCAACGTCAGCAGCAGCAGGTACGCGCTCGGCCGGATCCGCAGGTGCTTGTTCAGCGCCAGCGCGATCACGAACGCCGTCATCAGCGAGCCCATGGTGACCAGCTGGCTGACCGAGCGCGGCAGCGGGATGACCGTCTTCGCGCCGGTCGAGCCGAGCGTGTTGATGATCAGCAGGGCCCACGCCACCGCGGCCCACTTCGGGGTCGCCGACGCGCGCTCGGCGGCGGCCTCGCCGCGGATGCCCGCGATGCCGGTCTGCGTCGCCATGTCAGCCCCCGCCCTGTGCGGTGTACGTGCTGCCGGTGTCCTGCGAGTACGGCGAGCCTTCCCACTCGCCGACCTCGAGGATGCGGTCGGTCGTGTACGCGATGAAGGTCCACGGGCCGGCGTAGCTGTTGTCGTGCCAGCGGTTGTCCTGCTTGTACGTGATCGCCTCCTGGACCACGGCGCCCTTGTACGGCGACCAGTCCGGGTAGGTGCCGAAGTTCGAGAGCAGGCCCATCCGCCCGCACGACGCCTGGCAGCCGACGACCGCCGGGTCGAGGACGAACTTGTTGTCGTGGATGTCGACGTGCTGGGTCTTCCAGCGGCAGTCGCTCAGCAGCGGACCGCTCGTGATGGCCGGGTCCGCGCACGTCTTGACGTCCGGCACCAACCGGGTGCAGTCGCCGGACGAGGTGTTGGCCGGGCTGTTGCAGTAGCGATCGGCGTTCTCCCACAACGTGATCCCGGACCAGTTGTTCTCCAGGTAGTTGCGGGAGATCTCGATCTTCGCCGTCCGCGCCTTGATCCGCGGCTCGCCGCCGGACTCGGAGATGTAGATCGCCGGCGTCGGGAAGTTGTCGCCCTTGTCGGCGTACCGGCGGCCGTCGACCCAGTTGTTCTTGCGGATCGTGTTGTCGCGGATGATCGCGTTGTAGCTGATCTCGTAGATCAGCGCGGCACTGTCGTTGTTCTCGATGAGGTTGCCCTCGATGAGGAAGTCGTTGTTGTTGGTGTCGGCCCACAGCCCGGTGCCGTGGTTGTCGTGCACCCAGTTGCCGCGCACGTCGGCGCCGTTGACGTCCCAGAACTTGACGCCACCGGTGCAGCCGCAGCCGTCGATCTTCGCTTCCCAGTCGCCGGTGTTGTTGCCGGCGATCTCGTTGCCCTCGACGACCAGCGCGGTGATCGGGGTGCTGCCCGAGAAGGCGTTGATCCCGTACTGGCCGTTGCGGCGCAGGCAGTTTCCGCGCACCTGCTGGCGCGCACCCGCCATCAGGCCGGCACCGTCGTTGTCCTGGATGGTCGAGTGCTCGATCACCCAGCCGTCGCCGGAGTCGTGGTTGACCACGCCTTCGTCGCGGGGCGCGGCGAAGCCCTGCACGGTCAGGTACGTGAGCTTGACGTTCGTCCCGTGGCCGGTGAACGCGTACTGGTTGATCTTCCGGCCGTCGACGACCGCACCGGGAGCGCCGATGTAGGCGTCGCCGTCCTTGGGCGAGATCTGGTCGTACTTGTCGTCGCCGAGGATGTGCTTGCCCGGCTTGAGCCAGAACGTCGTGCCGGCGGCGGCCGAGCGCGTCTTGGTGGCGAGGTCGCCGGGCACCGCCGGGTCGACGACGACCGCGCCCGCCGGGGCCGTCGCCGGGCCGGCCGGCTCCTTGTCGCAGACCGCCGCGACCGACCCGCTGGGGGCCGGGGTCGCCTGGGCCGGGCCGCTGCTGTCCGGCCCGCTCGAGCACGCCGCGACCGTGAGGAGGACGCCGAGCAGCGGAGCGGCACGGCGGAGTCGGAAGCGGGCTGTCACGGGCGGGTCCTAACTGAAGCGGAGCAGGGTGGCGAGGTGTCCGGGGGTGCCGGAGCCGACGAGGGTGGTCGAGGGCTCCTTGCGGCCGAAGCCCGCGGAGTACCAGCCGAGGGGTGGGTCGATCTCACCGCGGTGGGCCGTCCACGACAACTCGGACGGCAGTTCCAGCACGGCGGTGTGCACGGGGGCGACGGACCCCGTGGCGGTGCCCTGCCAGCGCAGGTGGGCGACGGTCCCCTCGAGCCGGACGGTGACCGCCGGCCCCAGGTGGAACGCCAGGCGTGCGGCCGGGCGGGTGTCGCCGAGCACTTCGTCGACGATCTTCAGCACGTCGCCGTCGAGCTCGACCGTGCGGCGGTGGAGCGCGGGTGCGTAGCCGTCGTGGGCCGCCGTCCAGCGGGACGGGCCCTCGTCGGGGGTGCGCACGTCGAGCACCTTCGTGACCGCGTGCCGCGTCCACAGGAAGGGCCCGCCGGACACCGACTGGTCGGTCCCCGCCAGTTCGAGCGTGTTGTGGCCGAGCGTCGACCGGAAGTAGGACCGCCACCGCGGCTCGCCGTGGTAGCAGAAGGTTCCGGGGTCGGCCAGGATGTCGACGCCGTCGTGGCGGACCTCGACCGACAGCGCGTCGGCGTGGGCGTGCGCGGCGATCGAGAGGAAGCCGTGCGGCCCGCCGTCGCAGCGGGCCCAGATCCGGCCCGAGCGCAGGATCGTCATGCCCGCGTCCCGCAGGTGCGCGGGACGGCGGGCGGCGCGAACGCCCGCGGCGCGCGGAGTCCGAGACACCAGCGAGGCCAGCAACGGTGTGCGGACGTCCTCAGCCGGGACCGGCGGCCACCAGCCGAGGCGGCCGAACAGCGCCTCGCCGGTCGCCAGCAGCGACGCCCAGCGGTCGGTTTCGAGACCATCGACGATCAGGCCGAAGCCGTCGTCGGCGTCACCTTGGCGCGGCGGGCGGAACCGATTGTCCACAATGGACGCCAGAGCGTCGGTCATCCGGAGCAGGACGTCCCACGTCGAGTCCGGCACCGGGGTGCCCGCGGCATCGGCCTCGACCGCCGCCGCCAGCCCCAGCTCCAGCACCAGGCCGTGGTACTCGGACGCCAGCTCGGCGTTCAGTCCCGAGGCGAAGGTGTTGCGGGCCAGCTGGACGTCGAGGGAACGCATCGCTTCGGTTCGCCAGCGAGCCGATTCCGGGAACCAGCCGAACGCGCACGCGGCGGCCAGCAGGCCGGCGTCCTCGGCGATGACGTGGTTGTTCGCCGACGAGCCGTGGCTGCGCAGCGTCGAAAGCCAGTTCTGGTGGTGCCACAGCTGCAGCTGGAAGTCTGGGTTGTCCTCGAACAGCTCCCCGGCGCCGGCCCAGCCGTCGAGCAGGCGGCGCGTCCAGACCCACGACAGCAGCCGGATGCCCAGCTCGATGCCGCTGACCCAGTGCGGCCCCTGCAGCGGCGGGTTCTCCGCCCACCACGAACGCAGGTGGGCGGCAACGCGGGAGGCGTAGTCCGAGTTGCCGGTCAGGGCGTACGCCGCGGCCAGCACGGTGAGGTGCTGGTGGCGCGACGGCTCCCAGATCTGCTTGATGTCGCCGACCGTGTCCTCCGAGCGGTACGGCACGTCGAACGCGTACACGTTCGAGGGCGCGCGCCGGCCGGTCTTCGGGTCGAGGCACCAGTCCGGCGACTCGAGATCCGAACGGACCACGCCGAAGTACTCGGCGCGGCCGGCCATCAGCTCGTCGGCGGTGGCCAGCAGCCGCTTGACGGCCTCGCCGGACACCTTGTCCAGTGCCCCGGAAGGCAGCGCGGCCGTGAAACGCGGGTGCGACGGCCAGTCCGGCGGAGTCGGCAGGGCAGTCCGCCACTGCCGCTGGACGACGGCGTGCCGCGCACGGCCGACGACCTCCGCCGGCCCCATCCGGGACAGCCGGCGCAGGTACCAGCCGGGACCCATCATGTCCGGGCACCTGCCTTCCGCGGCAGCTCCCGCGCCACATTCGTCATGCCGGCGCACCCGCCTTGACCGGCAGCTCGATCCGGACCGGCGCCGCGTTGGAGACGCTCGCCTGTGCGGCGAGCGTGGCCAGCGTCGTCGCGGCCATCGAGGCGACCGAGATCGGCATCGGGCCGCCCGTCCGCACCGCCGACAGGAACGCGTCGACCTCGGCGGCCTGGCCCTTGTCGCGGCCCTTCGGGATCCGCGAGCTGGCCCACTTCTTGCGCGAGTACACCGACGCGCGCACGAAGTCGTCGAACTTCAGGACCTTGCCGTCGGCGGTGAGGTCGAGGGTCTCCTTCGGGAAGCCGGAGGAGCCGGTCTCGGCGTAGGTGATGACCGCGGTCGAGCCGTCCTCGTACCCGAGCGTCACCTGGAGGTCGCCCGTCGCGTACACCGACACGGGGTCGGCGTCGAGCAGCCAGCTCACGGTGTCGATGAAGTGCCCGCCTTCACCGGCGAAGCGCGAGCCCTCGGTGGCGGTCTGGTTGTACCAGCTGCCGTGGTCGAGGCGGCCGGCGTTGACCAGGTACCGGACCGTCGCCGGGCCGACGCGCGGGCCGAACTGGCCACGGGCCTCGTGCAGCAGTGGCGCGAACCGGCGGTTGAAGCCGACCTGCAGGCGGTCGTTGCCGGACTCCTCGATCGCGTCGAGGACCTTCTGCAGCTCCTCGGGGGACAGCGCCAGCGGCTTCTCGACGAACACCGACTTGCCCGCCAGCAGCGCCTGACGCGTCAGCTCGGCGTGCGAGCTGTGCCGGGTCACGACGAACACCGCGTCGATCGACGAGTCGCCGAGGACGTTGTCGATGTCCGTGGACGCCGCGGCGAAGCCGAACTTGCGCTTCGCGTTGGCGCCCGACAGGGCCGACGTCGTCGCGACGTGCTCGAGCCGCACGTCCGAACGCTCGACCAGGTGCGGCAGCAGCATCGACGACGCGTAGTTGCCCGCGCCGATGAAGCCCAGGCGCACGGGCTGCCCGGCGGGCAGCCCGGCGGCCGGGGTCGAGACCAGGCCGACGCGGGCGGACGTGACCACGGGCTCCGTGCGTGCGACCGCGTCCGGGTAGCGGAACAGCACAGCGACGGCCTTGAGCTCACCCTCGTTCAAGGACTTGTACGTCTCGACCGCGGAGGAGAAGTCCGCGACGTGCGTGATCAGCGGCTCGACGTCGAGGCGGTCGCGCGCGATCAGGTCGATGACGCACTCGAGGTTGCGGCGCTCGGTCCAGCGGACCTGGCCGATCGGGTAGTCACGGCCTTCGAGCTCGTACGACGGGTCGTAGCGGCCCGGGCCGTACGAGCGGGAGAACCGGACGTCCAGTTCCTTCTCGTAGTAGGCGTTCCACGGCAGGTCGAGCTTGCACTTGCCGATGTCGATCACGCGGCCGCGGTCGCGCGAGAGCTTCGCGGCCAGCTCCACCGGGTCGTTCGTGTTGCCGCCGGCGGCGAGGTAGGTCTGGTCGACGCCCGCGCCGTGCGTCAGCTCGTCCACGGCGGTGTCGACGATGCCGGACGCCGGGTGCGCGCAGGTCAGCGCGCCGAGGCTCTCGGCGAGCTTGCAGCGCTCGGGGTCGGGGTCGACGCCGACGACGCGCACGCCGGACGACGTCAGCAGCTGCACCACGAGCTGGCCGATCAGGCCGAGCCCGATGACCAGGGCGACGTCGCCGATCTGCGGCTCGCCGCGGCGCACGCCCTGCATGGCGATCGACCCGACGGTGCCGAACGCCGCGTGCCGCGGGTCGACGCCGGCCGGGACGCGCGAGTAGAGGTTCTTGGGTACCCAGTTGAGCTCGGAGTGCAGCGCGTGCTCGTTGCCCGCGCAGGCCACGAGATCGCCGACCGCGACGTCGGTGATGCCGTCGCCGACCTGCTCGACGATGCCGCACAGCGAGTAGCCGAGCGGGGTGTAGGAGTCCAGTTTGGACGTCACCTTGCGGTAGGTCGCGGAGAGGCCGTTGGTCGCGACGCTCTGCATGACCTTCGCGACCTGGTCCGGGCGGGCCTTCGCCTTGCCCACCAGGGACATGCTGGCCTCGGACACCTTCATCATCTCGGTGCCGGTCGAGATCAGCGAGTACACCGTCCGCACCAGCACGCCGCCGGCCTTGCAGGCGGGTTCGGGGACCTCGAGGAGCGCCAGTTCCCCGCTCTTGTAGTTCTGGACTACCTGCTTCACTTCGCTCCCGCTCCAGACATCGCGTTCCGGTACCAATACTCAAGAGTCAAGACGTGCCAGAGGTGCTTGCCGCGGTCCTCCTGGCCGGCCGCGTCCTCGGCGACCATGCGCTGCAGCGCCTCCCGCTGCAGGAATCCCGAGGAAACGAGCACGCCTTCGTTGACGACTTCGCGCACCAGCGGCGCCAGGTCGCGGCTCATCCACGCCCGCAGCGGCGCGCTGAACAGGCCCTTCGGCCGGTGCACGATCTCGCTGGGCAGGATGTTCAGCGCCGCGTTCTTCAGCGCCACCTTGCCCGCGCGGCCGACGATCTTCTTGTCACCCGGGATCTTGAACGCCGCGCGCACGACTTCGACGTCGACGAACGGGGTCCGCACCTCGGTGGACGCCGCCATCGTCGAACGGTCGGTGTAGGTCAGGTTCAGCCCGGGCAGGAACATCCTCGAGTCGGCCAGGCACATGCGGTTGACGAAGTCGTCGAGCGCCTGGTCGTTGTAGGTGTCCGCGTGCTCGGTCAGGACGTCCTCGACCGCGGGAGCGAAGTCCGGGTTCACCAGCGAGAGCAGCTCGGCCTGGTCGTACATCGTGTAGCTGCGCCGGAACGCCGTCTCCTCGGGCAGGCCCGCGAAGGACAGGAACCGCTTCGCGAACCGCACCGACCGGTACCCTCGCTTGGCCGAGGCCACCGGCAGCCGGTCGACCAGGGACTCGACCGGCTTGCGGACCGCGCCCGGCACCTTGTGGTAGCGCAGCGCGATCAGGTTCGCGAGGTGCTTGCGGTAGCCCGCGAACAGCTCGTCGGCGCCCATCCCGGACAGCATCACCTTGACGCCGGCCTCGCGCGCGGCCGAGCAGATGAGGAACGAGTTGATCGCCGCCGGGTCGCCGATCGGCTCGTCGAGGTGGTAGGTCATCTTCGGCAGCAGGTCGAGCACCTGCGGCGCGATCTCGATCTCGTGCAGGTCGACGCCGAACTGCTGCGCCACGATCCGGGCGTACTTCAGGTCGTCCGGCATGGCCTCGAACTTCGCGTCCTCGGCGCGGAACCCGATGGTGTAGGCGGAGATCCCCGGCTGCGACCGCGCGGCCAGCGCCGTCAGGTAGCTGGAATCCAGGCCGCCCGAGAGGAACGTCGCGACCGGGACGTCGGAGAGCAGGTGCTTGGCGGTCGACTCGGAGATCACCTCGTGCAGGTCGACCTCGCCGTCGAAGGCCGCACCTTCCTCGGCGACCTCGCGCAGTGACCAGAACCGGCCGCGGTCGATCCGACCGTCCGGGCGGCAGCGCAGCCACGTGCCCGGCTGCAGTTTCTCCGCACCCTGGTAGGCGCAGCGGCTGTCCGGCACCCAGTAGTAGAGCAGGGACGCGATCAGCGCGGCGTTGTCGACCTGCAGCGACCCACCCAGCTCACCGGCCAGCGCCTTCAGCTCGGAGGCGAAGGCGACGCCGCCGCCCCGCGGCACGAAGAACAGCGGCTTGATGCCCAGCTGGTCGCGGACCAGGAACAGCTCGCCGGTGCCTTCCTCGAACATCGCGAAGGCGAACATCCCGCGCAGCTTCGGCAGGCAGTCCGTGCCCCAGCGCCGCCACGCCTGCAGCAGCACCTCGGTGTCGGACGTCCCCCGGAACCGGACGCCGGCCGCGGAAAGCTCAGCCCGCAGTTCAGGCGCGTTGTACAGCTCGCCGTTGTAGCTCAGCGCGAGCCCGTCGAGGACCATCGGCTGGGCGCCGGTCTCGGACAGGTCGATGATCGAGAGCCGCCGGTGTCCCAAGTGGACGGAGCCGCCGCCGACGGCGTGGTCGTAGCGGCCGGAGCCATCCGGCCCGCGGTGGGCCAGCGTCTTGGTCAGCCGGTCGGTGAGCTGCCCGCCGTCCGGCCAGAGGTAGGTGCCTGCGATGCCGCACATCTCGAGTGGGTCCCCTTCGTCGCGGCGCGGTGGTCAGGAGACCTCCGCGCTCTTTTCGGGGGTCTGGGTGGCGAAGCCCCCGGCTCGGGGCGAAGCCCCGCTTATCACAGCGCTCTTTTCTGACTCGAGCTCGGCGTTCAGTTCGCCTTTGTGCGCCGGTTCGCCGTGGTCGCGCTTGAACGGCGTCGGCCGCTTCGGCGGCTTGACCGGGGCGAACTTCTTCGTCGGTGCGTCCAGGTGGTCCGGCACACTGACCTTGCCGGGCTCCGGCAGCGGTGCCGCGGGCGGCTTGGCCAGCGCCGGCGGCGGGCCGACCGGCCGGACCGGCGCGATCCGCCGCGTCGGCGGTTCCGCGACCGCGACGCGTTCGGCGATGCGGGCGGCCAGTTCGTCGATGCGTTCTTCGTGCTCGACGACCGAGACGCGGTGGGCGGACGGCGCCGACTTCGCGCGGCCGCGCAGCGCTGTGTGCAGGCCGTCCCACAGCGTGCCGTCGGACTTGTCGCGCGGGTCCGGGTCGACCAGCACCACGCCGACGATCGGGATCTGCTGGTCGGCGAGCTGCCGGGCGACGGTGTGCAGCCACAGCGTGTTCGCGTGCCCGGCCTTGACGACCAGCACGGTCTCCCGGCCGAGGTGCTCCAGGTCCGTCCACGCCGTGCCCGGCGAGACCGTGCCGACGCCGATCCGCCGCTCGGCCGGCTCGGCGGCCGGATCACCGGCGCCGACGACGGTGATCTCGCTCGACGTCTCACCGGCGAGCCGTCGGACGTCTTCGCCCGGCAGGTCGTCGAGGACGCTCGCCTTGCCGTCGGCGGCGAGCTCGGTGGCGATGTCGAGGGCGAGCGCGGCGGCGACCTTCGGTGCGCCGAGCTCCAGCAGCGACACCCGGGGCTCGTCCTTCTTGATCGCGCGCACCAGCGTCGTGGCGACGCGCTGGCGTTCGGACACCGCGCGCGAGCGCTGCCACAGCCGCGCCGGGCCACGGCGCTTCGACGGCAGCTGCGCGATCACGGACGCGCCGAGGTGCGTGGAGATCTCGCGGCGCAGCACCGGCCGGTCGCGCGACACCGCGCCGATGGCGGCGATCGCGATCCCCAGGACCAGGCCGAGCGCGAAGCCGATGCCGGAGTTCGTCGCGGTGGTCTTGAGGAACGCCTTGGGCAGCGCCCGCGGCGCGTCGACGATCTGGGTGCCCGCGGCGACCTGCGGACTGCCGATGCCGGCCTGCTGGGCGCGGGAGTCGAAGTCCGACACCTGCGACGCGAGGGCGGCACGGCGGCCGTACATGCCTTCGAGGGTGCTGGCGTTGGCGTTGCGGCCCTTGCCGGTCTCGTCGGCGATCTGCGCGTCGACCTTCGCCAGCTCGTCCTGGGCGTTCTTCCGCTGGTCGAGGATGGCCTTCGACTCCGCGGCCGCGGCGGCCTGGCTGCGCTGGACGTGGTCGGCGATGAACGCGTCGGCCAGCGCCTGTGCCTGCGCCACGGCCTCTTCGTTGCTCTTCGCCTTGACGGTGATCTGCATGACGTTGTTCGTCACGGGCAGGCCGGCGTAGTTCTTCATGAACTCTTCGGCCGACTCGGTGCTGCCCAGCTTCTTCAGCGCGCCTTCGGCGATCTGCGTCGTCGACAGCACGGCGACGTCGGTGCGCATCAGCGTGCCGCTGTCGGTCGGCGAGTCGTCCTGGTGGACCACGATCACCTTGGTGACCGCGGTCGGCGGCGCGGGCAGCAGGATCGCCACCAGTGCCCCGGCGATCAGCCCGAGCAGCGCCGTGGCCAGCCACAGCCGCTTGCGACGGCGGATCGCGACGAACAGGCGCTGGAGGTCGACCAGCGGTGCGGCCTGAGTTTCGGAGGTAGTCGTCACGCCGAACCTGCCAGGGCTTTCTCGGGGGCGTCTTCCGCCACGGGTTCGGCTTCCGGCCCGGACGACCGGACGGGATGGGAGAGGACCGCGCCGACGATCTCCTGGCCCGCGTCGGAGCAGGCCTCGGCGAGCCGGACGAGCTCCCACGCGGTGCGGGAGCCGGCGCTGAGCACGACCAGGACACCGGCGTCGGGGCCGGCGTCCGGCACCGTCGGCCGGCCGGCCGCGAACTCGAAGATCCGCAGCGGCACGGACAGCCGGTCGGCCAGCTCGGCGAGCTGCCCGGCGGCCAGCTTGCCGGTTTCGTCGTCCTCGGCGACGAGCGCCAGGACGTCGGCGGGGCCGGTGGCCAGCCGGGCCAGCACCCGGCGGTAGCGGATGTCGCGGTTGACGGCGTCGGCCGACGTCGCGATGGGCGGCAGCACCCACGGCCGGTCGCCGCCGAGCAGCCGCCGCAGCTTGCCGTAGAGGCCGGTCGCCGGGAGGCGGTCGCCCTGCGGCGTCGTGACGTCGACGCCGGCCAGGATCGGCGAGCCGAGCGCCGAGGCGATCTCCGGTTCGCCCCGCAGCCGCCGGTCGGCGCGCGCGGCGAAGAGGTGGCCGAACACGCCGGCGAGGAAGAACAGGACCGCGCCCCCGGCGACGAGCTGCACCAGCGTCGGCGCGGCCGGCCCGGCCGGGCGCTCGGACGGACCGAGCACCACGGTGTTGCCGACGCCGGTCGCGAGGTCGGCCTGGTTGAGGTCGTTGATCGCCTGCTCCAGCGACGTCCGCAGGCCTTCGAGCTGCGTGCGGACCTGGACGCTCTCCACGGTCAGGTCACCGCCGACGGTCTTGGCGAGGTCGCTGATCTTCTGCGTGGTCAGCTGGACCTGCTGGCGCAGCGACTCGCGCTGTTCCTGGGCCAGCTGCACCGACGCGTCCGCGGAGTTGCTGGCCAGCTGGCCCGAGTACTTCACGAACTGCTGCGCGACCTGGTCGGCGAGCTGCTGGGCGTGCTCGGCGGTGTCGGCCGAGACGGTGATCGTCACGACGTTGCCGTTCGCGACGGACGCGGTGACCTGCTTCTTCAGGTCGGCGCCGCTCGGGTGCCACGGCAGCACGGCCGCGGCGCGGTCGAAGACGACCGAGCTGGTCGCGACCTCGGCCTGGGTGAGCAGCTCGTCCGCCTGCCGCGGTCCCTGGAGCAGAACGCTCGAGGAGGTCTGGTAGCCGGGCGAGAAGAGCACCGACGCGCCGGCGCCGACGGCCGCGCCCAGGACGGCGAGGGCGACGAGCAGCCGCCAGCGTCTGCGGAGGACCTGCCCGATCAGGGCCAGGCGCACCGTGTCGTCAGTCAACGGCGGTATCTCCATTCCTGAGACGGGTACGCCGAACGGATCCACATGATCGGCCGGTTACCCGATCCGTCGTCGAGCCGAGTGCTTTGGTTACACGTCCGGTGACTTCTTGACCTAACGGCGATCAGGACTTCACGGCGTGCTCATACGCGGCGAGCAAGTTCTTCGCCGAGTTCTCCCACGAGAGCGTGCCGGCGACCCTGGCCTGCCCGAGCTTGCCCATCCGGACTCGCTCCTCCGGGTCGTCGAGCAGCTGCGAGACGAGCTTCGCGAACGCCGCCTCGTCGTTCGCCGGGGCGTAGACCGCCGCGTCGCCCGCCGAAACGCGCGCCTCGCGCAGCTCGAACGAGACGATCGGCTTGCTCATCGCCATGTACTCCATGACCTTGTTCATCGTGGAGACGTCGTTCAGCGGGTTGAGCGGGTCCGGCGACAGGCAGACGTCGGCGGTGGACAGGTAGCGGACCAGGTCCTCGTCGGGGATCCGGCCGGTGAACTCGACCTGGTTGGCCAGCCCGAGCTTGGCCGAGAGCTCGACCATGTCGTCGAAGGCGTCGCCGGAGCCGACGAACACCGCGTGCCAGTCGGTGCGCCCGATCTCGTCCCGCAGCTTCGCGAGCGCGCGCAGGGCGTAGTCGACGCCGTCCTGGGGGCCCATCACGCCGAGGTAGGCGAGCATGAAGGGCTTGCCCTTCTTCAGCTCGGGCTCGACGGGGACCTCGTGGAACCGCTCGACGACCGGGGCGCTGCGCACGACGTAGACGTCTTCGGGCTTCTTGCCGCCGCGGATCCGGGCGACCTGCTTGTAGCTCTCGTTCGTCGAGATGACGACGTCGGCGGCACGGTAGGTGGCGCGTTCGAGGGCGCAGACCCCGCGGTAGAGCAGGTCCTGCCCGCGGTCGAACCGCGAGAGGTACAGCTCCGGGCAGAGGTCGTGCTGGTCGAAGATGAACCGCGCGCCCTGGCGCTTCAGCACCTTCGCGACCAGGTACAGCAGGTCCGGCGGGTTGCAGGCGTGCACGACGTCGACCGGCCCGACCTTCCGGGCCAGCCGCAGCGTGTGCCACAGCGCGCTGCCGTACTCCTGCAGGTAGCCGGCCGGGCCGCCGGTCGCCGCCTTGAGCGGGTACCGGTGGATGTGGACGCCGTCGACGACGGCCTCGGCCTCGGTGTCGCGCTTGGTGCCCTGCGGGCAGATCACGTGGACTTCCCACCCGGCGTCGCGCAGGGTCGTGGACTCCTGCCAGACCCGCCGGTCGAAGGGGACGGACAGGTTTTCGACGAGGATGAGCGCTTTACCAGGCAAGGCCGGCATATCCCTCTTCAAGGCGACGCGTCTCGGCGTCGGGCAGGCGGACGAGGTCGACGATCTCCCGGTCGCCGCCGTGCGGCAGGGCCGCCAGGACGTCGGGGTCCTTGGTGCCGACGAGCAGGACGTCGGCGTGGTCCATCACTTCTTCGACGGACCCGGCGAGCAGCTGGCCGAGGTGCGGCAGGCGCCCCTCGATGTACTCGCGGTTGGCGCCCATCAGCCGCGAGAGGCTGACGTTGGCGTCGTAGATCTTGAGGTCGAAGCCCTTGCCGAGCAGCTTCTCGGCCAATTCGACCAGCGGCGACTCGCGCAGGTCGTCGGTGCCCGGCTTGAACGAGAGCCCGAACAGCCCGACCTTGCGCTTGCCGGTGCGCGCGACCAGGTCGAACGCGCGCTGCAGGTGGTCGGCGTTGGACGCGAGCACGTGCGACAGGATCGGCACGCTGACGTCGGCGCGGTGCGCGGCGTAGACCAGCCCGCGCAGGTCCTTCGGCAGGCAGGAGCCGCCGAAGGCGAAGCCGGGCTTGAGGTAGGCCGGGCTGATGTTGAGCTTGGTGTCGGCGAGGAAGACGTCGATCACCTGGTGCGAGTCGAGGCCGAGGGCCCGGCAGACCGCGCCGAGCTCGTTCGCGAACCCGATCTTCAGTCCGTGGAAGGAGTTGTCGGCGTACTTCGTCATCTCCGCCACCGGGATCGGCACGCGGAAGACCGGGCCGGGCAGCCCCTCGTACAGCCCGGCGACGGCGTCCCCGCTGGCCGCGTCGATCTCGCCGATCACGGTCTTCGGCGGGTCGAAGAAGTCGCGGACGCTGGTGCCCTCGCGCAGGAACTCGGGGTTCACCGCGACGCCGAAGTCGACGCCGGCCGTGCGGCCCGAGGACTTCTCCAGGATCGGGATCAGCAGGTCCAGGCAGGTGCCCGGCAGCATCGTGCTGCGGAAGACGACGGTGTGCCGCTCGCTTTTCTTCGCGATCGCCTCGCCGATCTCCTCGGCGACGCGCTCGAGGTAGACGGTCGAGAGGCTGCCGTTCGGCGCCGACGGCGTGCCGACGCAGATCAGCGAGATCTCGCTGTCGGCGACGGCTTCCGCGACGTCGGTCGTGGCTCTCAGCGCGCCACTCGCGACGACCTCGGCGGTCAGCTCGCCGATCCGCTCCTCGACCACCGGGGCCTTGCCCTGGGTGATGAGGTCGATCTTGACCGGGTTGACGTCCACGCCGACCACCCGGTGCCCCTGCCCCGCCAGGCACGCGGCGGAGACACAACCGACATAACCGAGCCCGAAGACACTGATCCTCACGCCAAAACCTCCGCTATTCCGCGCGACCCTCAAGTTGGTCGGCCGGGCCCCCTGGATCGTTACCGGGAGGGCGGCGAACGGGGTAAAGCGTGAGGAGGCCGTTAGGCGTAACGGTTTTCCCGTGAAAATCGGATGTCGAATTGCATCTTGCAGTGGGTGGGCAACGCGGTCGACGCGGTTGTCGTCAGGCGGTGGCGAGAAGGGGCCGATCCGCCGGATGCGGATCGGCCCCCGGGAAAGCTCGCGTCAGTTGTTGTTCACGAAGGTGGTCGCGAGACTCTGACCCTTGCTCGTCGCGGCCGAGTGGTTCTCGATCGGCGACACCGTCGAGTTCTTGAAGCAGATGTACGTCACACCGGAGTCGGTGCCGCCGTTGGACGGGTCGGGGTTGATGCCGAGGTCCTTCGCCGTCGCGTAGGAGGCTTCACCGATGATCTGCGTCGGCCCGGTGTCGCCGATGACCGCGTACTCGACCTTGCCGTTGTAGATCACGGCGCAGGAGCCGCCACCCTTCAGCTGCGACGACGAGTACTTCCAGATGCTGCTCGAGCTGGGCACCACGATGTAGGGCAGCTTCGCGGCGTTGAGCGGCTTGCCGTCGGACTGGTGGAACGCCGTGTCGTCCTGGTAGCAGCAGTCGGTGTCCTCGTTGCACTGCGAGGAGCGCTGGCCGTCGCAGTCGATGTCCATGTCGGCTTTCCAGAACACGGCGCCGTTGGCGTCGCAGACGGCGACGGTCTTGGCCGAAACGTCTTCGTCGGTCTTGTACTTGCCGTTGGAGATCTGCTTGCAGCTGTTCGTCTTGGCGAGCAGCTGGGCCGCGGTCGGGGCGGCCGCGGTGGTCGCGGGTGCCGCGGCCGGGGCGGGGGCTTGCGCCGCCGACGCGAGGGCCGAGGGCATCACGGCCGCGGCGAGCGCCATGGTCGCGAGCAGGATCAGTTTCCGCATTCCTGGTGCTCCCTTTAGTTAGGAAACTTTCCTTACGGCGGCGAGGCGACCAGGATGCACCCGCGCGAGAGCGCGTACAAGACCCCGCGGTGCGGGAATTTCCCATCAGGTGAGCGAAGTTGACGAAAAGGCTGCTCACCGGAGTCCGGGGCGCGGGACGGGGCCCGGGCGGTGTGCCGATGGCCGGGACCGGCCGGCTCAGCGGAATCCGGCTTAACGGACACCGCGCCGGAACACGCGGCTCACCCAGTTCCCGGCCCGCCGCTGCCCGGCGACGAGCACGTCGTCCAGCCAGTCGCCGTCGAGGT